>JBBSQJ010000142.1:0-11458 GCA_038257965.1 Propionibacteriales bacterium
CGCGGGGTCGACGAACAGGTCGCGTAGCTGCCAGAACCGACCCAGCCCAAGAGATGCCCGGACCTGGTGAATGGCTGCGAATCCGACCATTCGCGGAACGTGGTGAGCGCCGTAGAACTCGAGCTCGCCGGATACGGCCATCTCGCCGACCCACGCCCGTGTCGCGGCCTGAGCCGGCGACTGGCCGTAATGGATCCGGTAGAGCTCGAACAGGCTCGCCAGTCCGCGACGGCGTCGGACATCGGATCGATAGGACGACAGGCGACGGTTTCTGGCACCAGCACAGACTGCGAGCGCAGCCGCTGCCGCAGCACGATCATCGAAGAGGGTTCAGCCCGCTCAGCGTGCCCATCCGCTTGCGGCGTAGGCCGCCGTCGCAGGGCAGAGCACGGAGCCACATCCCGGCCGTAGCTTTCGTCAGTGGGTTCCGTCGCCAAGGCTCCGTCCAGCGTTTGGAGTCACTGAACGATGCATAGCCGATGCGTCAGACAAGCGAAACGGCCCACAATCTGCGTTTCAGCAGGTCACGGGCCGTTGTCTCTGGCTCCCCCGGTTGGACTCGAACCAACAACCTGCCGGTTAACAGCCGGCTGCTCTGCCAATTGAGCTACAGGGGATCGTGACAAACCACACCTCCACGCTTGCGGCGCGGAACCGAACCCTACCAGCCGGCCGGAGCGCTGTCGTACTGCGACCTCATTCGTCGAAGCACCTGATCCGCTTCGACGCGTACCGCGTCGTCGCGCCAGTCCAGGCCCCGGCTCGGACTGGCGTGCCAAGCGATCCGATCGGCCGCACCGGCCAGGTCGCGACGCGCGCTGATGGTCACTCCGCCGTCGTTGCTCGTAGCCAACGGGGCGAATCGTTCGAACACGATGCTGGCGGCCACCCGCTCCCGGAACAACTCGGGAAGCCGGGCCGGCTCGACCAGTTCGGCGAATCCACGCCGAGACCGGCCGTCCGTATTCGGATAACAGACCCAGCTCAGCCGCCCGGTCTCCGCGTTCCAGCCCCCGTGCTCGATCTCGTGCCAGCCCACGTGGGTGAAGCCTGACTCATCGCCCACCGACAGCGCCGCCGGAGCGCCGATGCAGAAGCCGGTCGGCGTGCGCGCCCAGGCCAGGATTCGCGGTCGTCGGCCGGGTACGTCCAGCAGAGTGTCGCACCAGTGCTGGTAGGTCAGCGCGGGCAGACCGCGCGATCTCCCCCACCAGTTGGCGGGAGCGCTACGTGGCTGGTCGCGGCTCATGTCCCCATCCTCCCCCACCGGACCAGACCGTCGGCTGCGTTGTGCTCACAGCCCTCGGCGTCCGGGTGCCGACGATCGGTGGCCCGACATGGGTGCGGAGAGCCGCTCGATCACAGATAGAGCGCCGCCTCGGCCGGACAGACGGTGCGCAGGTGCTCGAGCGCGCGTAGCTCGGTTCGACGGACGCGAGCGACGGGCTGGTTCAAGGCACGGCCGACCTCTGCGTAGCTGTGAGGTCGACCGTCGCTGAAGCCCATCCGCAGCTCCAGGATCTGTCGCTCCTGCTTTCCCAGGTGCCAGAGAAGTTCACGACCGGACCCGGCCAAGACGTCGACGCTCTCGGCCGGATCGACGCAGGTCGGGTCGGGCAGGTCGACGTCGCCCAGGGAGTCCAGCGACTGCGGCGCTTCGTAACCGACCATGCCGGCGACCCAGTCCGAGCGACGTCCCGCCGCCGCGGCAAGCTCCGCGACGGTCGCGGCACGGCCGAACCGCTGGGCGAGTTCGCCCTCCAGACCGCGGAGGGCGCGGAGCTCCTCCGCCGTCCGGGCCGGCAGGTCGGCAGCACCCCCCGATCTGGCGGACGCGACACCGATGACCGCCCGGATCCAGAACAGCGCATAGGTCGCAAAACGAAAGCCCCGCCGATGATCGAAGCGCTGCACGGCGAGCAGCAGCCCGACACAGCCCTCCTGGAAGAGTTCGGCCCGACCATACCCGACACGGGACGCGAACTGACCGGCCACCATCGCGACGAGCCGGAGATTCGCGTGGACGAAGCGCCCCTGGGCGAGCTCGCCGTCCTGCACCAACCAGCGCAACTCCGCACTGCTCGCGTCGATTCCGGGGAGCCTGCGTGCGCCGTCGAGCATCTCCCGCGCCAACACCCCGGCCTCGATGCGGCCCGCCAGGTCCTTTTCGGTCCTGGCGCTGAGCAGCGCGGTGGAGACGGATCCGATCATCGAGTTCGACATGCCGGATACTCTGCGGTCGGCTGTCAAGGTTTGAACCCATGCTCATCCGAAATCTGTGGATAACTTCTTTCCGATCAGTCGACCGTCCCCAAGGTGCGTGCCTGGAGTTCTTGGCGTCGGGTCTCCAGGGCCAACAGTTCGGAGAACATCCGACGGTGAGCAGTCCCATGCTCGATCGGGTTCGTCCGCTGCAGCTTCGACTTCAGATCGGCGATCTGGCGCATGCAGGTGAGCAACCGCAGCTTGGCCGACCAGGCCGTGACGTAGCGAACGGTCGGTTCTCCGCTGACGGGCAGGCGTTCGACCGCCAGTGCGGCGACCAGCGAGCGGACCGGGTCGGACTCGGCGGCGATCGAGACGGCATGCACCCACTCGCCGGGTCCGTCCGCCGGCGACTCGGTGGTGGCTGCCTTCTCGATCGCGGTGAACACCGCGGCGTAGGCGGGATGGGTGAAGTCGTCCACGGTCAGCCCGTCTCGCTCCGGGCCGAACAGATGGGGGGCCTGCACGAGCAGCTTGGCCGTCTCCCGCTCGATCAGCAGTAGGCGGTCGGTCGGGTCCGGCGGCGGCGGTTTCGGCGGGCCGACTCCCGGCTGCGCGTCGGCCTCCGCTGCGCTCGCGGAAGACTGCGGAGGCGCCGCTCGCCGACCGGAGGTGCGGCGCGCAGCGGTTCTGACTTCCCGTCGAACGTCCTCCTCGTCGATCATCGTCCACTTTGCGAGTTCGCGGACGTAGCCGATGGCGAGTCCGGGGTCGCGCACACTGGCGACCAGCGGTGCCGCCGCGCGAAGCCCGGCCAGCCTGCCGTCGGCACGATCGAGGTCGAAACCGCTCAGCAGATTCTGGAGGACGAACTCATACAGCGGTACTCGTCGCGCGACCAGTTCGCGAACGGCCGCCGCACCGTGCTGCAGACGGAGGTCGCACGGATCCAAGCCGGTCGGCTCGACCGCAACGTAGGTCTGGGCGACGAACGAGGAATCGAGGGAGAACACCTTCAGCGCCGCGGCCTGACCGGCCGCATCGCCGTCGAAGGTGAAGATCACTTCACCGCGGAAGGCGTCGTGGTTGCCCATCATCCGGCGCAGCAACCGAGCGTGCTCCTCACCGAAGGCCGTCCCGCACGAAGCGACAGCAGTCTCCACGCCGGACAGGTTCGCGGCCATCACATCGGTATAGCCCTCGACGATCACGGCCTGGCTCTTCTTGCCGATCGCCGTCCGGGCCAGTTCGAGGCCGTACAGCACGTGGGATTTCTTGTAGAGCAGGGTTTCGGGGGTGTTTATGTATTTTGCCGGGATCCGGTCGGCGTCACTCAACCGCCGCGCTCCGAAACCCACGGTCTGGGTGCCGGAGTCCCGGATCGGCCACAGCAGGCGGCCTTGGAAGAAGTCCCAGCCGGACTCCCGGGCGAGTCCGGCGGCCACGATGTCTGCGTCGGTGAAGCCCCGACCTCGCAGGTGGCGCAGCATGGCGCGACCGTCGCCCGGAGCGTAACCGACCCCGAACCGCTCGGCCGCGGCTCGATCGAAGCCGCGCTGGGACAAGAAGCGCCGACCTTCGATCGCCTCGGGAGCACTCAGGTGCTCGGCGTAGAACTCCGCCGCCAGCCGCATCACCTCCAGCAGCCTGGTTCGTTTGCCAGGCTCCGGTCGCGGCCCACCGTCGTCGGTGTAGCGAAGCTGGATACCTACCCGATCGGCCAGCCGCTCGACGGCCTCGGTGAAACTCAGGTTCTCGATCTTCTGCAGGAAGTCGAAGACGTCGCCACCCTCGCTGCAGGACCCGAAGCAGTAGAAGAATCCGCGTGACGCCGTGACCTGGAAGCTGGGGGTCCTCTCGTCGTGGAAGGGGCACAACCCCTTGAGCGAACCACCACCCGCGGGTCGCAGGTTGACGTAGGAACCGACGATCTCGTCGATTCGGGCGCGCTCACGGACGGCGGCGATGTCCTCGTCGTTGATCCGGCCCGCCACGCACGCGAGTGTAGCCCCGAAGGCACACACTCCGGTCTCGCTACAGTGGCGGGCGTGGACAGCACCGGGGGCGATCCGCCGACGCTCATCTTCGACGGCGACTGCGCATTCTGCACCTCCAGTGCGACCTGGTTCGCCCGGTGGCTCCGCCGTCGTGACCGCGCCGATGCGCGCCTTGTGCCGTGGCAGTTCATCGACCTCGCGGCAATCGGCACATCGTCTGAGCGGGCTCGACGCGAGGTGTTGTGGCTTGATGTCGACGGCCGCGTGGTCGGTGGAGCCGAGGCCTTCTCGCGCTGGTTGCGCTACACCGGCGGTGCCTGGGGGGTGCTCGGCCGGGTCATCGCGCTACCCGGCGTGGCCCAACTGGCCGCGGCGATCTATCGGCTGATCGCCCGGAACCGGCACCGGATGCCCGGTGGTTCACCTGCCTGCGCGCTGCCGCCGGCCGGCTACGATCCGGCGCGTCCAGGGGCCCAGGCGCTCCAGCGGCGCGAAGGCCAACCAGCAGACCAGGGTCGGCGCGAAGTGGATGTAGAGAACGGTCACCGTGAACAGGTGGAACCCGAACCAGAACAGGGCCGCGCCGAGCAGCGCGCGGCCGCGGAGCCACAACACGATCGGTGAGGTGAGCTCGGCCAGGAAGGCGAACCACTGCATGCCGCGCAGCAGGCCGGGGTAGGCCAGCAGGAACTGACCGAGTCCGTGTGGACGCCGCACGATCGCCCACGTCAAGATGGCGCTCTGCGGCCAGGAGGTGATGACCCAGTCGCCGCTGCGGATCTTGGTCAACGCGGACAGGAAGTACGTGGCGATGACGGCGATCTGCACGCACTTCAACGCCCATCCGGCCCGCTCCGACCGGACGGTGCTCTGCCAGCGCCCCGGAATCGCGCCCACTGTCGGCAGCACCCAGAGCGCGACGACCAGGGCCAGATGGTCGTGATCGACCTTGCCGTAGCTCATGCCGATCGCGGTCCACCAGGTGAAGGCCGCCGCCACGACGTACCCGGCCAGCCTCGGCACCCGGTTGGCGGTCGCGACAAGGCAACCCACGAGCAGGATGACGTACAAGGTGAGGGTCAACGCGACTGTCGGCGGCGGCAGGTGGAGCAGCCGGGCCAGGAACAGTGCGCCGTACAGCTCTGGATGTCGGCTCAGCGGGATCGGGTCGTCGACGAAGACGTTGATGTCGATCAGTACGAAGGCATAGACGATGCTCCGGAAAACCGCGACTCTGGCCTCGGGCAGGTTCGGCGCAAACCAGCCCGAGACGCGTCGAGCCGACCGCCGAGGTGTCCCCCCAGGTTCGGGCATCCTTGTGCCCCGAAGCCGCGATGTGCCCTGAAGCCGCGATGCACCCCGAAACCGCGATGCACCCCGAAACCGCGATGCACCCCGAAACCGCGATGCACCCCGAAACCGCGATGCACCCCGAAACCGCGATGCACCCCTGGGCGGCGATGTGCCCTGAGCTGGTCGAAGGGCCGGCTCGCTCACGAGACCCTCCAGTGCGCCAGCTCCACTTTCGTGGACGGCCGCGGTCGACCGTCTACCAAGGTGGTGACGTCTTGGACCAACCAGACCTCGCGGAGGTGCGGCTGGCTCGGGTGATTCCGTGTCCAGCCGTCGGCGACCGTCCGAAGAAGGGATGGATCGGCCTCGATCGTCGGGATCCGGGCCTCGATCTCGGCCCGCGCGATTCCGGACACTCCCGAGCGAAGGGGCAGGTCGATCCGTCGCCCGTCGACCAGGCCACCTTCGACTCGGGTGATCACGATGCTCGCGTTGTCGGGTGGTGAGAACGCGTACTGCGACAGCGGCCCGAACGGCCACACGTCATCACTCATCCGCAACGAGCCGTTGAGGAGGAGCAGGATGCCGGCGACACTCACCGCCAGTCGCCACATCAGCGCCCTGCCGCGGAGGCGCGCCGACGTGTCCGACGAGGCTCCGTCCGCGGTATGCACCGGCCGATTCAAACACAGGCGTGATCGCGCCGGACGGTGTCCGGCCGGTCCGGTGGGACGAAGGCTGGTCTGCGCGACACGGCGCGGTTCAGTCCGCCGCGTCCAAGATGGTGGCGACGACCCTCGGCGTCAGCGGATCGCTGACGAACTCCTCGATCCCGTGCTGCGCCTTCGACCGCTCGACATCTGTGCTGGCCGGGTCCATCCATCGTCGGAGGTGTCTCGCCCCGATATGACCGATCTGGGCGGCGACCATGGCGAAGTCGGCCCGGCTCCGCAGTCGGCCGGGCCCGCCCTCGTCGCGATAGGCCGCTTGGAGGGCCGCCACCCGTGCAGGGTCGGTCCGAGCGAACTCGAACAGCGCCAACGCCAGTTCCCTGCTCGGATCGCCCGGACCGCAGTTATCCCAATCGATGATGCAGATACCGCCGCCGGTCCCACGGACGTTGTCGGCCCACAGGTCGAGGTGGCAGGTCTGTACCGGCTCCATCGGTGTCATGGCCAGTTCCAGCGCCACCAGGTCGTCGCGGATCGCGGCCAACCGGTCGGCGAACGGGGCGTCGGCGGTCTGGCTGGCGTCCACGAGTTCGTCCCAGGTGGCCGCACCGACCGGTTCGGTGTACCACGGGTGCGGGGGGCCGGCAGCCGGCACCACCACCTGGTGCAGTCGCGCCAGGGCGGCGCCCACCAGCTGCGGATCGAGACCCGGGTCCGGGTCGTCGAGGTCGACCCAGCCCTGCACCCGGATGGACCGGCCGGCGATCCTGATCGAGTGCCGACCGTCCCGCGTGCGCTGGACCCGCGGTGCGGCTACGCCGGCCAGCCGTGCGGTGGTCTGGAACTCCCCACAGCTACGGGCCTCGTTCTCGGTGAGCCGGGCGAACGTCTCCTTCACCGCCCACACTCCGGTCAGGGTGGTCATCCGCCACACCTGCCCCTGGAGTCCGACAGCGGGCCGGTCGTCCACTCCGACCACCCGACCCAGGTCGTATGCGTCGGCCACGAGATCCCACAGGTCGGTGCGCCCGGATGCCACCAGCCCAGCCAACCACCACGCACGTGGTCCTGGCGCGGGGAGCGGTCGGCGCCACGCCTTGACGCTTGTGCTGCGAGATGCGGCGTCGGGGTGGTACCGCGGCGGCGTCGCCCATGCTCTGCTCAGGACAGCCGGAACTGTTCCCGATGGATCCGCTCCTCCGGCAGCCCGAGGTCGCGTAGAGCCGACGTAGCGGCTCCGACGAGGCCGACGCTGCCGCAGACAAAGGCTTCTCGATCCGCGACGTCCGGCACGAGCTCGCTCAGCGACGGCCCCCAAGCGGATCGTGACCCAACTGTTCTCGTCGCCCGACCACCGGCAGGAAGGTCAGCTCCAACCCCGCGATCTCCTCACGCAGCGGCAGTTGGTGCTCAGCGGACGCCCGCTGGATCAGCACGACGTCTCGGCCGCGCCGACAAAGCTCACGGGCCAGTGCGACGATCGGCCCGATACCGGATCCACCGGCGATCAGCAACGCTCCGCAGACCCGCGACCGTGGCGCGCAGAAGCTGCCGAACGGTCCTTCGAGCAGCACCCGGGTGCCGGGCATCAGGTGCCTGGCTCGGCCGGAGTGGTCGCCCACGGCACCGATGGTGATGCGCATTCGGCCCTGGCTGGGTAGCAGGGAGACGGAGTACGGATGAGCGGCCCACAGGTGTCCGGGCGTGAGGAATCGAATGAAGAAGAACTGCCCTGGCCTGATCCGCAGGCTGTCGAGACGACGGCCGGTCAGCCAGACGCTGGCTACCTCTGCCGATTCTTCGACGACCCGTTCCACCCGCACCTGCTGGCGAAACAAGCTCCAGCAGGGCAGCAGCACCCGGCCGAAGATGATCAAGACGGCCGTGAGCAGGTACATCGCCGTCCAGGCCATCCGCATCGGTACGCTGTCGACGAAGTGCACACCGGCGTTCACCTGGTGGGCGAACGAGAGAAAGATGCCCAGGTAGACGGTCAGATGGGCTGCATACCACCACTCGTACGGCAACCGACTGCGAGCGATGCGCGCGCTGGTCAGCCCTGCGCCCACGATGAGGGCCGTCCCGATGATCGCCCGGAGAAGTCCCGGATCCTGAAGGGCGATGATCAATTCCGACCACAACGTCCGCCGAGTGAGCAGCATCTCGGCAAGCATGGCGAACAGCACATGGCCCACGATCAAGATCAGCAACGAGGTGCCGACCCGGCGGTGCCACGACACCATCGCGGCAACCCCGACGGCACGGACCAGCCAGGGAACCCGGGCGACGAGCAGGACCTGTAGGCAGACCAGCACCGAGGCGACCAAGCCGGCGAGTTGGGCGAGCGACGCCGCGACGTCACCGGGACCCGGCGTGCCCAGGCCAGCCGGGCCCAGAGTCCTCAGGCCGGCGCACCAGCAGAGAAACCCGGCCAGCACCCCGACGCCGACCGCGGAACCGATGATCGTCGAGCCGGGAACGCGACGCACTCGTCGAGCCTCGACGAGGCTGACGTGGTCGATAGCGGTCATCCGATCGTCTCCGAGCTGCGACACCGGCCTCGGTCGCGCGATCCTCCCCGCACCCGCGCCGCCCTTTCTACGTGTCGCGGACATTAACAGCGAAACCGGCTCGGCGTGGCTGTTCCAGGAAAGTCCTGGCAATTGTTCGATTCGGGAGCGGGCGCGTGTCGTTCGTCCTAGGGTTCCTCGCAAGGGCGGACATCCCTCGACCGCCCCGTTTCCCCCGGAGGCACCCATGGCAAGACCACGCCGAGCCGTGCAACGTCGCATCAGCGGCCGCGTGCTCGTGTCGTCGCTGCTCATCACCCTCACGATCGCGGCCGTGTTCGCGGTCTGGCAGATGTCCGACACCGAGGCGTCCGTGGCGCTGCCCGCCGGCGAGGAAAGTGCCGTCATCGATGGCACGCCGACAGGCCCGCCGCCTTCACCCACGAAGGCCCCGAGTCCGACGATCGACTCGACGACGCCGGCTGCGCCTGCCGCAACGGCGTCGGCCAGTGCCCAGTCTGTCGACTGGCCATCGGTCGTCGCCGGGTGTCGGCGGTTGGTCCAGTCCCGCGACACCGTCGTGTCGCGCGCCGCCACGGGCATCGATCACTGGTCGCAGCACGTCCAGGCCCAGACCGACGCCAATGGCGGAAAGCTCTCGATCGACCAGATGAACAAGTCCTTCATGCGCACCCGGCTCCTCGGGCCGTCCGACGTGGGGCGCTATCGCGACGCTCTCGATGTGGCCAGCCGGCGATCGGGCGAATGTTCGACGCCCGAGGAAGCACCGGCGGACATCGCGGCGACCCTGCAGCGGTGCACCAATCGTTTGTCGGCGCAGAGGCCGGTGTTGCAGGCCGGCGCCCGCGGGATGCACGACTGGTCGAGTCATCTCGCCGCCATGAAGAGGTCGAAACAGGGCCACGTGCACAACGCACAGCAGGTCTGGATCAACACCTGGCGGGCCGCGCCGGGCGCCATCCAGGCCTTCGACAAGGCTTCGGCCACATTCGAGCGCGCCCCAACCTGCTGACGACGCATTGACGAAGGCCTGACAGCATCGGCCCATGAGCACTGATGCTGCGACGATCCTCGCCATGTCCGGCGGAATCGTGACGGGCACGCGCACGCGATACGCGTTCTCCCCGCTCACCGATTATGCGGTCGAGTTGAGCGGCGTGGTCGGGCGAGCGCCACGGGTGTGCTTTCTCGCCACGGCGAGCGGTGACAATCCTGCGGCGCTCACCTGGCTGTACGAGGCCGCCATCCTGGCCGGTTTCCACGCATCACATCTGAGCAGCTTCGCGATGCCGAACGTTCCGGATCCGGCGGCGCACCTGCTCGAGCAGGATGTCATCTGGGTGATGGGCGGCAGCGTGGCAGGTCTGCTCGCCATGTGGCGACTGCACGGTTACGACAGTGCACTGCGCTCGGCGTGGGAGGCGGGCGTTGTGCTGACCGGCATCTCGGCCGGCTCGCTGTGCTGGCACGCTGGCGGGACGACGGACTCGTTCGGCCCCGAGTTGCGCGCAGTCCGGGATGGCATGGGACTCGTGCCGTTCGCCAACTCGGTGCATCACGACTCCGAGGAACAACGTCGCCCGCTGTTCAACTCCTTGATCGCGCGCGGAGAGCTGCCGACCGGTTACGCCACCGACGACGGGGTGGGGCTGGTCTATCGAGGCACCGAGTTGGCCGAGGTGGTCAGCGAGGAGGACGCGAAGGCGGCGTATCGCGTCGAGTCCGACGGTTTCGGCGGCGTGATCGAGACCCGCCTGGAGCCCCGCCGGCTTGGCTGACGCCACAACACCGGAGTAGATCGTCGCGGTTACCCGGGACGATCTACTCCGGTGTGGCCACTCTGGTGCGGCTAGTCCAGCCCGCGGGGCAGTCGGGTCGGGTCCCAGTCGAGCTCGGCGACCGCCTTGTCGAAGGCGTAGCGGTCGGTCATCCCGGCCACATAGCCGACTGCCGCACGAATAGCCTCGACCTCGCCCGGATCGGTGTCGACAGGGGTGGGCAGGGCACCGGGACGCTCGGCGTAGAACTCGACCAGCGCCCGGAGCACGGCGACCACCGCGACCGACTGCGCGAGCGACGCGGGCCGGACGTAGATCCGCTCGTAATTGAAGGCCCGCAACGCGCTCAACGCGGCCGCGGCGTCTGGTTCCATCCCGATCTCGCCGTAACGATCGACCGCACGGAGAACCGCCTGCACGAAGATGCGCAACTGCTGGCGGCGGTCCCGTCCGCAGACGTCCGCGATCTCGGTGGGGATGTCGGACTCCGTCACGATGCCGGCGTGCACGGCATCCTCCAGGTCGTGTGCGCAGTACGCGATCCGATCCGCCCAGCTGACGATCTCGCCCTCGACCGTCGCCGGCGCCGGCCGTGACCAGGAGTGGTTACGGATTCCGTCCAGGGTCTCGGCGCAGAGGTTCAACGGCGCCAACACCACGTCGGCGCCCCATGGCCCATGGTCATAGCCGCCCGGGAGGAAGGCGTCGAACGCGTCCTCGCTGGCGTGCCCACCGGGCCCATGGCCGCAGTCGTGACCGAGCGCGATCGCTTCGGCCAGGGCGACATTCGCCCCGACGCCACGAGCGATCGACGTCGCGACCTGCGCGACCTCGAGGGCGTGGGTCAGCCGGGTCCGCTGGTGATCGCTCGGGTAGACGACGACCTGGGTCTTGCCCGCCAACCGCCGGAACGCAGTGGAGTGGACGATCCGATCGCGATCGCGTTCGAAGCAGGTGCGCTCGGTGTCGGGTTCCTCCAGCAC
>JBBSQJ010000143.1:0-11008 GCA_038257965.1 Propionibacteriales bacterium
CGACATGCCCTCGCGTCAACGGTGAAACTACGCAACGCCGCTGACACTTCCGGTGCCTCGAGCAGCCCCTTCGACGGGCTCAGGGCACATCCCGACTGGCGCCCGCCCTTCGACAGGCTCAGGGCACATCCCGACTGGCGCCCTTCCACGGGCTCAGGGCACGTCCCCACTGGCGCCCGCCCTTCGACGGACTCAGGGCACATCCCGACTGGCGCCCTTCGACAAGCTCAGGTCAGGTACCTGAGACTGTCCTTCGACGGGCTCAGGAAACATAGGAGACGCTGCCCTTCGACGGGCTCAGGACACATACGGTGGGGCTGTCCTTCGACGGGCTCAGGACCTCGATACGGAAGAACGCGGCTACCTTCAACCGTGCTCGACACGCACGAGAGTGTCACCAAGCGAGAACCTGAGCGCGTGCGGCGGGGTTACGCTCCGCCGGTGACCAGGGATCGGGCGGCACAAGTCTGTTTCGGGCTGACGTTCGCCATCGCGGCCGTCGCCGTGAGCTGGCAGTTCGTTCAGGATCTGTTGGGGATCTGGGACGGCCCCGGCGTGACCGAGCCGCCACCGAGCGTACGAGTGTGGCGGTTCTTCAGCTACTTCACGACCCAGTCAGTGGTGCTCGTGGTGCTGACGTCGTTGAGCCTGACTCGGCGGATCGATCGGGACGGCCCGCGGTGGCGAGTCGCTCGACTCGACACACTGGCCGGTATCTCGATCACCGGCCTAGTGCACTGGTTCCTCCTCCATCCGCTCGACAACTTCCATGGGTGGCAGTGGGCGTCGGACACGCTGACTCACGTCGTTGTGCCGATCCTCGCGGTGGCGTGCTGGTTGGTCTTCGGACCGCGGCGGCGGATCTCACTGCGGGTGGTGCTGGCGGGACTGATCTGGCCTCTCGCGTGGCTGTTCTACACCCTGGTCGTCGGAGCGGTCACCGGCTGGTATCCCTACTTCTTCCTCGATGTGCGCGAGACCGGTGCCGGTGGCGTCACCGTGTACTGCGTAGCGATCTTGATCTTGTGGTTCATCGTGTCCTGCGGGTATTGGCTCGGTGACCGCTTCCTGCCGATACCTCCGCGGATTCGGATGTGAACGCGACAGCTCCACCCGCCGCTCCAGCGCCGAGCCACCGCGGGTGCGGCACTGCGGCGTCGACGTCGTCGCGAGTTCGCGACCGGCTTAACCTCCGAGTTCGCCTTGGTGGCCTCGCGCCAGGCGGGTCCCGCGTAAGGTGCTGCCGAGCCGGCTGCGGCATCCTGTCCATATATCGTTTATCGATATCGGAATCCGTAATGGTGTGGGCTGTGGTCGAGGAGCGAGCGACGGGTACGTCCGCGGCGTCTGCCGAAGCGGGAAAGCTGAGGCGGCACCTGGGCGTGTTCGACGCCGTGGTGATCGGGCTCGGATCGATGATCGGCGCGGGGATTTTCGCCGCGCTCGCCCCGGCCGCGTCTGCGGCCGGGTCCGGCCTGCTGCTGGGCCTGGCGTTGGCCGCGGCGGTGGCGTACTGCAACGCCACCTCCTCTGCACGGCTGGCTGCGCGTTACCCCCAGTCGGGCGGCACCTACGTCTACGGCCGCGAGCGGCTCGGGCACTTCTGGGGCTACCTGGCCGGGTGGGGCTTCGTGGTCGGTAAGACCGCCTCGTGCGCGGCGATGGCCCTCACCGTCGGCTCCTACGTACGCCAGTCAGCCCAAGGCAGCCTGACATGCTCCGGTACCTCCGTCGCCCATCATCCGCCGGCGCGTAGGGGTGGTCACGATGGAGGAACCGGAGCAGAATGAACAACCTGGGAGATCAACAAGCTCCCCCGGGAGAACCCGAGCCTCCACCAAACCCGGTGTCCTTCACCCCTCAGATGGACTCCGACCATCCTCCAAGGCCCGACCCGGAACCCCGGTCAACGCCACGCGAAAACACCAGCCACCTAGCGGCGCAGCTTCCCTCAGGTTGGGCGTTGGATGGTGAGCGGCTCGGTGCCGATGGCGGCGGTGTACATGAGCCAGCCGCCGAAAGTGTCCTCGCGGCCCATGACGGTGAAAGGGCCGAGCGGCTCGGTGTGGTGGGGTCCGTCGACCACGTGCAGTGGTCCGTTCTGCATCGTCTGGCCGTCGACGGCGACGATGTAGTCGCCGGTCCGCAGCTCGCCCGCGCGGATCTTGATCTCCTCGGTAGCGGCCACGGCAGCAGGGGGCGGTGTGTAGTGTCGGCTGGCGTGCTTGGGCAGCGTCGGCGGCGTTTGGGACGGCTTCGGCAGCTGGGTTGTCCAGTCGAGCTCGTCGAGGCCGACCTGGCAGACGAGCCGGCCGGTGGGGTCTGAGGTGATGATCCTGACTAGATTCTCCGCGCAACTCGCCAGCCAGGCGGCGTGTACCTCCTCGCCGGCGGTGCCGATGTCGTCGGGACTCGGGGTCCCGCCGTGGCAGTAGTGTCGCCCTAGCTCAAGGGAGTTGATCAAGGCAACTCGCCGCTGCTGCGCTGATTGCTGCTCTTGGCGTTCGTAGACACCGCCGACGAGACCCCGGCCAGCGCCGGCCCAACTGCGTACGGCGGTCCGGGTTGCTCCCCGGATCTCGGCCGCCCGATCGGCGGATTCGATCAACCGGGCGGCGGTAGCCATGATCGCGTGGACGCTTTGGTTGACCAAGACGACGGCCGCGAGCCAGCGGCGGCCGAGTTCTGCCGGAGATGCGGCGTTGTCGTCAAGGTCAAGAGAGGAAGCGGCGAAGCCCACCGTCGTTCCCACCGGTGATGCGAGAAACAGATGAATAAGGTCTCGACTCCGCTCATTGCGCCGGCGCGAGTACAGCGTCTGGTGTAGTCCCTCGAAGAATCCCCACCGCGGCGCCGAACTCAGCAGCTGGAGCCGAGTCGCGCGGAGCCGGGCCGGTGTCAGGTCGTGGTCCACCTCGACGTGTGACATCACCGCCGGATAGGCCGCCCCTACCTCCGATTCCCAAGTCGCCACCTCCTCCCACGGTGCCGGTGGCAACGCATAGCGCTCGTAGTTATCCTCAGGCGCCAACCGGATGCCGTCGTGGATGTAGCGCCAGTCGGCATAGGCCAACAGACCCGGTTGGTCCCGGTTCAGCCGGTACCCCGCCCCTGTGGCGACCAGCCAGCCAGTGGCGACAAGTTGCTGGAGTGCTGCCGTTGCCGTCGGCTCGCTGCTGTGAGCAACATTGCGAACTTGGCGTGCCGGCAAGAACCCACGGGTCAACGCCTCATCGAGCAAACTCTGTCGCGCCTCAGCCGTCGTTGTGAACAGTCGCATCACGGTGCCTTTCGTCCGGAGAACAGGAAAAGCATCAAGATATTCGCGGGTACTGACATCGCTGCTGCCGAGACCCGGCCAGGACCAAAGAATCCGTCGTCCTTCAAGTTGTCTTACTCGTGACCTCGGATGCGGGTTGGTGAAGACCAGGTGCACGATGTCTCGGCGGGTGTTGTCAGGTGTGGGATGCTCGGCGTAAGCGTGCTCAGCCCAGGGCGAGTCACAGCATCCGGACAGGGCGCCGTTGACGAGACGACGAGGCAGCTCCGACCGCAGAGACGCTCGACCGACATCGAAGCCGTGGCGTGAGTAACACAGTCAATGCATGGATGGAGAGACCTGCCGCGCAGCTGTTCAGCACGGTGGGGATCCCGCAGTGCGGCCGACCCGGTCGCGCTTCATCCCCATACGTTCGGTCAGCACGCCGACGCCGGTGAGCTGCGCGACGCGCGCCGTGCACCTGGTCAGGAGCGGGCAGATTCATCGCCATTCCGCCCGGTCGGGTGTCCGAGGATCCGGTGAACGTGTCAGGCTGCTTTCGGAGGTCGAAATGATCCGTGGCCGCACTCTGCGGGATTATGCCGCTGGTTCCTTGTGGGTGTGGCCCACTTTCTGGGCGTTGGTCGCCCTCGGAGCCGGTGCCGGTTTGTCTCAGGTCACGGCGACCCCTGGCTCCCCACTGGCCGCGTTCGCCTTCCAGGGCACGGCGGAGGAAGCACGCAACCTCTTGACGACCGTCGCCAGCACCGTGGTCACCGTCATCGCCCTAGTTCTGGGTTTGACCGTGGTGGCCCTTCAGCTCTCGTCCACGCAATTCTCGCCGAGGCTGCTGCGCAACTTCCTCCGCGATCCCGCGACCCAGCGGGTATTGAGCGTCTTCATGTCGACGTTCACCTACAGCGCTGCCGGTCTGTACACGGTCGGCGTGGTGGCCAACGGTCAGGTCGAGGACTTCCCCAGACTGGCGGTCAGTGGGTCGATCGTTCTGCTGTTCGTCACCTTGGGCATGGTCGTCTACTTCGCCGATCATCTGGCCCACTCGATCCAGATAGACGCCATCACCGAGGTGGTGCAGACCAGCACCTTGAGCGTGGTGCGGAGCAAGCCGGGCAGAGTCGAGCAGCCCACCCCCACGGCCCCGGACTGGGCCGTCGCCGTAGCCTCCACCCGGTCGGGCTATCTGGGTGCCGCCTATCCCCGGAAGATCATCTCGATGGCGGCCCGCTACGACGTCTGTGTCCTGATGAACCGGATGGTCGGCCAGCACATCGTCGCCGGCACGACGCTGGCCTGGGTGTGGCGTCCCACCGCCTCCGATCCCACGCCCGACGCAGCCGTCTTCACGCGTTCGGTGAACGACGTGGTGCGGATCGGCTTCGAGCGCACCTTGGAGCAGGATGCGGCGTTCGGGATCCGGCAACTGGTCGACATGGCCTGTAAGGCGTTGTCGCCGGCCGTGAACGACCCCTATACGGCGGTCCAGGCGATCGACCACCTCTCGGTCATCTTCTGCGCCCTCGCCCGACGCCCCCTCGGGGACGACGTCGCGACCGCACCGTCCGGCTCGGCGCGGGTGATCGTTCCTGGACGACGTTTCGGTGACTACCTCTCCACGATGTGCGGCTTGATCCGCCGTTATGGCTCCACCGAACCGACCGTGGCGGTTGGGTTGCTGAGGCTGCTCAACGACTGCCTGACTAGCGTTGGTGACGACCGAGCCCGAACCGAAGTGATCATGGCGCAGGCCGCACTGATCCTCGAGGACGCCCAGCGCGCCATTCCCCAGCCGGCCGATGTCGAGAGCGTTCGACGCTGGGCCACCGCCCTGCTCCAGCGCGTCGTCCCGGGCGCTGCCGTCTGATCGCCTGTCTACGGGTTGACCCCGGCCCGCTTGAACTTGCCCCCCTTGGCCATCTCGGTGGCCTCGGCGAAGTGGTACTCCCAGTGCCAGTGCTCCTTGCTGACCGTGCGGATGTAGCCGTAGCTCGGGGCGTGTTGCGTCATCCACACATAGATCGCGGTGTCGAAGCCCTTGGTGTTGAGGTCGAGGGCGATGCCGTTCTGGTGGTTGCTGCTACCGGCCACGGCGGCCTTGTTGCCGGTGCCAGCCAGGTACTTGGCGCGGAGGGCTTTCTGCTCCTCGTAGGTGCGGAAGCCGCTCTCGATCTGCAGGTCGTGGCCCGCGTCGGCCGCGGCCTGTTGCAGCCGCCGGAACGGCGGCAGGCCGGCCTCGGAGACCCGCTCGGTGTCGCCGCCCTCGTCGACGATGTCGACGACGTCGATCTGGCCGGTGAACGCGCCGCCCTCCCAGGTCGACGTAGCACTGTAGATGTCTTCGGTCCACCCGTCGACGAGGTTGCTTGCTGCGGTCCACCCGAGCTCGTCGCCCTTGACTCGCTTTCCGCCGTCCTCCTTGGTCTTGGCGACGCGGACGTACGCGCCCTGGGGAACACTGTCGGTGGAGACTTCCTCGACGATCACCAGCGTCCCGATCGGAATCGTGGCGCTGGTGGGGCTGTAGCCGACGGTCTCGACCCGTTTCGTCGCCTGGGTATTGTTGACCGTGAATGTCGCGTCGGCGGCTGCCGTGAGGTTTGCCTTCTTGGTCCAGCCGAGGTCGGTGCCGTCCAGTGCCGCGACCCGGACGACGGTCGCGTCCGACCCCGTTCCGGTGACCTTGACGACGGTGCCTTTGCTGATCGTCGACGCCGGTTTGGCCGCCGGGTAGCTCGTGCCCTTCGTCCGGATGGTGGCCTTGGGATTCGCGACGGTCTTGTTGCTGGGGTCCTGGGACAGGAACGTCGCGTCGGTCCTCGACAGCGTCTCGCCGTGGAAGTCGCCCTCGAGGTTCGTGGCCTTGGTCCAGCCCCAGCCCTCGACGTCGACGAGGCGGTTGGCGTCGCCCTCGCCTTTGGTTTGGGTCACCTTCACCTTCGTGCCCTTGGGGATCACCACCGGGTCGCCGGCCAACTTGTCGGCGGGAATGGTGTCGCCCGCGGCGTACCTGCGCGCCGTGCCGTCTTCGTTGCGCACCTGCGCGGCGGCGTCGTCGATCTCGAACTCCTTGCCGACGAAGGACGCCTGGAACGGGGTCTTGCTCGGCGCCGCCCCGCCGCCCCCGGCGGTGTCCTGGTCGTCGCCGAACAGTGCGGTGGAGAGCCGGTCCCACAAGAACTCGGCGCCCTCGAGCAGGCCCGCGACGGCCTTGTTGCCGACCTGTCGCTGGAGGGCCAGAACGGGGTGCTCCTGGGGCTGGGCGGGCTCCACCCGCGGCGAGGCCTGGCGCCGAACCGGGCGCTCCAGCACTTGCGCCTTCGTGCGCATCCTCGGATTCTACGTTGGTCGGGTAGTGCGATGGCGAGCCGCGGCTGAATCAGGGTCACCATTCACTGGTCAACGATTCGCCACGTGCGCCGCGCGGGCGGCGTCGATCTTCGCACCCTCGGCCTGCCGCAGGTCGAAATGCATGATGTCCTTGGCTCCGCCGTACGTCCCGCCCCATTTGAGGCCGGCTCCGGTAAGCGCGAGCACCACGGACTCGTCGAGATCGATGAATCCTTCCTCGGGCGGCTTGTGCTTGTTGAAGTCGCCCTTTCCGTTCAGCGCCGCGTAGTCGGCCTCGATCTGCTTCTGCCAGCCCGCCAGGTCCGTGGGCTCGCCCTCGGCGCTGGTGTGTCCCGTGACCGCCGCCGTCAGCGCCGCGAGATTGGCCGGGTCGCGAAACGAGAAGTACGTCTCCAGCGCGTCCGACGCGGCCTCCAGTGCCGTGTACGACTCCTGCGCAGTTCCCAGGGACGTCGTGACATTGGTCCCGGTGCCGAGCACCAGGCTGGTCGCCCGCCGGATCGCGTCGGGCGCCTCGGCCCCCGCGTTGCCGATGTACGGGTTCCCCTTGTAGTTGAGATCGACCGCCAGGCCGAAGGTGTGCATGCTGAGGCTGTTGCCGCCGACGGCCTTCGCCGGCTGGCGCAGGTCGCTCGTGGACGCGTACATCTTCAGTGCCACCCCGAGGTCCTTGGCGGACTTCTTGTCCGGATTGATCTTGGTGTCGGTCACGAGCGCGGTCTCGGCCCGGGTCAGCCGTTCCGCGAGCGCCTTGTGCACCCGCAGCCCGATGCCGAGGAACGTGCCCTTCTCGATGTTGCCGAACCAGGTCGCGACGGGGCCCTGCCCGGACGCGTCGATGACCTGCTCGACGTCTTTGCGACTGAGGGCCCGGTTGGTCGTCTCGACGCGCTCCCTCAGCGCCCGCAGGTCGGCGAGTTCCTTGTCCTCGCCGGGTTTCAGCTTCTTGCGCTTCTCCGCCCTGGTCAGCACCCCCAGCCGGTTGATGGCGGCCTTGGTCAACAGCGCTCGGTCCGCGGTTCGCTCGTCGGCGGTCTTGCCGGCCAGCAGCGTCTTGTCGTCCTCGGTCAACGCGTACTCGTTCGCGGCGCTGCTGGCCTTCCACGCCGGCTTGGGAGCCGGCGGGGGCTTCGCAGGTGTCTTAGTCGGGTCGTCTCGTTGAACCGTCGGAGCTGCGACCCGAAGCGACATCGGCTGCACAGACGGCGCCTTTGCTGCGGCGGTCTCCTTGGCGGCCTTGGCCGCCTTCTCCTTGGCGGCCTTCTTGGCGGCCATCTCCTTGGCCTTCTTCGCCTTCCATGCCGCGAGTTCGGCCTGCCACTTCGCGAGCCGCTTGCCTCCCTCGGCCGGGTCATAGGCCTTCGACCGGTCGATGGTCGGATCGAGCGATGCCCGCAATGCGTCCGCCAGCGCGCCAGCTTCCGGCGGCCCGCCCTTCCCGCCGCTGATCACGTGCTCGTGATCGACGCCGCCCGCATTCGACACCTCGATAAAGCGGAACAGGTCCCGGACCTTCACCGACGCCGGATCCGAGGTGTCGACGTTGCGCCACGCCGCCGGCACGGCCGACAGCGCCGTCGCCAAACGCAAGCTGGCCGCGTGGAATGGCGCCCAGTACGACCCCTTGGTGGCGAAGTAGCCGCGGAACTTCGGCGCCGCCAGGATCGCCACCTGGGCGGTCGCCGAATCCGGCGCGGCCTTGATCGCCGCGGCCAGCTTTCGGATCTCGCGTTCGATCCACGACATCGTCGAGGCCGAACCTTCCGCGTCGAACAGGATCACGAGGTCGGATGCCTGCTGGGGTGCGTGTCCGGCCGCAGGCATGGGCAACCTGCTGCGGTCGGTGCCGACGGCGTCGCCGGCGTTCACCTTCTTCGCGACCTGCTTGTCGCCGCCGCCGCTGTGCGCCGTCAAGATGATGTCGTACGTCGTCATCTTGGCCAGCGTTCCGCCGGCCTTGTCGAAGACGTCCTTCACGTAATCGAACGTCGGGACGTCGCCGAAGTCGGACATGCCGCGACCCTGCGCCAAGACGGCGACGATCTGCGGGCCGCCGACCGAGGTGGGATCCGCCGAACTCGACGCGCGTTCCTTGCTGACCGCACCGATCTGCTGTTCCCAGTGCTCCTGGTCGACGTCTCGCACGGTGCCCGTCGCACCCTGCCCCGCCGCCTGGCCGGTCGCCACCCCGTAGCCCGCGTACGGATCGATGTCCCGGAATCCCCAGCCGTGAAAGTGCAGGATCACCTGGATCGGCCGGTCCGGCTCCAGCTTGTCGGGCATGATGACGACAGCGGTGTTGTTCGGGCTCTCCTTCGTCATCGTCTTCTCGGCGCTCGCGACGTCGTCGCCCTTCCCGTTGACGTAACTCCCTCGATGCCCACCCTCGACCCCGAATTTCAGCCCCGTCACCTCGACGCGGGTCAGCCCTGACTTGGCCACATCTTTCACTCCACCCGGCTGGGTGTAACCCTGCGGGTCGTCGGCTGGATCGAGCAGGTCTCGCTGCAAGCCTGATTTCTGCCCGGATGGACTCTCGTCGCTGCCTCGCTCCAGCCAGGTGACGACCGCCGAGTTGCCGGCCTGGCGCTGCATTGTCATCGCCTCCTCAGGTGTCAGCGCCTCGGGTGGGCGCAGCGCTGTGCCTCTCGCGGAGACCTCGAGCAAGGGCACGGGTGCCCGATCGTCCTCGCGATGGCTGTCGCGCATCCTGACGACGGGCCTCATCGACAGCACCCCCGGTCATCGTGCAGTGCGACGGTGGACGCGAACTGGCCTGCAGTTCGCGAACGTCAGGGCCGCTGCATCCCCATGTGACCATGGGAGCGCGTCCCGAACGCGAGGACAAGGGGATCCGATCCGCCTTTCGGGCAGGATTGGTTGCCCGAACGCGCAGTCGACCCGCAGGACCCTGGCGCGCGTAAGGCACACCGGGAAGCCGAAATGATCGGGAGCGCCCTCTGGACGGTCGGGCTCGGGTCAGAACTGCCCACGCTCGTTCACGTTGAACATGAACTTGCGCCATTCGGCGCGGATGTGACTGAACTCCGGTGCCGCGCCCCACTCGGCCATCAGCCGCGCCTCGACGTCGGCCTGGTGCCCGCGGGCGAACTCCAGCAGCGCCTGGGCCGCCGGATAGTACGACCAGTGCCAGCGCTCCTCGATGTAGCCGGCGGTCATGAACGTCGACGTCGGGGTGAAGGACTGGATGAACCCGTACGTCGCGGCGTTGCGCATCATCCAGCCGTACTCGTCGGCGAACCCGCCGCCGGCCTCCCAGTCGGCCGGATTCATGTCCGGGTCGAACAGGTCGAAATCGGTGCCCCAGTGGTGCCGTGAGATGCCGGGCGCGCTGGAGGCTCCGAGAATCTCCTGCTGGCGCTCGTCGGCGGTGAGCGTGCTGAGCCAGCACGTCCGATGGTCCGCGTTGTCGGGATCCCACCGGCTCGCGCTGCCGACCAGGGGGCCGCAGCGCGCCCGGGCCCGGTCCGACACCCGGTCGAACGGACGCCCGCCGTGGGCGCGGTCGAGGAAGTCGAACTTGCGCTCCCAGATCGCCCGCTGGCGCCCGAAGTCACGGCGGCCGGACTTGGTGGGCGTCCCGGACGACAGGCGTAGCGGCGATCCGGGTCGACGGGCCGCGATCCGGATCGCGGTCAGCATGCAGTCCCGCTGCGCCTCCGCCTCGCGGGTGACACTCGCCGGCGGTGCCGCCAGGCCCACGATCCAGCCGATCACGTCCCGCTCCGGCATCCGGGCGATCACGCTGCTGGTGATCCGAGCCTTGGCGGCGTCCAGACCGGCCTGGTCGGCGAAGGTCCGGCAGCTCGCCGGAAGGCCCGGTGGCGGCGTCTCGCGTGGCAACGGCTCGGGCATCGTGCCGACCTGCTGCAGCACCCGGACGATCTCGTCGTAGAGGTGCCCGAGCCACCGCAGGACGGCGGCCAGACTGCCGGGCTGCTCGGCGCTGTTCGAACCGTCGGTCCCTGGAGCCGGCTCGCGCTGCAGCGGAGCCGGCTGGCGCTGGACCGGAGCGCCGCCGCTGCCCTGCGGGCCGGCGGCCGCCGGCGGTCGGCAGCTGGCACCCAGCTGGGTGATCGCCTGCTCGCCCATCGCCTCGTTCCGGGTCGCCGGACCGCCCGTCTGAGCCTCCACGTTGGCGTACCGTCCGGACGCGAAGCGGACCGAAAGGGATCCGTCGTCGCTCACGCTGGAGGACTGGAGCACGACGTTGCGGTGTTGCGCCACGAGGCCGTCGAAGTCTGCGCGCTTGGTGACCAGGAAGAAGTCGTCCTTGTCCTGGGTGGGCTCGACGTGCGGGTTGCCGGGGACCGACGTGTCGGTTGCGCCGGCCCGAGCCTCCCGACCGGCCGACGACCCGCA
>JBBSQJ010000144.1:0-10928 GCA_038257965.1 Propionibacteriales bacterium
AGGCGGCAACACAGATATAAAACCCTGAGACAGTTTTGCCCTGACAGCAGCGGGCGGAGTGCAGCGCAGCCCACCCAGCGGACGTCAGCACTGCGCAGCGGGGATCTGCTCCGGGCTTCCGGGGAGAAAATGCGCAGCTGGCACCCGGCTGCCTGTATGGCTGCCACCCACCGCCGCTGATCGCGGCGGCCGCCCGAGTCATGAGCCTGCTCGAGCAGGCGGGCCTCGACGTGGTCCGTATCGACGTGCCCGATGCCGAGGCCGCGAAGACGGCCGACGTCGCCGCTCGCTGCTGGTCGGTGCTGGCGACCGCCGGTTTCACCCGGACCGATGTGGTGGTGGGCCTTGGTGGGGGCGCCACGACGGACCTTGCGGGATTCGTGGCCGCCACCTGGTTGCGCGGCGTCGGGCTGGTCACCATACCGACATCGGTGCTGGCCATGGTCGATGCGGCGGTCGGCGGCAAGACCGGAATCAACATTCCGGAGGGGAAGAACCTGGTCGGCTGCTTCTGGGAGCCTTGCGGCGTGCTGTGCGACCTCGATCTGCTGACCGGTTTGCCGCGCGCGGAGCTGACCGCCGGTCTGGCGGAGGTGGTGAAGTGCGGGTTCATCGCCGATCCGGTGATTCTCGATCTCGTCGAAACTCGGACCGAGGCGGCCCTCGACCCGTCGTCGCCGGTGTTGCGGGACCTGATCGAGCGGTCGATCCGGGTCAAGGCGGACGTGGTGTCCGGCGATCTTCGCGAATCGACCTCGGTTGGCCGGGTCACCGGTCGGGAACTGCTCAACTACGGCCACACCCTGGGCCACGCGATCGAACGACGGGAGAACTACCGCTGGCGCCACGGCGAGGCGATCAGCGTCGGCATGATGTTCGTGGCCGAGCTGTCCCGGTTGGCGGGCCGCCTCGACGAGGGCACGGCCGACCGGCACGGTGCCATTCTGGGTCGGCTTGGGCTGCCGACGACGTATCGGGGCGACGTCTTCGACGATCTGCTGGGCGGTATGGCGGTGGACAAGAAGACCCGCGGCTCCACCCTTCGCTTCGTGGTGCTCGATCGCCTCGGCGAGGCGTCGATCCTGGCCGGACCGAGCGAGGATCTGCTGCGGACCGCGTACGACGCGATCGCTCGCTGAGTCTTCGGCCGGCAGGATCAGGTCTTCACCGGCTTCTTCCGCGGCACGGTCGACCGATCCTTGATCTTTCCCCCCCGCCAGTCGAAGTGCATCATGTCCTTGGCGCCCGCATACTCCCCGCCCCACAGCAGACCGGCCTGGATCAGCGCGACGACGAGTTCCTTGCCCAGGTCCATGTACCCGCCCTTCTCGGGGGCCTTGTGGTGCATGAAGTCCCAGTTGACCAGCAGCGATCGATCCTCGCGGATCAACGTCTTCCAGCTCGCCAGGTCCCGACTGTCCTTTCCGCTGGCGTTCAGCCGGCTGACCAGTCCGGACAGCGTGGATCCGTCGAGGTCGTCGGCGAGCCTGAGGTACTCCGCCATGGTCTCCGAGGCGCGGTGGTGGATCTCCCAGAGCTGGGCCGCCCGGTCGGCACCCCTTTTCACCGTGATCTGAGCCTCGACGTCGAAGTGTTCCTGACGCAGCAGCAGCATCGCCCGTTCGATCACTCGCGGTGATCGGTGGGTGAGGTACTCGGTGTACTTCCGCTTCTCTTCGTCGGTCATGTTCTTCTTCTTGCTCGGTTTCATGTTGCCGACGAACGGGTTGGTCGGGTGGTTGATGTCGATCGCCAGCCCGAAGCAGTGGGCACTCGGCTGTGCCCCACCGGTCGCGGCTTTCGGTGGTCGGACGCCGACGATCTCATAGGTTCCGGTCTTGCCGGCGATCTGTGCCTTGGACAGTCCGGGGAACTGGGTGGCCAACAGCTTTTCGGCGACGGCCAGGCGGTCGAGGAGCTCCCGGTGCACGCCCGGCGTGTTGCCGCCGCTCGGCCTGATCGGCACGTCCAGGAAGGTCGCGGTGAACTGGATCCCGGCGAACCAGGTGTCGTAGTCAAGGTCGTGGTTGTCCAGCACGACCTCCATGTCCTTGCGGGCGGACTTGGTCCCGCTCGTCGTCGCCTGCTTCAAGGCGGCGGCCAGCGCCGCCTTCTGCTCATCGGCGGTCAGGCTCGTGGCGCCGGTGGCGGCCTTGGCCGGCTTGACGGTAGCCGGATCGACGCGGGCCGGCTCGATGGTGGCCGGCTCGACGCCGGTGGGGTGGACTGGGGGGTCGGCACCGGGAGACTTGGTGACGTCGTCGCGGCCGGCACCACCTGCGGTTGTCGGGGTGGACTTGGCCGTCTGGTCGGTCGGGCCGGTGCGGTTCCCCCGCCGCGGCGCCTCCGGAGACGCCTTGATGTCCGCGATCGCTGGTCGGGCATACCGTCGTCGCAGATCCAGCCAGTCGGCCTTCAAGTCGTCGCGGTCTGCCGGGATCCGGCCGCCACCCAGTTCCGAGTGGGCTTCCTCGAAGAGCGCGTCGGTGAGGTCGGTCGAGTCGCGCAATCCGCCGCCGGCGAGGACGTCGGACAGGATGCGGTAACTGTCACCCCCGCGGGCGATTCGCCAGGTGGCAGCCAGTAGCTCGAACGGTCCGTTTCCGTGCGCGGCAGCGATGGCCAGGATCCGACTCGGGGTCAGCGCGGCCGGGGCGACCGCGGTCCCGCGCACCGGCTTGGCCACTACCGGGGGTACCACCCCACTCGGCAGGGGCACGCTCGTCGCGGGTGTGCCCGCCGGTTCCTTGACCGGCTTCTCGGTCGGTTTGCGTCTCGGGCCGACGCTGGGTTGGTCATGGGGATGAACCCAGGTCGAGGTTCCGGCTCTGGTCAGCTTGGACGCGCCCTGTGGCTTGTCCAGACTGACCAGCGCATCGGTGAGCGGGCTCGCGGTCGGGTCGTCGCCCAGGCCGCGAACCACCGTCTCGTGGGTCGCGCCCTGGAGGAACTCGACCCGGAACCGGGCCCGAATCTCCGCAAGCGATGTTCCCAGCAGCCCGCCGTTGGTGGCGAACCACGTGTCCAGGCCCTTCTTCAACTTGCCGTACGTTCCGGCGTACCGGCCGCTGCCCTTGATCGTCTTGTCGAACACGGAGCAGTACGCGTACAGCTTGGGGCAGGACTCGACGATGCCGTTCCGCTGGCCGGCGTCCTGGGTCTGCTGCAGGGCCGACGCGACCCGGTTCAGGTGGCCGGTGGCCCAGCCCAGGACGGTGGCCAGCCCGCCGCCGTGGATGGCCTCGAACAGGATGATCTCGGCCGCCCGCTGGCCCACCGGTGTGCCGAGCATGGTGGCGATCCGGTCGCCGCCGCCGGAGTGCCCCGACAGCACGAGGCGTCCGGGCGTCATCGGCTCGTCGCTCGTGCTGCCCGGCGGTTCCTTCGCCTCGGCCAGTCGGGCGAAGATCTGCGGGAGATAGGTGTCGACCTTCAGCCCGCCGAAGTTGCTGCCGCCGACGCCCTGGGGCAACACGGCGATCATGGACTTCTGGCCTGACGCCTGGAGTTGAGCCTCGATCCGGTCCAGGTCGACATCGCGGACGGTGCCCGAACCGCTGTGCTGACGCCAGCCGGCATACGGATCGAACGAACGGTGCGTGAAGCCGTGGAAGTGGACGAGTACGTCCACCCGCTGGCCCGCTGTCACGGTCGAGGGGATCAGCACCACAGCACGGTGTGAGCCGCTTTCCTCGGTCTTGTTGGCCTCGTCACCGACGAAGTCTGTCTTGGTGTTCCCGACGCTCAGCCCGTCCAGCGGCACCCGGCGGATCGTACCGACCTCCCGGGTGGCGACGTTCCAGCCGCCCTTCGCCCCTCGCGTGTCGGCGCCGGCCCAGCCGGCCACTCGGTCGCGTTGCGCGACCGGCAGGCGACCGGTGAACAGTGACGAGACGGCTCGGTTGCCCGCCTTCGTCTGGAGGTCGATCACCGTCTCGAGCAGCCCGCGTGGCCGTTGCGGCACCGGCTGGTCCTTGCCGTCATCGGCGGTTGAACGCGACCGCCGAGGATTGGGACGTCGTCGCTTGACGCGCGCGGAGTCCGGGCCCATCCAATCATCGTGGGCGGTCAGGGCGGTGCGGCGCAAAGACTTTAGGGCAGACTTTCGGGCGCCGAATCGCCTGACCGAGCGGGTGTCGGCGGAAGCGGTCAGTCCTTGACGATGTGCAGCCGTGAGCGGCGCGTCAGGTGATAGTCGTCGGGGTGTTCCGCCAGGAAGCGGTCGACCGCCCGCCGGCAGCCCGACCAGTGGAAGTAGTCATCGATCACCATCACTCCTCCGGACGGGAGACGCGGACCAATCCGGGCAAGACAGGTGCGTACCGAGTCGTACCAGTCTCCGTCGATGTGGGCCAAGGCAACCGGCTCGTCGCCGGCGATGGTGTCCTGGAACAGACCCTCGACCAGTTCAACGGCATTCTCGTTTATCGGCACGGACAGGTCCGCGAACGCGCGCTCGACCTGCTCCTTGAGGTCGATTTCGTAGCCGTAGTACAGGCGGCCACCGATTCCGGTCGCCTTACCCGAGGATATTGTTTCGTACCTACGATGAACGTCGGCACCGTCTTCCGCGGTCGGCGGGGGAATCATCCCGAATACGTCGTGCACGAACAGCGGCCGACCCTGGTCCTTGGCAGTGGCGAGGACGATCGCAGAGCCGCCCAGGGCACAACCGGCCTCCAGGTAGCAGCCCACCCGGCCCTCCTCGTCGGCACGCCTGGCCTCGGTGAAGAGGTCATTGAGTGCCGCGACCGGAAGGTAGCTGAGTTTTCGATCCCGCACCGCCGCGACGACTGGATCGACCGGGGTGACAGCAGGCGGAGTCTTCTTCCGGGCCGGAGCGGCTGGAGCGGCTGGAGCACCTGGATCGGCTGGAGCGGCTGGAGCCGCCGATGCCGGGCCGGGAGGGCGAGGTGGCTCGCGGTCCCTGCGCAGCTCACGCATGGCCCGCCGCAAGCGATCTCTCAGTTGGGGAATGGTGATCACGGCTCTTCCTCCTGGTCGGGGTTCGGACGCCGACGAGAGGGTGCCCTCGCCGGGATGGCCCGACTCAGCGGTCACCGTCAGATCCAGCCTGTTGCGCTCGTCGCCACTCATCGCGACCGGGTGTGTACGGCGACGACCACGGCTTGGTGCTGTCCGCCCAGTGCCACACGTATGGCGCGACGGGGCGGTCGCGAGTCGGAACGTAACCCCACGCCGGATCCAGCCGGGTGTAGTCGTTGCCGACCAGGTAGTGCCATGCCTCGTGCGCGGAGTAGCGGTACTCCACGAAGGAGTGCAGCAACTGCCTCAGACCTTCGGATCGACGCAAGGCCGCGAGGTCGAGGACGAGCAGCGCGGTGTCGAACGCGTCGAAGTCGAATCGGTGTCGAGCGTGCACGTCTCGATAGGATTCGAACGCCGTCTCGGGACGGTCGTCGAGCCGGGTCGCCGCTCGATAGAAGGTCGCGAAGCCGCTGCTCGACGACGACGATGTCCGTCGGGCCGCGAGCACCCTTCCGTCGAGGTCGAGGTTCGCGAGCCGGGCCAGGTCTTCCTCGACCAGGGCGGCCAGCGGGAGGAGGATCAGCCGGTCGGCGGGCACGAGAGCAGCAGCCAGGCTACCGAGATCGCTCAGCGTGAGCCCGCCATCGACGGTCGTCGACGTGTCGATCCAGCGAATCTCGACGCCCGGCGGGCGCGCCGGCGACGAGGCGGCGAAGATCCACGCTCGGAGCGGGCGGGACGATCGGTCCCGAGCGCTCGCCAGAACCCCGGTGAGATGGACTTCGTGTCCCGGCGGGACGACGACAGCGACATCGATGGTGTCGTCGTGGGCCAGCGCCTCGGGAGGAACGACGTTGCCCAAGCTCGCGAGCAGGGGGTCGACGGCAGGCGAGACGATCGTAGGACGCTGATGGCGGTTAGTGGCGTGTCGCACGGCCTCGGCGTTGAGGTCACGCCACAGCCGGTAGATCTCCTGCTCGGGCCGAGCCGCGAGGATTGCCGTCATCACCGGTTCGAGCCGGGCGAGCAGGGAGGCGCGCATGTCGTCGAACTCGGATCGGCTCAAGCCGGAGAGCCCGTTGAAGCGGACGATGGTGTTGTCACCGGGCTCGAAGTCGACCTCGACCCCCAGGCTGGTGGCCGGCAGATAGCAGTGCAGCCGTTTGGTGACGACGCGTGTGTACTCGCGACGGTACGTCTCCAGCACGTCCAACGCCTCCTTGAGGTTCTGCACGAAGGATCGATCGCGTACCAGCCGGTACATCGCTTTGCTCCGCTCCGCCCCGGCGGGCACCGGGTTGCGGACCGCGTCCACGTAGATGGTGCGTTCCCTCGTCGCGAGTGGGGCATCGGGGAAGACGGTGTTGATCGTGGTGGTCAGGCATCCCGAGAAGAACGCCGGCACCCCCAAGGACAGCAGGACATCCACCGTCGTCCAGTCTCGGCAGCCGATCGGAGCGTACGCGCGCAGGTACTCCACCGCCTCGACGGTGAGCATCGCACGGTTGTTGCAGTGGAAGGACACGAAGATGGGCCTGATGGCGGGATGGAATGGGACGTCGAACTGGCCGGACACGATGAACTGTGGATGCATGTACCAGCCGAAGGCAAGGATCCAGGTCTGCTCGGGCAGGGCCTGGAAGCTGGACGCATCGCGCTCGACCACGTGAACCTCCACCTGTCCGGCGGCGGAGTCTCGCGCCAGCTCGGGACGTACCCGCGCCTGCAGGTTGGTGATGAACTGCTCGACGGTCGGATCGGTCGATGCGAACCTGACGTTGCGGTGCCGAACCAGGTGGCCGAGCGAGGCCAGGGTCTGGATCCAGTCGCCGATGTTGTCCGATGCCGTGGACCAGTCGGGTTGCCGATAGTCCAGCACACCGAAATGGACGACGCTGTGATCCGCGGCACGGATCTCACGGTTGGGCCGGCCGATCCAGCGTTCCAGCTCGGGAAGGACGTCTGCACCGCGCGGCCAGGCGGCGGGATTGCTGGCGTGGGAAGCCTCGAGCGTGTCGAGGACCCGCCGGTTGAAGGCGTCATCTCGCGCCGGAAAGGTGTGGCGGATCACCTGCCACCAAGCCGTCGGCGGCAAGACGTCCGGCGTCTGGAGCATCCGCTGCGCCCAGCACTTCGCACCGACGGGGTCCGTCACGAATCTTGTCACCACGTACTCGACCGGAGCGAGCGCGATCGCCAACTCCTCGTCGCCGCGACCGAAACGGTCCGCGGCGAGTGGGTAGAGCCTGCGATGTGCGGCCACCAGACCGCAGAGGGTGTGGCCCAGGCTCGCCGTCTCTGCATGCGCGGCCAGCGAGTCGCCTGTCGATTGGGCCTGGGCGACCTTGTTCGCGGCGAGCAACGCTTCGACCTCCTTACCCACCATGATGCCGAGCCCACGACCGTTGGCGATGTCGGTGAGCCAGCGAATGCCGTCCGGCGCTGGCTCACGCCGTTGACCGACCGCCGCAGGACGGCGGCGGCGGGCCGATTGGAGCTCGGCCCAGGTGGCCACCGGGATCTTGGTACGAACCAGCTCACGCACGGGGTGGGGAAGCCGGTTGGCCACCCGGCTGACGGCATCGCGAATGGTCATGGCAAACCTGTCGAGGTCATCGGCGTCGCTCCCGCGAGAGTGGCTGGCCGGGCGGCGCGATTCGGCGTCATCGACCGGTGAGCCGTCGCGCCAGCCGACGCGCTGCGACGGCCGTGCCGTCGCGAACGAAGTACACCGGCAAGAGCGCGACCCGTCCGCGCGAACCGGCCATCTCGCGCGACCGGTCGTAGAGCCATCGCTTGGTCAAACTGCTGCGGGCCAGCGACAGCTTGATCGAGCGGGTGTCGAAGGGGACACCCTTCGCGAGCAGGTCGTAGATGTCACCCCACGTCAGCGGCGGGGCGAACTCGTGCTCGGGCCGTCCGGGCTCGACCGCGTCGTGAAGCGGGGCGACGATGTCGGCGAAAGCGGGCGACCCCTCGTTCCTGGCGTAGTACTGGAATCCGAATCTGAACCACTCGCGGTTGGTGCGGTCCGGGTCGGTGAAGTTCGCGGCACTGTAGTGCTTCGTGAACTCGACGAGGCAACGCTCCAAGGCGTCATGGAGCGCCTTGTCGTTGCTACGAGGAACATGCCGGGGATGCACCTGGCCGTCGCGCCGCTCGTAGCCGAGCACCGGGCCGTGGTCGAGATTCGCGAAGACCGCCTCGATGAAGAGCATCGAATGGTTCGCGACCGTGAAATTGTGGCGAATGGCCAGGCCATCGGTCGGGTTGATGCTGCGTGCGTAGTACATCGGCACCTCCAGCGGCGTCCCGAACGCCGCCTCGACGAGACGGACCAGGCACTGCTGGGTGTACCCCCTACCCCAGTACTCCACGAACGCGAAGGGTTCCGACGGGTCGATCTCCTGTCGCAGGTAGTCCGACACGATCTCCCGTTCCGTGGCGGCCACAGACAGCAGGTGCTGATGAAACTGTCTTGATCGGCGCAGCGCATCGGAGATGTCGGCACGCACGTCGGGCGCGAGGTGCTCACGGTCGACGATGTCGGTGAACGCGGGGAACATCGTGGTGAACTGCTCGGCGGTCAGCTTCGCGTTGCGAAGAAGGGCCTGCGGGGTGCTGGCCCCGGCGAAGTCGCCGTACAGCTCGAACAGGTCTGGGTCGAGCTCGTCAATCTGGGAGGACACGCGCCACGCCGTCCGCGAGCCGTAGATGTATCGGACGCGGATGGACAGCCGGCGCACCCGGGCCACCTCGCGGGCGATGCGGTGCAGGTGATAGCCGTCCCGAGACAGGAAGTACAGGGTTCGGTATCCCCGCCTGGCCGCGTCGCGCACCACCCAGTCGACGTACGGGACGAGGTAGGAGCTCACGTGATCGAAGGCGAACAGATCGAGGTCGGTTCGCGAGCCGCCCAGCCGGAAGTCTCGCAGGATCGAGGCCAGCAGCCACCCGTCGTACCCGGGCAGCTCGTTGGCCACGGACGTCTCGAACTCGTCGAGCGATGTCGCCGGCACCTGGCTGGGAACGATGCCGAGCTCGCTCGCTCGTTCGACGTCAGTTACCACGTTGTCGCCGTGATGGACCCATCGGTCGAAGTCGTACTCCTGGTCGCGGTAGACCCGCAGGTAGAGCAGCTTGGTGGACTTCTGGACACCTTCGGCGCTGGAGAGGTACAGGGGAAGCTCCGCCAGCACCGGATCGGCGGAGGCGAGCATGAGTCGGACATGCTCTTTGGGCAGGTACTGGTCCGAGATGAGCACCACGCGGTGTCCCTCGGCGAGCAGTGCGCGGATCTCCTTCACCCGTGCGACATCGACGACCACCGCGTCCAGCTCCTCCGCCAGTTCCCAGCTGCGCAGGAGACACCGCTGCTCGGCGGTCAGGTCGAACAGGTCGCCGATGCGCTGGATGATGTCGTCGAGTTGGATCTCCAGTTCGCCGGTCCTGCTGAGCACGGGATCCTTGCGCCGGGTTTCGCGCACTGCCGCCTCGGCCTGGATCCGGACCTGTCCGTAGCGAGCCGTCAGATAGCTGGGGAAGGCGACCTCGGAGCGCTCCACCCGGTCCCGGACCGCCGCGAAGACCGACCACGGCGAGACTGCCCGGCGATGGATGACGGTGTCGAAGACGTCGAAGCTGTGGAGCTCCGGCAGCGCCAGGCTCCGCGGCTCGAACGCCACAGCGGTGTCGAGGATCCGGTCCATCCCCGCGATCCCGTCGTCATAACTCCAAAAGTACGACCCGAGGCGCTCGAGGTCGAGCGGGTCCGTGGGTTCGCTGCGCCCGAGCGCGTCGAGGAGGTCTGGAAACGACCTCGCCACCGTTCCGCACGACAGATCGAAGTAGTCGAACCCGTCGGCGAGGACGTCTCGACCATCCTCGTCCACGTCGAAGACGTAACGGATGAAGTTCTTGACCCCGGCGGCGATGAGGTCGTAGAGGATCGATGAGTAGTCGACGATGGCGACATCGATGCGATCGAACACCTCGTACACGTCGTCGGCGTTGTCCCAGAAGACGAGGTGCGGGTTGTCGGCGAACTCTTTTCGCCACGCCGAGAAGGTCGGGTCGTCGCTGCGATGCGGGTGCATCTTCAGCACCAGACGCTGACGGTTGCGGCGCAGGGTCTCCACGAGCTCGCCGAGATCCGGGATCGCGCGGAGCAACAACGAGGACGAGTCGTCTCGTCGCGGGGTGGGGGCGTACAGCAGGGTCTGCGTGATCGTCGGTGCGCCGCTCATGCTCCCGAACACCTTGTCGTGTTCGAAGGTGGCGGGCCTGGCGATGTCGCGCGGGTACACGTTCTGCGGGTAGCCGGCGCGGATGAGCTGGCAGTCGTCCAGACCCACCTGGGTTGTGAAGTGCTTCTCCATGGCCGGCGACGTGACGAGGAACAACTGGCGCTCACGGTAGTAGCGGTTGTTCTGGATGTACTTCTTGGCGATGCGCTCCAAGAGGTAGCCCTCGTTCATGCAGCGCTCGATGCTCTTGACCCCTACCCCGTGCCACAGGTTGAGCAGGAGCGCACCATCCATCCGCGGCGGGATCTGCTCCTTCACCTGGTTGACGACGAAGACACCTGCGCGCTGCTGGACGGAGTGACCGCGCGGGTCGCGAAAGGTGATGGCGCTGTAGCCCAGCCGCTGGATCGCCTCGGCCGTCCGTGCGGAGTCACAGACCCAGTGCGCCTCGATATCGGCCCGGAATCGGTTGACGTAGGCAAAGAGCCACTTGGGATTTCCCGAGAACGTGTTTGCGGAGTTGAAGAGCCAGACCCGCCGGTCTCTCATTCCCTAGACAGCCTTTCTGGTCCACATTGCCCCGCAAGGTCGCCTGGGCCCCGCTACGTCGAGGTGTCGCCGTAGGTCGCGAACGAGGTTACCCGAGTCCGCACCGGCAAGTCTCGGCAAAACTCGGTCCCGGCGCCGGTTGTC
>JBBSQJ010000145.1:0-10873 GCA_038257965.1 Propionibacteriales bacterium
GCAGAACGCCTCGGTCGGATCGTCCGGCTGACCCCGGACGTGGTGGTGCTGCCGACCGGACCGTCGCTCGCCATGCGCACCCTGTCCACGCTTCGGCAACCCTTCACCACAAGCGAAGCGCGGCAGGCGCTGGGCACGACGCGTCGCGTGGTGATCCCCCTGCTGGAGCATCTGGATCGGCGCGGTTGGACGCAGCGCGTCGACCCCGCTCACCGCCGGGTCCGCCGCTGAGGGTCGGGCCGGGCACCGAGACGCCGAGCCGACGGAGCGGTCTGCCCTCGATCCCCGTATGGCGAGGTCACCTGGCGACGATCCGACCACGAGCCCCGTCCGAGTACGCCTACGCCGGTTTCGCGGCTGGCGCGGCACCCGCCAGCCGATCCAGCACGCCGGTCTCGGCGAGCAGGGCGAATCTGTCGGGCACCCCCCAGTGCTCCACGATTCGGCCGTCCTCGATGCGTACAAGGTCGAAGACGGTGATGTCGATCGGCCGTCCGCTGGGCGGCCCGAAGAAGGGACCGGTGGCGGTGCCGCGGGCCCGGACCCGCACCCAGACCTTATCGCCGTGTTCGACCGAGTCCTCGATCGTGAAGTTGATGTCGGGGGCCATCGCATGAACGTCGCGAATGGCCGCTTCGACGTGGGCGATCGCGTCTGCGCCCTGGCCGGCCAGGCCGAACTGGTGCTCGACCAGGTCGGGTGAGCAGATCTCGGCGACAACCTCGGTTCGCCCGGTGCCGAATCCTTCGTCGAACATGCGGTGCACCACGGCCGTGGCTGGGGTGAGACCGATCGTCTCTTGTGACGTTGTCGTGCTCATCGGGGCCCTCTCTTCCGAGCTGAGTAGCGGTTTGAGCCGCAGGGTTAGTGTATTGAATGCAGCTCTACTGCACTCGCTACACTGATACTGTTCCCACATGCGGCGTGCTGTCAAGACCAATTCGACGTATCGCCAGCAGCAGGCTGCGGCCACCAAGCAACGCATCGCCGAGGGCGCCCGGCGCCTGTTCGCCGCCCAAGGTTTCGGAGCCACGAGCATGGATGCGATCGCCGCGGAGGCCGGTGTGGCGGTGCGGACCGTCTACTCGGTCTTCGGCGCCAAGCGAGAGATCTTGTCCTACATCTGCGAACAATGGCTGGAACGGGCCCGAGCCCGGGAGCGGGCGCAAGAGGTATTCGCCGAACCCGATCCCCGACGCCGGATCTATGGAGCAGCGGGCTGGCTGACCGACCTGTACGCGGCGGGTTTCGACGTGGTGGAGATCTTGGACGCGGCCACCGACGACAGTCCGAAGACACGCGCCTTGATGCGCGCCAAACTCGCCGGTCGCAACCAGGTGATGGACGCGATGATCGCCTCGACCGCCGATCAGCTGACCGTGCCGCTGGCCGAGGCACAGGCCGTCTACCGCGCCTTGGCGGCCGCCGGCGTCTATCGCGAACTGGTGATCGACTGCGGCTGGTCGACCGAGCACTTCGCTCGCTGGTACGGAGAGGCGCTGGAGCGACATCTCCTCAGTCCTCGAGGCTAAGGCGCGCCCGGATTCAGCTGTGCAGCCGCGGCATCGCCTTCGTCGCCCGACAACGGACCGTCCGCCTGCCGCCGCGCTGCGCCGGCCTGATGCGAGGACGGGTCTGCTAGCGATCCTCCGCCCAGAGGCTGTGCAGCTGGGCCCGCCGGCCGGCCTGTGCGGTCGGATCCGGCACCGGAAGCGAAGCCAGGAGCCGTTGGGTATATGGGTCTTCCGGCTCGACGAGGATCTTCGAGCCCAGACCCTCCTCGACCAACCGACCGTGATACAGCACCGCGATGCGATCCGCGACCAGATCCACGACGGCAAGATCATGACTGATGAACAGCGACGCGAACCCGAACTCGGTCTGCAGGTCGGCGAACAGCTCGAGCACCCGCGCCTGCACTGAGACGTCGAGTGCCGACGTGGGCTCATCGGCGATCAGCAGCTTCGGGTTGAGGGCGAGTGCCCGAGCCAGACTGGCCCGCTGCCGCTGGCCGCCGCTGAGCTCGTGCGGGAATCGATCACCGTACGTTCGCGGCAGCTGCACCGCCTCCAACAGCTCCTGCACCCGCTTGCGTACGTCGGCGCCGCTTCCCCGCCCGTGCACGATCAGCGGCTCGGCCACGCAGTCGGTAATCGTCAACAGCGGATTGAAGCTGGCCGCCGGATCCTGGAAGACGAAGCCGATGTCGGCGCGGAGCCGTCGGAACGAACGCTCCCGCACGCCGTTCATCTGCTGGCCGAGCACCCTCAGCGAACCGCCCGTGACCTTGGTCAATCCGGCGATCGCGCGGCCGATGGTGGTCTTGCCCGAACCTGACTCACCCACCAGGCCGAGCACCTCTCCCGGCGCGAGCCGGAAGGAGACGCCGTCGACGGCGACGAAGCCCGGCCGGCCGAGTCGCCCGGGATACTGGATCCGCAGGTCGTCCGCCTCGACCAGCGGCAGCCCGTCAGGGCTGGCGGCCCGAGCCTTGGCGCGAGCCACCGCGCCCGCCGTCCCCTGACCGACGTAGGGGACGGCGGCCAGCAGCCGCTTCGTGTAGTCGTCCTCCGGCGCCGCGAACAGTCCGGTCACATCGCGTTCCTCAACGACCCGGCCCTGATACATCACCACCACGCGGTCGGCCAGATCCGCCACGACCCCCAGATTGTGGGTGATCAGCAGGATGGAGGCGTCGAACTCGTCCCGGCAGCGACGCAGGAGATCGAGGATCTCTGCCTGCACGGTGACATCCAGCGCGGTGGTCGGTTCGTCGGCGACGATCAGACCCGGCTCGAGCACCAGCGCCATGGCGATCACGACGCGTTGCTTCTGGCCACCGGAGAACTGGTGCGGATAGTAGTTGACGCGGGTCTCCGGATCGGGAATGCCGACCTTGCGCAAGATGTCGATCGACTTCGCGCGGGCCTCCCTGCGGCTCATCGAGGTATGAGCGCGCAGTCCTTCGGCGATTTGCCAACCCACGGTGTAGACGGGGTTGAGCGCGGTCGACGGCTCCTGGAACACCATGGCCACGTCACTGCCGCGTAGCTGCTGGAGACGCTGCCTGGACACGGAGATGATGTCATTGGCCGACCCGCCGTGCCGGCCGCTGAGCATGACCACACCGGAGGTGGTCGCCGTCTCCGGCAGCAGACCCAGGATCGTCTTGGCGGTCACCGTCTTGCCACTGCCGGATTCCCCGACCACGGCAACGACCTCGCCACGAGACACCTGCAGTGAGACCCCGTCGACGGCCCGGACCGCTCCTTGATCACTGGCGAAGGAGACGAACAGATCGGTGATGTCGACGACGGTCTCGCCGTGACTGGGAGCGCTCATCGCAGTTCCTCGACGCCGGCGGACGTCTGGTGCCCCAGCTCCTCGACGCCGACCGTGTCCAGGGCGCCGCCCGGCACGACCGAGGTCGCGGCGACGTCACTGGCTCCCGACTCGACGGCGCGCCGCCCGCGCAGCCGGGGATCGGCCAGGTCGTTCATGCTCTCCCCGACCAGCGTGATGCCCAGCACCGCGAGCACGATCGCCATGCCCGGGAACAGCGCTGTCCACCAGATGCCGCTGGTCACGTCGGAGAGCGCCTTGTTGAGGTCGTAGCCCCATTCCGCGGCCGCGCTGGGTTCGATGCCGAAACCGAGGAATCCCAAAGCGGCAAGGGTGAGAATGGCCTCCGACGCGTTCAAGGTGAAGATCAACGGCAGGGTACGAGTGGCGTTGCGGAACACATGCCGGAAGATGATCCGGGGCGTCGACGCGCCGATCACCTTGGCCGCCTCCACGAACGGCTCGCTCTTGATCCGCACGGTCTCGGCTCGGATCACCCGGAAGTACTGCGGGATGAACACGACCGTGATCGCACTGGCTGCGGCGAGGATCCCGCCCCACTTGCTCGACTGCCCGCCCGAGATCGCGATGGCCATGACGATCGCCAGCAGCAAGGACGGGAACGAGTAGACGGCATCGCAGACGACCACGAGCACCCGATCGAGCCAACCCCCGAGGTAGCCCGAAACCAGACCCAGCGCAACGCCGACGAAGATGGACAGGACGACGGCGACGACGATCACCGCGAGCGCGGTCTGCGCACCCCAGATCACCCGGGCCAACACGTCGTAGCCGCCAACGGTGGTTCCCCACGGATGTCCTGGAGCGGGCGGTTTCTGAGAACCGAACAATCCGGTCGCATCGCCGAGCTGGGCGTACCCGTACGGCGCCAGCAGTGGGCCGAAGATCGCCACGAAGACGAACACCCCGCTCAGCACGAGCCCGATGATCAGCATCCCCCGCTGCATGCCGATGCTCTGCCTGAGTTGGTGGACGACCGGCAGCCGCGTCCAGCTGAATCTGCGACGAGTCGACGCACTCGCGCTGCTCATCAGTACCGAATCCTCGGGTCGATGAGGGCGGCCAGGATGTCGACCAGGAAGTTCGTCACCGCAACGATCACCGCGATCAAGACGACGATCCCTTGCACCGCAACGTAGTCGCGCGCCCTGATGTACTGCACGAGTTCGAACCCGAGTCCCTTCCACTCGAACGTGGTCTCGGTCAGCACCGCTCCACCCAGCAGCAAGGCGATCTGCAGCCCGATGACGGTGATGATCGGGATCAGTGCCGGCCGATAGGCATGCTTGCGAACCAGACGCACCTCGCCGACGCCGCGGGACCTGGCCGCGTCGACGTAGTCCGTGCCGAGGGTGCCGATCACGTTGGTCCGCACCAGACGCAGGAAGATGCCTGCCGTGGCCAGTCCAAGGGTCAGCGCCGGCAGCACCGCGTGAGCCAAGACGTCGGTCACCGCGCCGGGCATGCCCGTGCGGAACGCATCGATGAGATAGATGCCGGTCTTGTCCGGCAGGAACTGGATCTGGAGTTCCACGGCCGTACTGGCTCGGCCGGCTACCGGGAGCCAGCCGAGCCAGACCGAGAACACCAGCTTGTACAACAGACCGGCGAAGAAGACCGGGGTGGCGTAGCACAAGATCGCGAACACCCGCAGCGAAGCGTCCGGCACCTTGTCCCGGAAGTACGCGGACAACATGCCCAGCGGGATGCCGACGATGAACGCCACGACGAGTCCGTAACAGACAAGCTCCAGCGTCGCGGTGCCATACTTCATCAAGACGTCGATCACCGGGCGGTTGTCGCTGATCGTGGTCCCGAAGTCGCCGCTGAGGATGCCCCTGAGGTAGTCCAGGTACTGCACCAGCAACGGCCGGTCGTACCCGGCGTCGTGAATGCGCTGAGCCAGTTGGTCCGGGGTCACCCGACCGCCGAGGGATGCCGTGATCGGGTCGCCGGTCGTCCTCATCAGCACGAACACGGTCGTTACGAGAATGAACACCGTCGGGATGATCAACAATGCACGGATCACCAGATACCGGCCCAGCGTGCCACCGCCACCGCGGCGGGAACGCTTCGTCACCGCCTCGTCGACCATGGCGACGGAGGTATCGGTCATCCGCTCACCTCCTCAGCTGTCGCATGCTCGGGGAACATCCATCATGCTGCCCATGTGCCCTGAGCCCGTCCATGTGCACTGAGCCCGTCGAAGGGCACTCCTTGCGCGCTTCGACAAGCTCAGCGCACATACCCCACCCGACGCTTCGACAAGCTCAGCGCACATACCCCACCCGACGCTTCGACAAGCTCAGCGCACATACCCCCACCCGACGCTTCGACAAGCTCAGCGCACATACCCCCACCCGACGCTTCGACAAGCTCAGTGCACATACGCCACTCCAGCGATTCAACACGCTCAGGAAGAGCCGACGATCAGCTCTTGGAGAGTGCCGCGTAGCGGAACTTGAACGACGCGTCCAAGGTCTGGTCCGCGCCACTCACGTTCGAGCCGACCACGGCCACCTGCGCACCCTGGAGCAACGGCAGGGTCGACAGGTCCTTGGCCTCCTCGTTCTGGATCTGCTCGATGATTTTCGTCCGCGCCGCCTTGTCCTGGGTGCCCACCTGCTCGGTGATCAGCTTCTGGATCGCCGGGTTGTCGTAGTGGTTGGCCAAGAAGTTGTTCTTGGAGAAGAACGGCGTCAGGTAGTTGTCGGCGTCGGAGTAGTCCGGGTACCAGCCCAGCTGGTACATCGGATACACGTCGGCCACCCGATCCTTGCTGTACTGGACGTACTCGGTCGACTGCAGGTCGACCTTGAACAGACCCGAAGACTCGAGTTGATCCTTGACCAGGCCGTACTCGTCGGCGGAACCGGATCCGTAATGGTCGGGGTTGTACTGGAGCTTCAGCGTGACCGGCGTCGTCACGCCCGCATCGCTGAGTGCCTGCTTCGCCTTGTCGACACTCGGACCGCCGTTGCCGTCGCCGTAGAGCGACTTCAACGACTCGGTCGCGCCGGTAAGACCGGCCGGAACGTAGGAGTACAGCGGAGTGTAGGTGCCCTTGTAGACCTGGTCGGCGATCGGCTTGCGATCGACCAGGTCCGCCATTGCCTGCCGCACCGCGAGCGCCTTCTTCGGATCGGCTTTCGCCGTCTTCGCTCCGAACGGCATGGTGTCGAAGTTGAAGACGATGTAGCGGATCTCACCGCCCGGTCCGTCGACCACCTTGACCTTGTCGTTCGTCCGCAGGTCGGCGATGTCGGTGGCCGGCAGGCTACGGAACGCGACGTCGATGGCGTTGCTGCCGACGTCGAGTTTGAGGTTCGACTCGGTCGCGTAGTACTTGACGTTCACGGTGCCGGTCTTGGCCGGCGGCAGGACACCCTTGTAGTCGGGATACGCCTTGTACTGGATCAGGTTGTTGAAGTCGTAGCTGTCGATCGTGTACTGACCGGCGAACGCCTTCCCGGCCACAATGTCCTGGTCGGTGGTCAGCGCAGTCGGAGAGAACACCTCCTCGTCGACGATCGGACCGACCGGCGAAGACAGCACCTGCGCGAAGGTTTGATCGTTGGGCACCTTGAGCTTGAACACCACGGTGGTCGGATCAGGAGCCGACACGCTGTCCAGGTTGCCCAGCAGGGATGCCGGACCGTTCGGATCGTTGATCTTGACTTGACGGTCGAAGGTGAACTTCACATCCGAGGAAGTCAGGTCGTGACCGTTCGCCCACTTCAGATCCGGCTTCAACTTCACCGTGTACTCGGTCGGCGAGGTGAACGATGCCGACTCGGCGATGTCGGGCTGCACGTCGGGGCTGCCGTACGGGGTGTTCATCAAGAACGGGAAGATCTGGTTCATCACGGCGAACGACCCGTTGTCGTACGAGCCGGCCGGGTCGAGTTTGGTGATCTTGTCGGTGGTGCCGATGGTGAGCGTGCCGCCTGCGCCACCGCCACCCTCCGACGAGGTGGTGCCGGGCGTTCCCCCGCCGCCGCAGGCCGAGAGGACCAGGGCGGATGCCGCGAGACCGGCTGCGAGCGCGATATTCCGCGGCCGCCAGGATTTGGCGAAGCTCATGAAATCTCCCATCAAGTTGGATCCTGTTGACCCGCGCCAGCGTGATTCTTCGCGCCCAACGGAGCGTTCCTGAGAATTCGCGGCGCCAACGTACAGGTCTAACACATTCGGCGGTCCTGCGGAACGGAAGTAACCAAGTCGGCACCAACCCGTCGAGCGCCGGTGAGAGACTCGACACCGTGCCCAACTCCGTGAACTCCGCTGACGGCGTCGGTGCGTCCCCGGCCGGCAAGTCTCCGGCCAAGGCGATGGTCTGGGTGCCGGGCGGTGAGTTCTGGATGGGCTCGACCGAGTTCTATCCGGAGGAGAGCCCGGTCCACCAGGTCGCTGTGGACGGATTCTGGATGGATGAGCACCCGGTGACGGTGGCCGAGTTCCGCCGGTTCGTCAAGGCCAGCGGACACGCCACGACAGCCGAGGTCGCGCCCGACCCGGTGGATTATCCCGAAGCGGCGCCGGAGGACCTGGTCCCTGGTTCGCTCGTGTTCACCCCCACGCCGGGCCCGGTCCCGCTGGACGACTTCCGCAACTGGTGGTCGTGGGCGCCGGGCGCCGATTGGCGCCATCCGGAAGGCCCCGACAGCAACGTCGGCGGCCGCGAACGTCATCCGGTCACCCAGGTGTCGTTCTTCGACGCGTCCGCGTACGCGGCGTGGGCGGGCAAGGACCTGCCGACCGAGGCCGAGTGGGAGTTCGCCGCTCGAGGCGGACTGGATCGGCAGCGATTCGCCTGGGGTGATGACGAACTGATCCGCGGGCGTCGGCAGGCCAACACCTGGCAGGGTCGCTTCCCGTGGGAGAACCTCCTGGAGGACGGGTTCCCGAGCACTTCTCCGGTCGGTAGCTTCCCGGCGAATGCGTTCGGTTTGCTGGACATCACGGGGAACGTGTGGGAGTGGACGACCGATCACTTCGCGGTCGACCACCGGAGCGGCGGCAAGAACGTCACCCCCTCGCAAAGCTGCTGCGTGCCGCGCAATCCGCGCGTGTCTCGCGAGCACGGCATCGACGCGCAGGAGATCTACCCTCGACGCGTCGTCAAGGGGGGATCCCATCTGTGCGCCCCGAACTACTGCCTGCGCTACCGGCCTGCGGCACGACAGGGGCAGACCGAGGAGACGTCCACCGCCCACCTCGGGTTTCGCTGCATCGTCCGCCCCTGACGCTGTCTGCAGGCCCTTTGAAGGAGCGATCGCGACGTGCTCGGTGTGCTGGCCGGTTTCGCCACCATCGGCATCCTCATCGGCGTCGGTTTCGTGCTCGCCCAGTTGAGGATCCTGGATCTCACTGCCCAAGTCGTGCTGACCAAGACCGCCTTCTACGTCGCGGGCCCCGCCCTGATGGTGACAGTGCTCGGCACCACCGACGTCCACCGGCTCCTGTCGGCCAACCTGATCGCGTCGCTGGGCAGCGTCGTGATCGCGGCCACGGCGGCCGTGCTGCTGGCTCGCCTGGCCTGGAAACGCTCCGCCGCCGACACCGTGATCGCCACGTTCTGCTCGTCCTACGTCAATGCCGGAAACCTCGGGCTGCCGATCGCCGCGTACGCACTGGGTGACGCCGCGCTGATCGCGCCGATGTTGCTCGCCCAACTTCTGGTCCTGCAGCCGGCGGGACTCTCGGTTCTGGACGGCATCACCCGGTTACCGCACCCGGGGACGACTCGCGGCCAACTGCTGCTCATCCGCCTGTCCGGACCCATCCGCAACCCACTGGCCGTCGGATCGCTGATCGGGCTCATCCTCGCCCTGACCGGGATCGAGATCCCGGCGGCGATCGACGCGCCACTGACCCTCATCGCGGGGATGGCCGTGCCGTCGATGCTGCTCGCGTACGGGATCTCGTTGCGGCTCGGCGGCCGGCCTGGCGGAGACGAGCCGCCCATCCAGGTCGCCGGCCTGGTCGCGGTGAAGCTGCTGATCCAGCCGGTGGCCGCATACCTCATCGGGGCGAACCTGGTAGGACTTCAGGGACACAACCTGCTGGCGGTGACGGTGATCGCCGCGCTGCCGACCGCCCAGAACGTCTTCACCTTTGCGATGCGCAACGACCGCGGCGTCCTGCTGGCGCGCGACGCCATCTTCGCGACCACCCTGCTCAGTGTGCCGGTGATCATCGCCATCACCTGGCTGCTGGCCTGACCGAGCCGGCTCGTCGCGAGCATTGTTGGTTGACCGTTGCACGCCCGGATGGCGGCGCGCACTGGATCGCGGGCAGTGATCTGCGGGCAGTGATCTGCGGGCAAGGCGACGGGCCTGCCGAATGCGTCGCCTGATGCGGGCTTAACGCAGGTGCCGGTAGTGTCGCCGGACCTCGGGCGACAGCCGTTCGACGGCGTATCGGAGGGTGGTCCGGGGCAGTTCGGGTGCGTACCCATCGAGAAAGCCGAGCAGCTCTCGCTGGTCGACGCGGCACCCCGCCTCCCGCAGCATCCAGCCGACCGCCTTGTGGACCAGGTCTTCCGGATCCACACGCAACATCACGGCCAGCCGGTAGATGTCCTCGGTCTGTCCCGCACGGATCAGGCGATGCGTCGCGACGACCGCGATCCGACGTTCCCAGACGACCGGTGAACGCGCCAGCCGGTAGAGCGGGCCACGGTCTCGCGTCAGCAACCAGCCGCCGACCACCGGCGCCGCGCTCACGTCGACGAGGTCCCAGTTGTCGACCCACCGGGTGGACGCGACGTAGGTCTCGTAGATCAGGCGACGCTCGGCATCGGTCCCTCGGGTGGCCCGCTCCGCCATCACCACCAGGGCGGCGAGCCGCTCCTCGTGCACCGCACTGTGCAGCAGGTCCAGCCAGTCCGCGGGAACGAACGGGATCCTCCGATGCTCGGCCACCAGGCGTCGTACCGTGGTCAGCTTCACGCCGATGAAGTGATCCCCTTCTCCATAGCCACCCGGTCGCACCTGGAAGTAGCGCTCCAAGGCCGTGGCGGTCTCGGGATCGGCCGCGGCGGCCAGTGCATCCCGGACGACCTGCATCCGTTCAGCCTGTCAGCTGTTGGGGGCCAGGTGAAGCCGCCTCGTAGAGCCGGTCCGAGTTGTCAACGGTGGCGGCACGTTGTCGCGCTCGGCCGGCGGTCGATCGGGCTAGGTTGACGCACTATGACCATCAGCACACAGATCCAGCTCGCCCGCCGCCCTCACGGCTGGCCGACTCATGACGACTTTCGCACGGAGTCCGTCGAGTACGGTCCGCTCGAGCCAGGCGAGATTCTTGTCGCGAACGAGTTCATCTCCGTCGACCCCTACATGCGAGGGCGGATGAATGACGTGGCGAGCTACGTGCCGCCCTTCGCCCTTGGCGAGACCATGACCGGCGGGGCGATCGGGCGGGTCCTGGAGTCGGCGGCGGACGACATTCCGGTCGGTTCGATCGTGCTCCACCAGTACGGCTGGCGAGACATCGTTCAGGAACAGGC
>JBBSQJ010000146.1:0-10839 GCA_038257965.1 Propionibacteriales bacterium
CCGAACCCGGTTCCTACCAGCCAAGCTCCGACGCTCGGCGGTGAAGGCCCAACCGATGCCCTCGGCCACCACCGCGCCGGCTGGATCGCCGCCGATCCGAGAGCCGTCGATCTGGCAGCATCCCCGGCACGTTTCCGCCATCATCGACGAGGCCCCGGCGAGTCGGCTCCGACTGGCCTGACCACTACCGCCAGACTTAGGGCGAAGCCGGACCGGCGGCAACCTCGATGCGCTGAGACATTCCGTACCGCGCACAACCACACTCCCCACACCGAAGAGAGGATCAGATGTCTGCACCGTCATCTGCACCGAAGACAGTTGGCTCGCCGGGCCTGGTCTACGTGGTGAGCGGAATCGCTGCCATCGGTGGACTGCTCTTCGGCTACGACACCGGCGTCATCTCGGGCGCCCTTCTGTTCATCACCGACGAGTTCGGTCTCAAGCCGTTGATGGAGGGCTTCGTTGTCAGTGCGATCCTGATCGGCGCCTTGATCGGCGCCGTCGCCGCGGGCCGTCTCTCCGATCGGTTCGGTCGCAAGCGCACGGTCATCGGGGCTGCGTTGTTGTTCGTTCTCGGCGCGCTGCTGGCAGCCTTCGCCCCGTCGGCCTGGTTCCTGGTGGGTGCCCGGGTCGTCTTGGGCATGGCTGTCGGTTCGGCCTCGGTCATCGTCCCGTTGTTCATCGCCGAGGCGGCGCCGAAGCACTTGCGGGGGCGGCTGGTCGCGGTGAACCAGTTGTTGATCACGATCGGCATCGTCTTGGCGTACGTCATGAATGCGATCTTCGCTTACCCGGGCGGATGGCGATGGGCGTTCGGTTTGGGCATCGTCCCCGCCCTGGGCCTCGCCATCGGCATGCTGTTCATGCCGGAGACCCCGCGCTGGCTGGTGGAGAAGGGGCGGATCGATGACGCCCGTTCCGTTCTGCACCGGCTGCGGCGGCCGGCCCAGGCCGACGCGGAGTTGCACGAGATCCAGCAGATCGCGGCGATCGACGCCAAGCTCGACAAGCCCACGATTCGAGACCTCGGGGCCCGATGGGTGCGGCCCGCGCTGATCGCCGGAATCGGCGTGTCGTTCTTCGGCCAGTTGGCCGGTGTGAACACCGTCATCTACTACGCACCGACGATCTTGAACTCAGCCGGCCTGGGTGCCTCGGCGGCGATCCTGGCAACGGTCGGGGTAGGAGTGGTCAACGTGGTGATGACGTTGGTCGGGATGAGCCTGGTGGACAAGGCAGGGCGACGGATCTTGCTGATGATCGGCTTCCCTGTGATGGCGGCGTGCCTCATCACGTTGGGTATAGCGCTGTCCGGGGGAAATCTCGGCCCCACCGTAGGACTCATCGCTGCCATCTGCCTGGCGGTCTACATCGCCGCGTTCGCGCTCAGCGTCGGCGTGGTGGTCTTCGTCCTTCCCTCGGAGATCTACCCGCTGCGCATCCGCGGTGCCGCGATGAGCGCCACCATGGGGACAAACTGGACGATGAACTTCGTCGTCTCGTTGACGTTCCTTCCGTTGGTGGCAGCATTGGGCGCCTCGGTGACGTTCTGGATCTATGCGGCCGTCTGTATCATCGCCATCTTCTACGCGACAAAACTGGTGCCCGAGACCAAGGGAAGAACGCTGGAAGAGATCGAGGAGTGGCTGCGTCAGCGCGAAGCAGACCGGATCAGCCAGTAGCCGATCCCAGCGCCGCTGCGCCCTCGTCGAGCAGACGCCACGCCCCGCGGGCGGCGCCGTAGATCGGTGCCCGGGATCCGAGGGTCGCTTTGACCAACGCGAGTTCTCGCAGCGGTGGAATGACTTCGCGGCGGAACGCCTGCTCCATCGGTTCCCACCAGATCGGGCCGGCGTCTGGCACGCCTCCGCCGATCACGATGATGTGCGGATCGATCACCGTCGCGATCCCGCCCACAGCCCGACCGAGGGCTACCGCGGCATCGGTTACCACCGTTCGCGCAAGCCTTTCACCGGCATGGGCCTTCTCGAACACGTCGCGGGCGTCTTTGCACTCGGCACCGCCAAGTGCCAGGTACCTTCTCAAAATCGCTGGGCCGGCGGCGATCGCTTCGAGGTGCCCTTCGAGCCCACAGGCGCAGCGAAGACCCTCCGCGCCCGGGGTCGGGATGTGCCCCACCTCGCCGCCGACGTGATGCGCACCGTGGACAGCGACTCCGTCGATCACGACGGCCCCCCCAACACCGGTCCCGATGGCCACCAGCACCGACATCGGTGCCCCCGCCGCGGCACCGAGCCACACCTCACCGGCCGCATGGGCATCCACGTCGTTCTCCACGTAGACGGGCAGGCGCGCCAGGCCCTTGTCCTGGGCCAGCCTTTCCCGGACTCCGGCGGCCACTTCCGTGCCCGGCCATCCGGTCAACGCGTCGGTGGCAGAGACGATGGTCCCGGTGGAGACATCGACCACGCCCGCGGTGCCGATGCCAACCGCCCGTAACGCGATCTTGTCGTTTCCCTCCATGGCGCGATCGACCAGTAGCGACACCACATCCAAGATCGCGTCCGGACCGTCGTGTGCCGGAGTAGGCGCGGATACAAGCGCACCGGCCTCACCCGCCCGATTAACCCAAGACGCCGCAATCTTCGTTCCGCCGAGATCGACTCCCACGACAACTTCCACGACAACCTCGCAATGGGGTGACGGTGCGGACATCCGCGATCGCCGATCGGAGGTGGCGAACGTGGGCCGATTCTGCCACGACAGGCGAATGGTCAGCCCGACGACGCCGATTCCGGCATCGAGTCGGCCTTGACGGCACCTCGATCACCCACCGGTGCTTCCGGTCCCTTGGTGCTGTCGCGCACCGTCTGCTGCTCCGACTCGGCGTTGATCTCCGCGCCCAGCAGGACGGCGTAGGAGGTGATCCACAGCCAGAGCAACATGACCACGATGCCGGCGACCGTTCCGTAGGTCTTGGCGTAGTTGCCGAACGTCGCGACGTACACCGAGAAGCCGATCGAGGCCACGAGCCACAACACGGTCGCCACGACAGCGCCGACGGAGACCCAGCGCATCTTCGGGGCGTCTCGGTCCGGCCCGATGCGATACAGCACGGCCAGCGCGACGGTCACGAAGCCGGCCACCAGGATCCAGCGCACGATCTCCAGCAGCCATCTCAGCGGTCCCGCCAGGTCCAGCTGGCCGACCAGGGCGGGTAGCACTGCGACCAGACCGAAGACGATCAACATGAACACGATCGCGCCGAGAGTGACCAGCAGGGCCAGCCCTCGCTTGGCCAGGAAAGAGCGTTCTTCGTCCTCGTCGTAGGCGGTGCTGATCGCGGTGAGCAGTTGCCCGACACCGCCGGACGCCGACCACAAGGCGATCAGGATCGAGACCACGGCTCCGATGGTCAGGCTGGTCTGCCGGGAGCTGAGATTGCGGAGCTGGTCGACAATCAGATCGCGGGCCTGCTCGGGCAGGCCCGCCATGGCCGACGAGACCTGATCGGCGATCTGGCTCGGGTCGGCGAACAGGCCGTACAAGGAGACCGTCGCTACCATCGCCGGGAAGATCGCCAAGAAGCCGTAGTAGGCGAGGCCGGCGGCGAGCAACGGGACCTGATCGACCTTGGCCTCGGTCCAGCCGCGCTTGGCGATCTGGACCCAGCCCGAGCGGCCGATCTCGCTCGGCCGATCGGCACTGTGGCCGGAGGAGTCTTCGTTCTTGCGGTTCTTCGAGCGGGAACGGTTCAGTGGGCTCATCGCATACCTCCGTCGTGCGTTCGGCGGCCCAGTTCCCGGACCCCCCGAGGAAGTTTACAACGTAAATCGGAACGGACCGAAAGGAGCTGTCCAGCTCCAGCGACCGCGTCGCCTTCCGCCGGCGAGTCAGCTCGCGAGGCGGACCCGGAAGCGGCTCAGGTCGTAGCCCTGGGACACTGGATTCCACCGCACCGTCGGCGGTCCTTCGGCGACGATGTCGTCCTCGAACAGCCGGGTGAGGAAGATCTCGCTCTCCATCACCGCGAGCGGGCCGCCGGGACAGCGGTGGTGGCCGTCTCCGAAACTCATCACTGCAGGGGGGACCGACGGCGGCAGGCTGCGGCCGGGACAGATGGAGTCCCCGTCTTCGCCGACCACTTCGGGGTCGAAATTCACCATCCTCAGACGTATGTCCACCAGCGTGCCCGGCGCCAGGGTGGCCGTACCGTTCGGGCCGGTGAGGGTGTAAGCGCGGGTCGTGCGCCGGCGCAGATAGCCGACCACGGGCTCGACCCGGAGCAACTCCTCCAGCAACTTGCGCCGTCCGATCACGTCTGTCCTCCGGTAGCCAGCCAGCAGCTCGGGATCGTCGACGAAGTGCCACGCGGCGGCAGTGATCAGCTCGCGAGTCGTGGCCATCCCGGCCGCGGCGTAGGTAACGCATTCGGTGAGGATCTCCAGATCGCTGAATCCGAGGTCGATCAACTGGCTGATGATGTCGGCCTGGCGACGACGCCGCCGTGCGCGGATCGCGGGCTTCACGTCCATCCAGTAGAAGTGAGCCGTCCGGGTGCCGACCCGGAGACCGCGTCGTACGCCGGCGGGGCCTCGGCCGGCGGCCAAGGGATTGCTGTCGAAGAACGCGGCGAGTCGTCGGCTCATCCCGGCCACGGAGGAGTCGGTCAGCCCGATCACCTGGGCGGCCACCTGCACGGCCATTCGCATCGTCAGCCCGGTCAGGTCGGTGGGACGGTCGGGGCGCAGTCGATCGATCAACCGATCGGCGAGATCCTCCATCATCGGTCGATACGTTTCGATCACCGCCGGAGCGAAGAAGCGTGCCGACGCTCGGCGTTGCAGGCGGTGCTGATCTCCCTCCAGGTAGAGGATCGGCGCGCGCATCCCGCGAGCGCGGTAGACCTGATCCGCCCCGAAGCCCGCCTGCCGGGTGGCATCCGGTTCGCGCAGGATCCGGCGGCCGAGATCGAACGACCTCACCACCCAGGCCGGCTCACCGAAATGCTCCACGCGCTCGAGTCCGGGTCCCGCTTCGGCATCGGGAGGGGACAGCTTGCGCGCCGGGCATTCCGCAGTCACTCCGCCAGTGTGCCTCTTTGATTCGGCGGTGAGCACGGACGCTGTCGGAGGCAGCGCCCGACGCTTCGGCCCGAGCCTCAGTCGGTTTCGGAGGCACCGCTGTTTCGCGGAGAGTAGCCGATCTCGTCGTCGTCCTCGTTGGCCGTGCCGGCCACGTCGGCGGGATCGACGGTCTCGGCACCTTCGTCCTCCACCGAAAGGCTGCCGTACTCCTCGCGGTCGAGATCCTCTCCGCTCGTCGCTTCCGGATTGCTGGACTCCGACATCTCGGTGCTCCTTCGGTTGCTGGCAGGGATGAGACCGCATTGTCTCCTACGCCGTCATTCAATACCCAGCCGAGCGACGATTCAGCGCCCCGGGCTGGAGGGCGGCCACTTTAGCCGCTCGTGCGGTGACCGAGGAGAAGTCGGGGCGAGAAGCTGCAGGCCGTTCGGTCCGTGGCCGGTCGCGCCGGCTCACGCCGTCGGCGGGTCGCTGTCACCGAAGGGCGTCCGGACGCCGTCGAGGACGTGGGCCGCGTGGTCGCGCAACGGAATTCGCTGCGCGAGCGCGGAGTCGACCAGCAAGGCGAAGGCGTCAGCCAGACCGATCCCGTGCTGCACGGCGAGCACACCCTTGGCTTGTTCGATCATGCTGCGGTCTCCCAGGATCTGCGTCACCCGTTGCTGGAGACTCGTCCAACTCCCGTTCAAAGGCTGCGCGAGAACTGCGACAGCCATGTTCGCAAACGCCTGTCCCAGCTTCGCCCGGTCGGCGTCCGGTCGGGTGGCGGACCCGCCGAAGAGGTTGATCGCGCCGACGGCCCGGCCGTGCCAACGCAGGGGATAGGCCTGCACGGCGAGGTAGCCGGCTTCGCGAATCGCTGGTCCGACGGGTAGCCACCGGTGCGCGAGATCGGGCATGGCGGCGGCGATGGCGACGTTCTGCAGCACCGCGTCGACGCAGGGCCCGGACCCTGTCTGCAGCTCGTACAGCTCCAGCAGTCCCGCCGTGTGGGAGGTCGAGCTCAGCAGGTCGAAACTCTCGTCCTGCGCCTTGATCAGCAAGCCGACCGAATCCACCTCCATCAAGGTGGCGCAATCGCGCAGCAGCGCGAGCAGGCTGCCCGAGGCGTCTGCCCGACCGGTGAGGCGAGCAGCTGCGTCGGCGAAGGCCTCGGCAACGGTGTGGGCGGTCATTGTGGGTCGGCCGGTTCCGGATCGGATCGTCTGAAGTCGAGCCGCCGCGCTATGACGTCGTCGCTGACTTCGCCGAGGGTCATCCCGTGAGCGTAGGCATGAGCTCTGGCCAGGGCCAACGCGTCATCGGCGCTCAGCCGTAGCTGGGCCATGACCATCCCGGTCGCCTGGTTGATCCGAGCCCGACTGCTCCACGAATCGGCTCTAGCGAACCGGTCGTCGTCGAAGGCATCCAGGTCGCGGATCAGGGCGACTCCGACCGCGTTGATCAACAGCTGACCGGTCGCGTCATCGACCAGCAGGGCGGCCCGGCGTCTCTGATGGAAGGTCGCCACGCCCATCGTCTGAGGTCCGGGCATGATCGGGACGGCGTAGATGAAGCAGCCGATGAAGGTCTCCTTGACCGCGTCGCTGAGCAGCGGCCACCGTTCTTCGTTCACCCCGTCGACGAGCATCGTCATGATGGTCCGCTCGTCGTAAGCAGCGTGACTCGGCCCCTCGCCGAGGACCGCCTGCAGATCTTCGAGCTGCTCTGCCCAGCGGTTCGTCGCACACAAGGTGACTCGTTCGGAGTCGCCATAGGCGACCGTGAACGAACCACCGTCCACCCCGAGGATGGAAGCGCATGCCTGACACATCCTCAAGGCGAGCGGCGCATCCGGTGCGGCGGCGGCAATCGTTCGAGCCAGTCGGACCAAGACGCCGACCTGCCGCTCACTCACGGAGCCCGCCTCATCAGTCCATTATGGCTCCGCAGGCGACGACATGGCGACATCGGCAGTCGTACACGTCCACCTGCTCGCCAGGGGCGGCGGGCCTTGGGCCGTCCCCGCCCGGGCGCAAGTGACAGCGACCCGCTGCTTGAATCAACCCGGAGAGCGATGGTTTCACACGCACACACCGTCCGCAGCTAGACGACCAGCGGACCCGCGACGTCTAGTCGATGGTGGTTGATCAGCCAACGTACGCCGTCCAGCACGGCGCACTCGGGCTCGAAAGCCGGGGCATAGCCCAGCCGCGTGCGCGCCTTGTCGATCGAGGCGAACTGGCTACGCGACAAGTGTTCCCAGCTCGAATCGGCCAACTCCGGCGTCGTGCCGGAGCGGAACTCGGCCCAGCTGACCGACCGGGTTGCGGCGGTCCGACCGAACCAGCCGGCGGCGATCGAGAGGTAACCGCGTGCCGTCAGCGCCGAGGGCGCCACAACGTTGAACGACTCGCCGGCGGCTGCGTCGCGGTGCTCGACGGCAAGCTGGAACGCCTGGGCGACGTCGTCGGCGTGGACGTGATGCATCAGCTCCGCGCCGAGGCCGGGAACGGCAATCTCGTGCCCGGCGGACAGGGCATACCAAACCGCCGGGTCGAGGTTTCCCAGTGGACCGATCGGCGGCCAGCCGGGCCCGCTGATGTGGCCGGGTTGGAGCACGGTGGTGACCAGGCCGCCGGCCCGGGTCTCAGCGGCCAGGAGGTCGGCGATGGCGGCCTTCTGCGTGCCGTACACGCCGAACGGCGGCGAACTGTCGTCCTCGCGCATCGGCTGCTTGATACTCGCCCCGTAGCGCCAGATCGAGCCGCAGTGCAACAGGTGCCCTGCGCGTCCTCGAAGGGCCTCCACCAGGATTGCCGCCGACTCCGGGGTGAAGCAGATCATGTCAACGACGGCGTCGGCATCGAGGGCTGCGACTCGCCGCCCGAACGTCCCGGCCCCGTCTTCGCCGGCTCGATCCACCTGGATCTGCTCGACGTCGGACCACGCCTGGTCCTCGAGGTAGGGCGCGCTCTCCCCGCGCGTCAGGTTGATCACCCGGTGACCGGCACGAACCAGCCGTGGAACGAGAAAACTGCCGACATGCCCGCTGCCGCCGATCACCACGATGCGCACGATCCCCGAGCTTAGCCATCACGTCGGATCCGTCGAGGGACCGGACGGCAGTGGACCCGACCGGCCTTCGCGTCGGGCCGGCGATCATGATCGACGCTCGGTCGGGGCGGCGCCGAGACGGCAGGCGTGACGAAATACTGCCGCGGTCGGGGGAGCGAGGCGTGCGGGATACGATGCCGACATCGATCAGCGGCGCTGGATCAGCGCGGCTCTCGTGAAGCCGAGCCCTGCCGAGGAGTGCGACGTGAACGTGATCTTCGTGGAGCCTTTCTTCCCGCAGAACCAGCGGCGTTTCGTGGCGGCGCTGGCCGGAGTCGGCGCCAACGTGATCGGCGTCGGCGAGTACTCCGAGCACGATCTTCCAGGCGAACTCCGCAGCCAACTCGGCGCTTACTACAAGGTCTCCAACGTCACCGATGTGGCGCAACTGAACGCCGCGGTGGAGTGGGCGCAGGGACTGGTCTGGGTGGATCGGCTCGAGTCGACGATCGAGTCCCACCAGATGGCCGCCGCCCGGGTGCGGGAGGCCCGCGACATCCCTGGCACGTCGGTGCGTACCACGTGGCTGTGCCGAGACAAACCGTCGATGAAGGACGCGTTGCGCGCCGCCGGTGTGCCGACTGCGGCGTCGGCCGCGGTGCACACCGCCGACCAGGCGGTCGACTTCGCCAACACGGTCGGTTTCCCGTTGATCCTCAAACCGCGGGCGGGTGCGGGGGCCCTCGACACGACGCGGGTGGACTCGATGGCGCAGCTTCGTCAGACCCTGGGAGCCTTCGGCGCCTACGACTCGATCGCCGTCGAGGAGTTCGTCGAGGGACACGAGGGCTTCTACGACACCATCGCCGTCCACGGTCACGTCGTGCACGACTGGATGACGCACTATTACCCGAACGTGTTGGAGGCGATGCGACACCGCTGGATCTCGCCGCAGTTCATCACGACGAACCGAATCGACGACTCGTCGTTCTATGCCGAGGTCCGCGAGATGGGCGCGCGGGTGATCGATGCGCTCGGGATCGGCACCTCGGCCACGCACATGGAGTGGTTCCACGGGCCCAAGGGTCTGCGCTTCTCCGAAATCGGCTGCCGCCCTCCGGGAGTCGGCGCGTGGGACCTCTACTCCGCGGCGAATGACGTCGACGTCTACCGGGAGTGGGCGTACGCGATCGTGCACGGCTCTACCGAGCGGCCCCTGTCGCGGGCCTACTCCGCGGGCATCGTCGCCCTGCGACCGAGTCAGGACGGACAGATCAGGGGGTACTCCGGACTGGACGAGATCCAGCACCGGCACGGGGGATCGATCATCGACGCACACCTGCCCGATGCAGGCAGCGGGACCCAGCCGGTGGAGGCGGGATACATGGCCAACGCATGGGTCCGGATGCGACACCCCGACTACGACACGTTGCGTGGCATGTTGGACGACGTCGGCCGCACCGTCAAGGTGTACGCCGGGTGAGGCCAGGTCAAGCGCCACCGATCGACACCCCTGCACGGCACCGCCGGTCGAACCGCCAGGAAAGTGGGCTCTTGTGACAGGTTTGATCGGCGTGTCGCTGCAAGACGCGCCCACTTTCGGGGACGGGGAGGGGTGGGTCGGCATCGGTCGGGTCGGGAAAGGGACCTGGTGAGGACGGTTCTGCTCGGACCCCAGCGGTTCCGGACGACGGCCGGCACGGCGATCAAGGCGGTGGCGCCCGAGGGAGCCGTCGCGATGGTGACGGCAGGTTGGGAGGATCGCGAGAGCGCCACCACCGAACTCGACGGCGTGCTCGAGGGTCGCGGCCGACACCTCCGGCTGTACGCGCGACTGGCCGACGTGTTGGACACCGACCGGCTGTTCGCCGACGCCGCGCTGGCTCATCGAGACGTGGTCGACGAACTGGCAGCGATCTACTCGGTCCGGCTGCAGCGCGCCCTCGACAGCGTCTACGTCGCCCGGCGTCGCACGGCCCGAGGAGACATCGCCGACGCCGCCCTGGCCGACGGAATCCGGGTTGTGCAGAGCATCGACCGCTGGTATCTCGACGCCTTGGATCAGCTCTACGCAGAACTGTTCGTCGCGGCGCCACCCGAGGACAGCGAGCCGATCCGACGACACCGCGCCGAGGTCGCGTCGATCCTGCAGGATGCCGGCGCGCTGGCGATCGCCGGCGGGCATGTCGGTGTGCTGCTGCGCTGCCTGAAACTGTTCGTCGTCCACCTGCCGGCGCAGCTGCCGGTGGTGGCTTGGTCGGCCGGCGCGATGTGCCTCACCGAGCGGGTGCTGCTGTACAACGACACCGGGCCCAGCGGCGTGATCGGCTCGGAGATGTGGGACCGCGGACTGGGACGGGCGCCGAGGATCGTCGCGATGCCGCACGCTCGCCGCCGGCTGCGGATGGACGATCCGATGATGCTGGGAGTCCTCGCCCGGCGGGTTGCCGACGCGCGCTGCGTCTTGTTGGACGACGGTGCCCGGATCGAACTCGGCCCGGACGGCGAGCTGCCGGCCGGCGCGCAGGTGATCGGCACCGACGGTCTGGTGCACAGGTTTGACGATTCGTCGGTGGAGGCGCCGTGACCCCCACGCTCGCGCAAGCGCACAAACGCCGTCGCAAGCTCGCGATCAATCGGTTGATCGACCGCCGGCCTCTCGACACGGCCATCATCGACCGCTTCGTCGAGCGTTACGGAGCGCCCATCGTCGAAGGCGATCGCGCAACCTTCCTGTGGCGCGGCGAGGCCGACG
>JBBSQJ010000147.1:0-10821 GCA_038257965.1 Propionibacteriales bacterium
AGGCTCGAGGCGCGTTCGTGGTGAAGCGGGAGTTGGGGCCTGAGCTTGTCGAAGGCCGGGAACAGGGTGCCCTTCGACAGGCTCAGGGCACATCTGTTGAGGTTCAGGGCTCATCTGGTGGCGTTGGGGGCACATCGGAGGCTCGAGGCGCGTTCGTGGTGAAGCGGGAGACGGGGCCTGAGCTTGTCGAAGGCCGGGGACAGGGTGCCCTTCGACAGGCTCAGGGCACGTCCGGTGGGGCGCAGTCGTGGTGAAGCGGGAGATGGGGCCTGAGCTTGTCGAAGGCCGGGAACAGGGCGCCCTTCGACAGGCTCGGGGCACATCTGGTGGGGCTCGGGGCACCTCTGGTGGGGCTCGGGGCACCTCCGGGGGTGGGGGCACCTCTGGCCGGGCTCACGGCACATCGCTGGCCGAGCTGCCGCTGCGGCCCGAGTTGGTGGGGGAGGAGCCGTACGGCGCACCACAACTCGACGTGCCGTACGCGCTGAACGTCAACGAGAACCCCTATCCGCCGAGTGAGAAGGTGGTCGCCGAGATAGCGACCGCAGTGGCAAGCGCGGCGCGGACGATGAACCGCTATCCGGAGCGGGACGCGATCGCGTTGCGGGCCGATCTGGCCGCCTACCTCGGTCACGGACTGAGCGCCGACCACATCTGGGCCGCCAACGGCAGCAATGAGGTTATGCTCCACGTCCTGATGGCGTTCGGCGGGCCGGGGCGCAGCGTGGTGTCGTTCGCGCCGACGTACTCGATGTATCCGGAGTACGCTCGCGACACCCATACCGCCTGGGCGACCTTCTCGCGACGCGAGGACTTCACCCTCGACCCTGTCGTGGCCGTTCCCGCGATCAAGGACCAGCAGCCCGACGTCGTCCTGATCGCCAGCCCGAACAATCCGACCGGGACGGCGGTATCGCTGGACACCCTGGAAGTCATCGTCGACGCTGCACCCGGCGTGGTGGTGGTCGACGAGGCGTACTTCGAGTTCGCCCGCGCGGGCACACCGAGTGCTCTCGATCTGCTGCCGGACCACCCGCGGTTGGCGGTCACCCGGACGATGTCGAAGGCATTCGCGTTCGCGGGCGGCCGGCTCGGCTATCTGGCCGCGACCCCGGCGTTCGTCGACGCGCTGCGCATCGTGCGGTTGCCGTACCACTTGTCGGCGCTCACCCAGGCGGTCGCGCGGGTGGCACTGGCGAATGCCGACGAGATGCTCGCGGCGGTGGACCAGTTGCGAGCCGCTCGGGACGACCTCGCCGGCTGGCTCACGGCACGGGGTCTCAGCGTCGCCGACTCCGACGCCAACTTCGTGCTGTTCGGCCGGTTCGCCGACCGACAGGCGGTCTGGCAGGCTCTGCTGGACCGGGGTGTGCTGATTCGGGTGGTCGGCCCGGACGGTTGGCTGCGGGTGTCGGCAGGCACCCCGAAAGAGATGGACGCGTTCAAACAAGCGCTCGACGAGGTGTTGGAAGCAGGAGTGAAGTGAGCAGTCGCGTTGCCGAGATCGAGCGCAAGACATCGGAGTCGAGCGTCAAGGTGCGGGTCGACCTGGACGGCACCGGGGCGTCCGACATCGTCACCGGGGTCGGTTTCTACGACCACATGCTGACGGCGCTGGCGAAGCACTCCCTGATCGATCTGCGCGTCGAGTCGATCGGTGACATCCACATCGACGCGCACCACACGGTCGAGGACACCGCGATCGTGCTCGGCCAGTCGATCCGGCAGGCGCTGGGCGACAAGTCCGGGATCCGCCGGTTCGGCGACGCGATGGTGCCGCTGGACGAGGCGCTGGCTCAGGCGGTCGTCGACGTTTCCGGGCGGCCGTACTTCGTGCACACCGGCGAGCCGTCCGGTCAGGAGTATGCGTTGATCGGCGGCGGCAACGTCGGCGTCCCCTACATCGGTTCGCTGACCCGGCACGTGCTGGAGTCGTTCGCCTTCCACGCCCACCTCTGTCTGCACGTCCGGGTGCTGAGCGGCCGCGACGCCCATCACATCGTCGAGGCGCAGTTCAAGGCGGTCGCCCGGGCTCTGCGGGACGCCATCGCGTACGATCCGCGCGTTCAGGGCGTTCCGAGCACGAAGGGTGCCCTGTAGGCCGTGGGTGCCCTTCGACAGGCTCAGGGCACATTGGTGGGAGCTCAGAGCACATTGGTGGGAGCTCAGGGCACATTGGTGGGAGCTCGGGGCACGGTGGGAGCTCGGGGCACGGTGGGAGCTCGGGGCACGGTGGAAGCTCGGGGCACGGTGGAAGCTCGGGGCACGGTGGAAGCTCGGGGCACGGTGAGGGCTCAGGGCACGGTGAGGGCTCAGGGCACGGTGGGAGTTCGGGGCACGGTGCGGGTTCGGGGCACGGTGGGGATGGGCGCGCGGCGGGGATGGGCCCAGCGGTGAGCGCGCGGATCGTCGTGTTCGACTACGGGTCGGGCAATCTCCGTTCGGCGGAGCGGGCTGTGGCGCGCACCGGTGCCGATGTGGTGCTCACCGCCGACAGGGACGAGGCGCTGGCCGCCGACGGGCTGGTGGTGCCGGGCGTAGGAGCGTTCGCCGCGTGCATGGCCGGTCTGGCCGGTGTCGGCGGCCGACAGGTGATCGCCGAACGGATCGCAGCGAACAGACCGATCCTGGCGATCTGCGTCGGACACCAGGTCCTGTTCGAGGCCGGCATCGAACACGGCGAGCGGTCCGAGGGCTGCCGGGTCTGGCCGGGGATCGTGGAGCAGATCCGGGCCGAGCGGTTGCCGCACATGGGCTGGAACACGGTCTCGGCGCCCGAAGAGAGCGGGCTGTTCGCGGGTGTCCGCGATCAGCGGTTCTACTTCGTGCACTCCTACGCCGTCCGCGATCTGCCGGATACCGAGACCCGCAGGGTCACGTGGGCCGAGCACGGTGGGGACCGCTTCGTGGCGGCCGTGGAAGACGGATCGCTCTGGTCCACCCAGTTCCACCCCGAGAAGTCCGGTGACGCCGGTGCCCGCTTGATCGCCAACTGGGTCGCCACCTTCTGACCCGTCATCCTCGACCGTGACCGCCGGTGCATGCAGGCTTCGGCTACGCAACTCCAGTCGGCGCCGAGATCGTCCGCTCTGCAGCTGAGGATCGGCGTGAGTGTGCTCCGACGGCTCCGAAGGCGACCACGAGGGTGACGATCGCCAGGACCCACAAGTTGACCTCTCCCCAGATCCAGGAGGGTCGGTCGGGCTGGACCGCGACGACCGCTGCGCTGATCAGCAGGGTGAAGAGGGCCGCAGCCGCCACGGCCGCGAGCACCGCGAGGACCCGTACGCCCGCAGAGCGTCCTCGCGACAGCCCCAATCCGCCGGTCACGACAGCGACCGCCCAGCAGATCATCCCCAGAAAGAACAGCGGTGCCTCGGCGGGGCTGCGACCCAGCCCTCCGGCCGATCCGATGGCGACGGCCTTGGCCGCCCACAGCACGGCGGCAGCCACGGCCGCGCCTCGACATATTGCAACAGTGCTCATGTCCGGCAACGATCGTCCGCGGCGTCCGCGGAGGCATCCCTCTCGGGAGTGATGTGAGTCGACCTCAGGGTGTCTAGGGTGCTGTGTGTGGCCATCCGACCCCGGCCGTCGGCAGCAGCGATCGCCATCTCGGTGGTCCTGCTGGTCGTCTGTGGCCTGACCTGGTGGGGTGCGGCTGGCAGCGAGCAGCTGATCGACGGGCAACTGATCGGCGGGCCGGTGCCGCTGTTGCTGGCGGTGGCGTGCTGCGGGGGACTCGGCGCGCTGACTCGCCTCTACTTCAGTGCACCGGTCGTTGCTGCCGCGGCGCTGCTGCTGACCGCAGCCAACCAGACGGCGCAGCCCGGCTCGTACAGCCCGGCCAACGACCTCTACTTCTTCGGCGTCGTGCTCGGCGTCCCTGCTCTGGCTGCCACCCTCTGGCAAACACGACGACGATCGATCGCGGAATTGCGCCGGGTCTCCACGATCCGCCATGCGCAGCGAGCCGATGCGGTCCAGGCTGCGCGGTTGGAGGAGCAGAACCGGATCGCGGAGCGCGTCGAGCTGGAGATCGGTCAGGCGATGAGTGCGATCGCACTCCAGGCAAGCGCGAGTAGTCGGCCGCACGACAATGACGGCGCCGATGTCCAACGCGCGCTGGCCGGGATCGAGTCCTCCGCTCGCGATGCGCTCGATCTGTTGCGCCGAGAGGTCGGGGTGCTCCGCGAATCCGATCGGATCGATCCGGCGGCCGAGACCGTCGCGATCGACCTGCCGGCGCGACCCAGCCCTCTCGATTTCTGGTCCGCGCTGGCCGCGGTCCCGGTGCTGGTCGAGGCATTGTGGGCCGGTCCGGCTGCTGCGGGTGCGATGCTGGGTAGCGCCGGAGCCGCGATCGTGTTGGCGGCGACACTGGCTGTCCGGCGTCGCCGGCCGCTCGTCGCCGTCGCGGGCTTCGGCATTGCCGCACTGCTGCTGTCGGTCGCCGGCGTCGTGGTGGTCGAGATGGTCAGTGTGATCTTGCCGATCGTGCTGGTGGCCCACGCGACGGGCGCCCACGCCCGCAGTCGGCTCCGGGCGGGGGTCGGCCTCGGCGCGCTGATGATCGTCCTCGCGGTGCTGCTCTTCGCAGCCGTCGGTGCGACCGATTCAGCCGGTCCGGCGCCGACCGTTCTGCTCGTGCTGTGTGCATTCCTCGCCGGCGTCGGTGCACATGGCCAACGGGCCCGGCAACGCCGCCTCGAGGAGGTGATAGCGCAGATCGAGGCAGATCGTCCGGTTGCCGTTCGCTTGGCGGCGGCGCGGCAGCGGCAGTCAGTGGCCCGCGATCTGCACGACTCCGTAGCCGCGTCGATGACCGTCGTGTGCTTGCATGCGTCCGCGGCCCGGCTGCTCCCGCCCGGCGATGGTGACGTTGCCCGCGTCCTGCAGACCATCGGCGAGGCCGCCCGGTCGGGGCTGATCGAGGTACGTGCTGCGCTCGAAACGGCGCGGACCACCTCGGCGAGAGATCCCGTCCTCACCGACGTCCTCGCCTCCGCCCGCGGCGCCGGAGTCGCGGTGAACGTCCAGTCAGATGATCTCAGCACCGTTCCGTCGGCGGTGCAAGGACTGGTGGCCCGGGTCGTGCGCGAGGGCCTGGTCAACGCCGCGCGGCACGCCGCCGGGGCTCAGGTGTCGGTGCGGCTGATGATCCGCGACGAACGGCTCGTCGCCGAGATCGCCGATTCGGGGACTTCTGGGTCGACTCCCTCGCCGATCCGTGGCACCGGTCAAGGCCTGTCTGCCCTGGCCGAACGGGTTGCCGAGGCGGGCGGTGACCTCCGCTGGGGCCCGGACCAGCCCGTCGGCTTCCGGGTCGTGGTCACTGTGCCGATCACGGCGCTGGTGACGCAGTGATCGGGGTCCTGATCGCCGACGATCAACCGCTGGTACGGACCGGGTTGCGGATGATCCTCGGGTCCGCCCCCGACATCGACGTGGTCGGGGAGGCGGCGGACGGGCTCGAGGCGGCCGACCTCGCCCGGTCCCTGCGTCCGGACGTGGTGTTGATGGACGTGAGGATGCCGCACGTCGACGGCATCGCGGCGACCCGCCGGGTGGTGGCGCAGTCGCCGGGCACCAAGGTGCTGATCCTGACGACCTTCGACCGCTCGCACCTGGTGTACGACGCGCTGGTGGCCGGCGCGAGCGGGTTCCTGCTCAAGGACTCGCCCGTCAATCGGCTGATCGACGCAGTGCACGCCGTCATGCGAGGTGAGGAGCTGCTGGCCCCGTCGATCACGCGTCGACTGATCGAGGAGTTCACCCGCGGAGCCCGCCTGCCCGCGCCACCCGGGCTCGACACCCTGACCGACCGCGAGCATCAGGTCCTGGTGCTGGTTGCGCGTGGGCTGTCCAACGCTGAGATCGCCGCGGACTTGTATGTGAGCGTCCAGACGGTCAAGACGCACGTCGCCCGGATCCTCACCAAGCTCGGGCTGCGTGACCGGGTTCAGGTCGTCGTCGCAGCGTACGAGTGCGGACTAGTGCGTCCCGGCGAATAGCGACCGGGGTCCCGACCCACGACGCGGCTACAAGCCCGCCTTCTCGACCGCCTCGAGGTAGTGCTCGCGGAGCTCGGTGCCGCTCAGCCCGTTGGCCCGGGCCTTGGCCCAGACCGCTTCGAGTTCTGGCTTCTTCTCCGTCCAGCGGACCGTCCACTCCTCCTTGCGGGCCCGCCAGTAGCCGATGATCTCGAATCGGCCGACCGGCCACCCGAGATCGCGCCGGACGTACTTGCGCACGTCCCGGGAAACCGCCGCCTCCCCGGCCAGCCAGATGTAGCCGGGACCCTCGGGGAACTCGAAGGTCTTGATCGCCTCCAGGAGCGCACTGGGGGAGTGCCCGTGTCCGGTGTCGTGGATCCAGTCATACGTCACCGCGCCGGACGTGCTGAACGCCTGCGTGTCGTCGGGGGAGATGACCTCGGCGATGACGTGCGCCCGGGCGCCGGCCGGCAGCTCCTCGACGATCCGGCCGAGCGCCGGCAGGCCGGTCATATCTGCGAGCAGCAGTTGCCAGGTGGCGTCGGCCGGTGGTGCGTGCCAGCCGTCGGCGGTGCTCAGCCCGACGCCGTCGCCGAGCTGGGCGTGCAAGGCCCAGCGCGCCGCGACCCCGCCGTCGTGCACCATGAAGTCGATGTCCATCTCGGCTCGGTCCGCAGCCCAGCGACGCACGGTGTAGCTGCGAGACGGCGGCCGAGCCGTGCCATCGGAATAGTCCAACCGGCCGTTGACGTACGCGGGCTCCGGCGGCCGCCGCTCGCCGCGCCGAGGGAACAGCACGCAGATCCGCTCGTCGGCGAACCCGCTCGAGGTGAACCGATGGAGGTCCTCCCCGCCGAACCGGATCCGCACCATGTTCGGCGTGAGCCGGCGTACGTCGATCACCTCGGCGCGGTAGTGGTCCTCGTGCGGCTTGCCCACGGCACTCCTCAATCCAGCTCGATATAAGGACAGCCTAACCTGCCTTCTGCCCGGAACCCACCCCACTGCCGCGGAAAGTGGGCGCGTGTGACATTTTCCATCGGCGTGTCGCTGTCACAAGCGCCCACTTTCCGGGGCAAATGGAGTGTGAGGAATGCTGGTCGGGTGCAACTTGACGCGGTGATCTTCGACCTCGGTGGCGTCGTGCTCGGCTGGGAACCGGAGCGCGCCTTCGAGCAGGTGATGCCGGCCGGCGACGTCGCGGACTTTCTCGAACGAATCGACTTCGCCGGCTGGAACCGGCGCAACGACGGCGGTCGCGCGTTCGACGTGGCCGAGGCCGAGCTCGTCGAACGGTTTCCGGAGGCCGAAGGGATCATCCATGGTTACCGGAAGCACTTCGCCCACACGCTGAGTGGAATGGTGCCGGGCACGTCGGCGGTCATCGCCGAGCTCGGGCAGGCCGGGATCGCGATGTCGGCCCTGACCAACTGGTCGGCAGAGACGTTCCCCCTCGCTCGCGAACGCTTCGGCATCCTGCGCAGGTTTTCCAGCATCCTCGTCTCCGGGGACGAGCGGTTGCTCAAGCCGGACCCGGCGATCTTCGCGCTGGCTTGCGAGCGGGAAGGTCTGGATCCGGCGAGGACCGTGTTCGTCGACGACGCTCCACGCAACGCGACGGCCGCGAGCGAGTTCGGGCTGACCGGGCTCGTGTTCACCAACGCGGACCGGCTCCGTGCCGACCTTGTCGATCTCGGTGTGCTGGGTCCTCGTGAGCCGATCGAGCAGCCGATCTTTCACTGGTCTGTCCGCGAGACGTGGGAAGCGGCGAGAGTGATCGGTGTCTATCCGTGGTCGGGGCGGGGGGTCGGATACGACGCCGAAGGATTCGTTCACTTCTCCTTCGCCGAGCAGATCGAGGACACCCGAGCCGCCCACTACGCGGATCTGAGTGCCCGCGATCTGGTTCTGCTCGAGCTGAACGCCGCTCGCCTCGGGTTGCCGGTCGTGGTCGAGCCAGGCCGCGGCGAACGATTCCCGCACCTGTTCGCTCCCTTGCCGGTGGCCGACGCGGTGGTCCACGCGCCAGACTGGCGACCGTGAGCACTGCTGCGGACTGGCTCGCCTACTGCCTGGACAAGCCCGGAGCCTGGCGGGACGAGCCGTGGGAAGGCGATGTCGTGATCAAGGTCGGTGACAAGATCTTCGCCTTCCTCGGCGCCGTTGACCCGGTGCGCTCCATCGGACTCAAGTGTGGGGATCGCGAGGCCGCCGACCTCTTGTTGGATCGCTACGCCGCCGCGGCCCGCAAGATGGCCTACATCGGCGCGCACGGTTGGAACACCTTCACCGTCGACGGGACCGTTCCCGAGGACGAGCTCTGCGAGCTGATCGACACCTCGTATGAGTTGATCGTGGCCAAGCTGCCCAAGTCGAGGCGTCCCCGTGCCTGATCACACTCCCGACCACGGCCCTGAACCGCGCGCCGTGGAGGCGTTGCGACGCTGGGAGACCGCCGGCGGTGTATGGCGAGTGGTCGCCCGCGGACCCTCGACAGTGACCGTCGCGCTGTGCCGGTGCGACGGAGGTGAGGAAGTCGATCGGCTCAGCTCCAGCGCGCCTGGGCTCATCGCCTACATCGGGGAGCGGGCCAGCAGCGAGGACTGAGACCGAATGCTCGGCGGAAGGAACCCGATGATGGTGGAATCGAAGGCGGCGGATGCCCGGTCCGGGTCCCTGCTGATCTCCCGGGCGCGCCTGGTGTCGGTGGGTGTCCCGGCCCCGACCGACCGGCCGGTCGACATCCGCATCGCCGACGGTCTGGTCAGCGAGGTGGCCTCTGGGCTACGACCGCTGCCCGGGGAGCAGGTCATCGACGCAGCCGACAGGTGGGCGATCCCGGGACTGTGGGATCACCACGTGCACATGATCCAGTGGTCGCAGACCAGGAGCCGGCTCGACGTGGGCGGCACCGACGGCCCGGACGCGGTCACCCGGATCGTCGGCGACCACATCGCGCGGTTGCCGGCGAATCGGCCCGGCACGGTCGTCTCCGGTTACGGATTCCGGTCGGCCACCTGGTCTCGGCAACCGACCGTGGCCGAGCTCGACCGGGTCAGCGGTGACCACCCAGTGGTCCTGACCAGCGGCGACGGTCACAACGGCTGGCTCAACTCCGCGGCACTGGCCCTGCTCGGCACGCCGCAGCGGACGGGCGCGCTGACCGAGAACGAGTGGTTCGCGCTGATGCCCGGCATCGTCGAGCTCACCGCCGGGATGCAGTCCGACGACCGCGATCTTCGCGCCGCGGTGCGGGACGCGAGCAGCCGGGGGGTGGTCGGCATCGTCGACTTCGAGCTCGCCCGGGGCTATCTCGACTGGCCGGAGCGGTTCGCCAACGGCATCGACTCGCTGCGGGTCCGTTCCGCCGTCTACCCCGACGGGCTGGAGGAGGTGCTGGCCGCCGGGCTGCGCACCGGGCAACCGCTCCCGCACGGTGCCGGGCTGGCGACGATGGGCCCGTTGAAGATCATCTCCGACGGTTCCCTGAACACCCGAACCGCACACTGCCGCGAGCCGTACGCCGACGGCGGCGAACTCGAGCATCCGAGCGGCCAGCAGAACTTCGACCTCACCGAGAGGGTCTCGCTGCTTGGTCACGCCCACGCCGGCGGCCTGCAAGCCGCCGTGCATGCCATCGGTGACGCCGCCGTGGGAATCGCGCTGGACGCCTTCGCCTCGACCGGCGTGTCGGGCTCGGTCGAGCACGCCCAACTCACCACCCGCGACGACCTCACCCGGATGGGCCGGTTGGGCGTTCGCGCCAGCGTGCAGCCGGCCCACCTGCTCGATGACCGAGAGGTCACCGCCCAGTGCTGGCCGGACCGGGCGGACCGCTGTTTCGCGTTCGTGTCCATGCTAAGCGCCGGGGTCGGTCTGCGGTTCGGCTCGGATGCGCCGGTGGCGCCGCTCGACCCGTGGCTGGCCATGGCCGCCGCTGTCCACCGCTCCGCCGACGAGCGGGACCCGTGGAACCCCGGGGAGGCGATCAGTGCGGCTGAGGCCCTCGCGGCCAGCACCGACGGCCAGACCACCCTCGCTGTCGGCGGTCGCGGTGACGTCGTAGTCCTCGACGACAACCCGGTCGGCCGGACCCGGGACACGGCGACCGCTGCCGCGCGACTGCGCGAGCGGCGGGTGGCCGCCACGATCGTCGCCGGGCGATTGAGCCACATCGACCTTTGAGCGGGTGTCCGACCCCGCAACCGACCAGCGGCTCGCCGATGTGACCCTGGCCGCCGCGCGACAAGGCGGTGGGGAAAGTGGATGCCGAACCGAGGTCCAGATCGTCGTGGACCTGCTCGGCGTCGACGGCGTCCGACTCGCAGCTGGAGGTTCATCAGCCGCCGCCGGCCGGGGATTCACACCGGCATCCCGCAGAGCGCACGGATCTGCGCGCGGCGGCCACCATCGATGACTTCGGATAGGGTTCCGGATCGTGGGTTCTTTGGTGTTGCTGCCGGCCGTCGACGTCGCCGACGGGCAGGCGGTCCAGCTGGTCCAGGGCGTGGCCGGGACCGAGAAACGGTTCGGAGACCCGCGGGCGGCGGCGCGGCGCTGGCAGGACGCCGGAGCGGAATGGCTACACCTGGTGGATCTCGACGCCGCCTTCGGACGGGGTAGCAACGCCGAGATCCTCGCCGAGGTCGTCTCCCACACTCCCCTGAACGTCGAACTGTCCGGCGGCATCCGCGACGACGACAGCCTGGAGCGCGCGCTCGCGACCGGCTGTCGGCGGGTCAACATCGGCACCGCGGCGCTGGAGCAGCCGCAGTGGTGCGAGCAGGTGATCGCCGACCACGGCGACCGGATCGCCATCGGGCTC
>JBBSQJ010000148.1:0-10636 GCA_038257965.1 Propionibacteriales bacterium
CCGTACGAGACGACCGGTCGCTGGACCGAGTACGGCCCGAACATCTTCCGGCTCACCGATCGCAAGGGCGGGGACTACCTTCTCGGACCGACCCATGAGGAGATGTTCACCCTGATGGTGAAGGACCTCTACTCCTCCTACAAGGACCTGCCGCTCTCGCTCTACCAGATCCAGACCAAGTATCGCGACGAGGCGCGGCCACGGGCCGGCATCCTGCGTGGGCGCGAGTTCGTGATGAAGGACTCCTACTCGTTCGACATCGACCAGGCCGGGTTGCAGAAGGCGTACGACCTCCACCGAGACGCCTACGTCAAGATCTTCGACCGGCTCGGCTTCGAGTACGCGATCGTGCAGGCGATGTCCGGCGCGATGGGTGGGTCGGCCAGTGAGGAGTTCCTGGCCGTCGCCGAGAACGGCGAGGACACCTTCGTCCGCTCACCCGGGGGATACGCGGCCAACGTCGAGGCCGTCCGAACCGCGGTCCCGGAGGCGATTCCGTACGACCACGCGCCCCCCGCCCACGTGGAGGACACCCCCAACACCCCGACCATCGACACGCTGGTGGCCCTGGCCAACGACTCGTTCCCGCGGGCCGATCGACCCTGGCACGCGGCCGACACCTTGAAGAACGTCGTGTTCATGGTGACCGAGCCGGGTGGCACTCGCTATCCACTGGCCGTGGGCGTGCCGGGGGATCGCGAGGTCGATCTCAAGCGGCTGGCCTCGCAGCTAGAGCCGGCCGAGGCCGAGGTCTTCACCGAAAGCGATTTCGCCGCCACGCCCGGGTTGGTCAAGGGTTACATCGGACCAGCTCGATTGGGCAGCACAGCCCAGCAGCCGGCCGCCGGACTGGGCGAGAACTCGGCGAGCGGGATCCGTTTCCTCCTCGATCCTCGTGTGGTGTCCGGCACTCGCTGGTTGACCGGCGCGAACGAGCCGGGTCGACACGTATTCGACCTGGTCGCCGGGCGGGACTTCATCGGTGACGGCACGATCGAGGCCGCCGAAGTGCGCGCAGGGGACCCGGCTGCCGACGGATCGGGTCCGGTGGAACTGGCTCGTGGCATCGAGATGGGTCACATCTTCCAGCTCGGGAAGAAGTACGCCGAAGCTCTCGGGCTGAAAGTGCTCGACAGGGAAGGCAAGCTCGTCACCGTCACGATGGGGTCGTACGGAGTCGGTGTCTCACGCGCGGTGGCCGCGGTCGCTGAGGGCACCTGCGACGAGAAGGGCCTGGCCTGGCCTCGCGAGGTCGCCCCCTTCGACGTCCATATCGTCGTCGCCGGTAAGGACACGGCGCTGCTGGAGTGGGCGACCGACCTGGCGCGCAAGCTCGACGATGCCGGTGTCGAGGTGCTGCTGGACGACCGCTCGGTCAGCCCCGGCGTGAAATTCGCCGATGCCGAGATCATGGGCATGCCGACCAGTGTGGTGGTGGGCCGTTCGCTCGCGAACGGTCTGATCGAGGTCCGCGACCGCGCATCCGGTGAGCGGAACGAGGTGCCCGTGGACGATGCGCTCGGGCACCTGCTCTCCGTCGTCCGCGGTCTGCCCGACCTCGGCGAGCCCGTCGCCGGCTAGCGGGTGGCGTCCGGTTGTGCCGTGAGCCTGTCGGAGGGCGACGAGTGTGGTTGTGATGTGCCGTGAGCCTGTCGGGGGGCGAGGGGTGTGGTTGCGATGTGCCGTGAGCCTGTCGAAGGGCGGTGGTGTGGTTGTGATGTGCCCTGAGCCTGTCGAAGGGCAGCTCGTGGACGTCCTCGGCCGACCGCGGAGCACATGCCAAGCCCGGCGGGAATCATGAGTGGGCTGGAGATCTCGCTGTGGACGCTCGCCTTCCTCGTCCTCGCGGCGTTCGCGGCGGGATGGGTGGACGCGGTCGTCGGCGGGGGCGGGTTGATCCAGTTGCCGGCCCTGCTGATCGCGCTCCCGGCCGACACCCCACCCGCGTCCATCCTCGGCACCAACAAGATCTCCTCGGTCTGGGGAACCGCGACGAGCTCGATCACGTACGCCCTCAAGCTCAGACCCGACTGGCGCACTGTCGTCCCGCTGGTGGTCGGTTCGGCGGTCGGCTCCGCGCTCGGCGCGCAGGCCGCCAGGTTCCTGCCGAAGCAGTACTTCACCCCGATAGTGCTGGTCGCTCTGGTGGTGGTCGGTGTCTACACCTGGCGTCGACCCGAACTCGGTCTGCACTCGGCCCGCAAGCACGACGGCCGAAAGCACTACGCGCTCACCACGGCCATCGGACTGGGCGTGGGGGCGTACGACGGCATCCTCGGCCCCGGCACCGGATCGTTCTTCGTGATCTTGCTGGTGACCGTGCTGGGATACGGGTTCTTGGAGGCGAGCGCAAAAGCCAAAATCGCCAACCTGTTCACCAACTTGGCGGCCATCGCCGTCTTCGCCACCCACGGTTCGGTGCTCTGGGCGATCGGATTGTCGATGGGTGCTGCGAACCTGGCCGGCGGGTTCCTCGGTGCGCACATGGCGATCCGTGGCGGCAACGCCTTCGTTCGGAAGGTGTTCTTGATCGTGGTCGGTGCCCTGGCTCTGAAGCTGGCCTGGGACATCGTATGGGAAAGCGTCGGATAGCGAGGCTGCGAGCTGGGGAGGGCCGGGACGCCACCCTCCCTTCCCAAGCCGAGTCACAACGGCCAGCCGGGCCAGGCGCTCACCGGGCCGCCCCAGCTACGGGCCAGCGAGGCGGCCCGGCGCATCGTCGACCAGGCAAGCTGTTGGTCGACGGGTCGAGCCGTAGCGGCCAGCCACTGGCCCGTGAACGGCACGAATGCAGTCTCCATCGAGGCGATCAAAGCGGAGGCCGAGGCCGCGCTGCGCACCTTGGGCGACGTGACGTAGGCAGGTTCGGCCGCCGGCACCGACGCCTTCCGGCTCAGCAGCAGAAGGGTGAGCCGGTCACGCAATGTGCGGCGCTCCGTGAGCCCGGCGAGAGCCCGGTCACGATCCTTGCTGCCCACCGACAACCTGCCGATCGCCACCTGGTAGCCGTAGATCAAGGCATGCAACTGCTCGACCACCGCCTGCGTGCCGGCCACGTCGTCGAGAACGTCCGGCGCGGGTGGATCGGCCGCGGTCTTCCTGATCGGCACGGCGCCCTTGGCGGCCAGCGCCGACGCATACGTCGATCCGGACACGCTGAGTGAGCCGAACAGGAGGGCGGTCAGCCCACGGGTGGACGGCACGACCCTGGCGTGGCGAGTGGCCAGCGATCTCTCGGCGGCGATCAGGGCCGCCAAACTCACCTTGGTCGGCTGGGTCAGGGTCGGTGGCGTCGTTGCTCCGGAGGTCGACCGCGCAGTCGGATCCGGTGTGAGAAGTACGGCGGAGTGGAGTCGATGCGCATCGCGAGCGGCGCCGATCAGCTGGCGCTGACCCGAGGTCAGCCCGGCTTTGCTGCTCAGCAGGGCCGACGCCAACGCCGCGGCGGACGCCTCGGCGCGGGCTCCGGACTCCGCGCCCGGCACGCTCGGAGACGCCGGTGACGTCGACGCCGGGGAGCCCGAAGCGGACCCGGTTCGACCGGCAGGTCCCTCCTGACCGCCGTCGATCCGCGGATCCGAGACGCTGCAGCCGACTCCCAAACCCAGGGTGGCTCCGACACCGAGACCAGCCCTGACACCCATGCCGGTGAGGCCCGCCAGCCCCGTCGTCCGAAGCATCCGCCGGCGGCTGAGCAGCCGGGGGGCGGGGGCAGAGTCCACGCAGAGAACGTACCGTGGTCGTGGAAGAATGTCGGTTCGCCGCGGTCTCAGGATCTGCGGATACAACTGCTCGACCAAACCGGATCGAAGGGCCACCCATGAATGCCTCACAGTTGACCGATCTGCTGAAACCGGTAGTCCGGCGATGTGATCTCGACCTCGAGGCGGTGGACGTCGTCCCGGCGGGTCGGCGCCGGTTGGTCCGGGTGACGGTCGATGGTGACGGACCGAAGGGCACCGGTCCGACCCTGGACGAGGTCGCCGAGGCCACCCAGGCAATCTCTGCCGCGCTCGACGCGAGTGACCTGACCGGCAGCGCGCCCTACACCTTGGAAGTCAGCACCCGCGGTGTCAGCCGTCCCCTCCAGCGCGCCGCGCACTGGCGCCGTAACCTCGGCCGCCTGGTCGCGGTCGACCTCGCCTCCGGTGAGCAGCTGATGGGACGCATCGTCGCGGTGGACGATCCAGCCGTACGGCTGGACGTGTCCGGCACCGAGCGCGAGCTCGATCTCGCCGAGATCTCGAAAGCCATGGTCCAGATCGAATTCAACCGGCCGGTCCAGGCGACTCCCGGCGACGACGATGCCGAGAGCGGGGACAACTGACATGGATATCGACATCTCCGTGCTCCGGCTGTTGGAACGCGAGAAGGACATCCCCTTCGACGTGCTCGTGAGCGCGATCGAGGAAGCGCTGCTGACCGCGTACGAGAAGACCGACGGCGCGGTCAACGGTGCCCGGATAGACCTCAACCGCAAGAGCGGCCACGTGATCGTGCTGGTGCCCGAGATCGACGAAGCCGGCAACCTGGTCGGTGAGGATGACGCGACCCCGGAGGGGTTCGGCCGGGTCGCGGCCTCGACCGCCCGACAGGTGATCATGCAGAGGCTGCGCGACGCGGAGGACGAGCAGAAGTACGGTCACTTCGCCGGCGTCGAGGGTGACATCGTCTCCGGTGTGATCCAGCAGGGCCACGATCCCCGGACGGTGCTGGTCGACCTCGGCAAGGTCGAGGCGATCATGCCGCTGGCCGAGCAGGTGCCCGGCGAGCGTTACCAGCACGGGACGCGGATCCGGGTGTACGTCGTCGCCGTCCGGCGCGAGTTCCGCGGGCCGCAGATCGTCGTCTCGCGCACCCATCCTGGTCTGGTGGAGAAACTGTTCGCACTCGAGGTGCCGGAGATCGCGGACGGGACGGTCGAGATCAAGGGCGTCGCCCGGGAGGCCGGTCATCGTTCCAAGATCGCGGTGATCAGCACCAACTCCAACGTGAGCGCGAAGGGCGCCTGCATCGGGCCGGTGGGACAGCGGGTCCGGGCGGTCATGCACGAGCTCAACGGGGAGAAGATCGACATCATCGACTGGTCGCCAGACGCCGCGCGGTTCGTCGGCAACGCGCTGTCGCCGGCCAAGGTCTCCTCGGTGACGGTGGTGGACGAGAGCTTGCGGGCGGCGCGGGTGGTCGTGCCGGACTATCAGTTGTCGCTGGCCATCGGGCGGGAGGGTCAGAATGCGCGGCTCGCCGCCCGGCTCACGGGATGGCGAATCGACATCCGCTCCGACACGGCGCCGCCGACCTGAGGGCGATGTGCCCTGAGTGCGATTGGGCACCCGAGGCATTGCCGTGAATGTGACGAGGGCGTCCGATGGGCGCTGTGCGACGGTCCGGATGGAAGCGCGGGTGAGTGGTCTGCTCGGTGATGCGCGTGGGTGCGATGTTGCCGGAGTCTGTCGAAGGGCGCAGCCCCAGAGGCACCGGAACCGCGAGAGAGCCACCGCACACGTTGTCCACAGATCCGGCGTCACCTGATCGTTGTCCACAGGTTCAGCCGGCGGCTGAAACGGCGACCCGACCGCTACTTAGCGTCCGGTCATGAAACGACGTTCGTGCTCCTGCCTGATCGCGCTGCTGCTGGCTGCGGGTTTGACCGCCTGCTCGATCTCGCTGCCGACATCGAGTTCGACACCGAGCTCGGATCGCGCCACCGACGACCCGGTCGGCGACCCAGGGACCGATCCGACTGGATCCGAGTCGGCCTCCGCCTCCGCCAGCGCGCCCGAGACTCCTGGCCCCTCGCTGGGTCCCGTGGTCGCCTCGCGTTCGAGCGCCTCCGATGGCAAGACCATCGATCTCGACCTCTACCGGATCGTCCGCGAAGGCCATCTCGTTCACGTGAGCTTCACCGTCCGGTCGACCGAGGACGCGGTTGTCGGCGACCTGTTCTCCGATCGAGAGTCGAACGACTACGAGGCCGACGGGATCACACTGATCGATCCGGCCGCCAAGAAGCTCTACCTTGTGGCCTCGCACGGACAGGGTAGTTGCCTGTGCACCGCGACCGGCGGACTGACGCTGAGTCACGATCGACCCTCCGTCGTCTCCGCATCATTCGCCGCACCACCGGGTGGCGTCACCACGATGGGCGTCCAGATCCCACACTTCGGGGTGTTCTCCAGTGTTCCGGTGGTCTGACCTCCGCTCCCGGTTCCTCGGTCGGGGGGGCTGTGTCCTCATGCTGGTCGGGGTGTGGACGGTGTCTGCGCCCGGGGCGACGGCCGCAGCACAGCCCCGCGCACCGATCGTGGCCCTCTCCGCACCGATCGTCGACATCGTGTTCTCGACGGCCGATCTCGAGCGCGAGATGCGCGTCGATCGATCGCCAGGCTCGGTGCGCGTCACCCTCGACGCGACGGTGCTGTTCGGCAAGGACCGCGCCCGGATCCGACCCCCGTCGGCCGCTCGACTCCGCGACGTCGTGGCAGAGGTGGAACGTCATGGTGCCGGACGGGTGCAGATCGTCGGATACACCGATGATCTGGGTCCTGCCGCCCACGGTCGGGACCTCAGTCGTCGCCGGGCCGGCGCCGTCGCTGCCGTGCTCCGCCGCGATCTGCCCGCGCGGTCGTACCCCTTCACCGTGATCGGCAAGGGTGAGGACGACCCGGCGGTGCCCAACACGTCTGAGGCGAACCGGCGGATCAACCGGCGCGTTGTCATCACTTACCGAGCTCGGTGACGAACACGGCGGCGAGTCTCCAGGGCGCGGCCGGGCCGGTCAGCGCACGACCTGGACCTCGCGCGGTGTGTTGTTGAGCCTGCGAGCGCCGGACTCGGTCTCGACCACGATGTCCTCGATCCGCACCCCGAATCGACCCGGAAGGTAGATTCCGGGCTCGATCGAGAAGCACATACCCGGCTCGATGGGGTGCTCTTCGCCCTCGACCATGTACGGCGGTTCGTGGGTCGTCATCCCGATCCCATGGCCGGTGCGATGGATGAAGTACTCGGCGTACCCGGCATCGGTGATGACCAGTCGGGCGGCGCGGTCGACGTCTTGGCACGCAGCACCTGGCCGTACGGCTTCGAACCCTGCCTGCTGGGCTTCCTCCACGATGCGGTGGACGTCGCGTTCCTCGTCGGTGAGCTCGTCGCCGACGTGGACGGTCCGGGTGGTGTCGGAGCCGTAACCGTCCTTCAGCCCGCCGAAGTCCATCACCACCATGTCACCGTCGGTGATCACTCGCTCCGATGCGTCGTGATGGGGATCTGCCCCGTTCTCACCGGCACAGACCAGGGTGAAGTCGACCTGCTCGTGACCATGTGCTCGCAGGAAACGTGCCAGGTCTTCGGCGATGTCGATCTCCCGCCGTCCCGCGAACGAGACATCCAAGATGTCGGCGAAGGCGGCATCGGCCGCCGCGCCGGCAGCGGCCAGGAGATCGATCTCCCGTGGGCCCTTCACGGCGCGCAGCATGGGGAGCACGTCGGTGAACGCGGCGTAGGTGCAGTCGGGGAGCGTGCGCAACAGCCCGAGGAGGTGCATCGCCCACGCAGAGTCCGAAATCGCGTAGCGCCCGCCGGATCGGAGGAATCGGGCCGTGATCTCGTACTCGTCATTGCCGTCGCGCCACCCGAGTACCTCCACGCCGTCGATCCCGGCACACTTCAGCGCGTCGCCACGTTCGAGTAGCGGCACGACGAGCGCTGGGTCGTCATCGGACCGGAGGACGAGCATGGTGATCCGCTCCGTGACCGCAGTCGGGTTGTAGCCGGTGAAGTACGCCAGGTCTGGACCGGGCGTGATGAGCAGGCCGTTCAGCCCGGCTTCGCGAGCCTGGGAAACAGCACGATGACGACGATCAGCAAAATCGTCGGCGGTCAGTTCGGGCATGGAACGCCTACCTTCCCATCTCGTCCGGTGTTCACCCTCATCATCGGCCACGAGTCGCGACGCGACGCGTCGAGGGCGCTTTGTCCGGTGCGCTTTGTCCGGTGCGGTTTGATCGAGGGCCGGGCGGTTGGGTCCGGCGCGCTAGGCTGGTCGGGTGAGTCGTCCGGTTCGCACCTGCACCGGCTGCCGTGAGCGGGGCGACAAAGCAGAACTCATCCGCGTGGTGGCCGCCGACGGCGTGATCCGAGTCGATCCGCAACAGGTTCTTCCGGGGCGCGGCGCCTACCTCCACCGCTCGGAGTCCTGTCTGGACCGCGCGCTCAAACGACGGGCGATCGGACGGGCGCTGAGGGCCGACGTCGATGCGGAGTTCCTCGACACCGACGTGCGTTCCTGGGTCCGCGCCCAGGCTGGGGCCGTCAGCGCCGAGAGCGTCGCCGACAACGCTGAGCGAGGCGCGAAAGTGCGCTCGCTTTAGACGAACGCGTGCGTCTGGGCATAGAGTTCTTCACTGTGTCGTTCGGGAAAACCCGAATTGATGATGCCAAGCGCCCGCGCCGAACAGCGCGAGCGCCGAACCAGAAAGTGGGCTTGCGCTCATGACCACTCGATGAGAACCCCTCAGTGAGCATGAACGACAACTAACTGGTCCGGCGACTACTCGACCGGACCGCAACAAGGAGAGCAGTGGCCAAGGTCCGTGTCTACGAGCTTGCTAAAGAGCTCGGAGTCGAAAGCAAGACCCTCCTCGCCGAGGCGAAGGACATGGGGGAGTTCGTACGATCAGCCTCCTCCACATTGGAAGCCCCCGTCGTGCGAAGACTGAGAGAGAAGCTGGCCGACGGCGGTGTTTCGTCGGGCACGAAGACAGGCGCTCCCGCCTCGGCGGCGAGTGCTCCGGCAACAAGCCGTGCTGCGCCGCAATCCCGACCCGCCCAACGGCCGGTCGCGCCTGCCGCCCCGGCGGCTACGCCCGTAGCCGAGGCACCGGCAGCGGAGACGGCGCGCGCGGCGACGGCGTCGCAGCCTCCCGCAGCGAGCACCGACGTGTCCGCGGGCGCGCCGACCAGCACTCGGCCCGCTCCAAGCGTCGTGCCGCGAGCCCCGGGTCAAGGTGTGCCCGGACCGCGGACTCCGGCTCCTGGCGCGGGAACCGGACCGGCAGCTCGACCAGCCGTCCGCCCGGAGGTCGAGCAGAGCAACGGCGCCGCACCGGCCGGTGCACCGCCCGTCGGCTCACCGTCGTCTCGCAGCCCGCAGCCCCGCGCACCGCAGCCCGGTTCTCACGAACCCGGCACTCACGAACCCGGCACTCACCAGAGGGATGGTCAGCCGACGAGCCCGGCACGTCCGGAGCAGCGCCGCGCGGCTCCTGGTCAGCCCCAACGCCCCCGTGCGCCCGGTCAGCGGGATGCGGGTCAGGGCACTCCGGCGCCGCGTGCGGATCGATCCGCCCCCGGTGGCGCGCCCGCTCCCGGTGGCCAACGCTCGCGACCGGGATCGACCGGGGGACTCCCCGGCGCAGTCCCCGGCCCGCGCCGGAGCCCGAGTGGCACGCCGCGGCCGGGCAACAACCCGTTCGCACCCTCCCAGGGCATGGGCCAAAGTCGTGGTCCGCGCCCCGGCCAGGACGCTTCTCGTCCGGGTGGCCCCCGGCCGCCGGCCGGTCGTACGCCGGGCGGTGCACCGGGTGGTCCGCGTCCAGGCGTTCCCGGCATGCCCCGCCCCAACCCCGCGATGATGCCCAAGCAGTCAGCGTTGGGTGGCCCCGGCGGCGGACCGGGCACTCGCGGTCGTCCGGGTGCGCCGGGCGGTCGTGGTCGTCCCGGCGGGGGTGCTCCCGGTCGTGGACCAGGCGGTCCGCCCAGCGGGCGTGGCGGCCGTGGCGGTCGTGGTGGCACCCAGGGTGCGTTCGGTCGCGCCGGTGGTCCCGCGCGGCGTGGGCGCAAATCGAAGAAGCAGCGTCGTCAAGAGTTCGACCAGATGCAGGCACCCGAGATCGGTGGCGTACGCGTTCGGCAGGGTGACGGCCAGAAGATCCGCCTCGCCCGCGGCGCTTCGCTGACCGACCTCGGCGAGAAGATCGGTGTGGACGTGTCGTCGCTGGTCCAGGTGCTGTTCCACCTGGGCGAGATGGTGACGGCCACCCAGTCCGTCTCCGAAGAGACCCTCGCGGTGTTGGGCACCGAACTCAACTACGACATCGAGGTCGTATCGCCCGAGGACGAGGACCGCGAGCTGTTGGAGAGCTTCGACATCGAGTTCGGCGAGAACGAAGGTGGTGAAGAGGATCTCGAACAGCGTCCGCCGGTCGTCACGGTGATGGGCCACGTCGATCATGGCAAGACGAGGCTGCTGGACGCGATCCGCAAGACCAATGTCGCCTCGCGGGAGGCCGGCGGCATCACGCAGTCCATCGGTGCCTACCAGGTGGCGGCCGTGGTCGACGAGGACGAGCGGAGAATCACGTTCATCGACACCCCGGGTCACGAGGCGTTCACCGCCATGCGTGCGCGCGGTGCCAAGTCGACCGACATCGCTGTGCTGGTCGTCGCCGCCGACGACGGTGTGATGCCGCAGACCATCGAGGCGCTGAACCATGCCCTGGCTGCTGAGGTGCCCATCGTGGTCGCGGTGAACAAGATCGACAAGGAGGGCGCTGACCCGACCAAGGTTCGCGGTCAGCTGACCGAGTATGGCCTGGTGCCGGAGGAGTACGGCGGCGACACCATGTTCGTCGAC
>JBBSQJ010000149.1:0-10527 GCA_038257965.1 Propionibacteriales bacterium
CCCCCCCCCCCCCAGTGCGTGCCCTGAGCTTGTCGAGGGGGCCGGGGCAGCAGTTTGTGCCCTGAGCTTGTCGATGGGCGGTAGTCAGCAAGCGAGAATGCAGCACCCGCTCCGGTCGGATACCGGAGCGGTCCGCGTCGTCAAATAGCGGTCGTCGCGGGGAAGGAAGAGAACCACCATGCTTATTGCGCAGCGTCCTGGACTCACCGAGGAAGTGGTCGCGGATAACCGTTCGCGTTTCGTCATCGAGCCTCTCGAACCGGGCTTCGGGTACACCCTCGGCAACTCGCTCCGTCGGACCCTGCTGTCGTCGATCCCCGGCGCAGCGGTCACCAGCATCAAGATCGACGGCAACCTGCACGAGTTCTCCACCCTGGAGGGTGTCGTCGAGGACATCACCGAGGTCATCTGGAACCTCACGGCCCTCGTCGTCTCCTCCGAGGAGGACGAGCCGGTCACCATGTACCTCCGCAAGGCTGGTCCCGGCGCGGTCACCGCGGCCGACATCGCCCCGCCGGCCGGTGTGGAAGTGCACAACCCCGAGATGCACATCGCGACCTTGAACGAGACGGGTCGGCTCGAGATGGAGTTGGTCGTCGAGCGCGGTCGGGGCTACGTCTCCGCCGTCCAGAACAAGTCGGTGGACGCCGAGATCGGTCGCATCCCGGTCGACTCGATCTATTCACCGGTGCTCAAGGTGACCTACAAGGTCGAGGCGACCCGCGTCGAGCAGCGCACAGACTTCGACAAGCTGATCCTCGACGTCGAGACCAAGTCGGCCATCCGGCCCTCCGACGCCGTGGCGTCCGCCGGACGAACACTGGTCGAACTCTTCGGCCTGGCCCGTGAGCTGAACGTCGAGGCGGAGGGCATCGAGATCGGGCCGTCGCCGATCGACGAGCAGCTGGCCGCCGATCTGGCCCTCCCGGTCGAGGACCTCAACCTGACCGTACGCTCGTACAACTGCCTGAAGCGCGAGGGCATCCACACCGTCTCCGAACTGGTGTCGCGCAGCGAGCAGGACCTGCTCGACATCCGCAACTTCGGTTCCAAGTCGATCGACGAGGTGAAGCTGAAGCTGCACGAGATGGGCCTGTCCTTGAAGGATTCCGCGCCCGGCTTCGATCCGCTGGCCGCCATCTCGCGGTACGACGAGACCGACGAGGACGAGGTCGACTACACCGAAACGGAACAATACTGAGCGTGGGTTTCCCCACTCGAGACTGAGCAAGAGAGAACTGGAGAACACCGATGCCCACGCCCACCAAGGGGAACCGTTTCGGCGGTAGCCCGGCGCACGAGCGGATCATCCTCGCCAATCTGGCCACCCAGCTATTCGAGCACGGGCGGATCGTGACCACCGAGGCGAAGGCCAAGAGGCTGCGTCCACTGGCCGAGAAGCTCATCACGAAGGCCAAGCGCGGTGACATCCACTCGCGCCGCCTGGTGCTGACCACCGTCAAGGACAAGGGCGTGGTGCACCAGCTCTTCACCGAGATCGCCCCGACGTTCGTCGACCGCGACGGCGGCTACATCCGGATCACCAAGGTCGGACCGCGCAAGGGCGACAACGCCCCGATGGCGGTCATCGAGCTGGTGACCGAATCGGTCGACGACTCCAAGAAGGCCAACGCCAAGGCCGCTTCCCCGGCACCGCGCCGGGCCGCAGCCCCGGCCAAAAACGCCGAGGCAGCACCGATTGCCGTCACCGAGCTCGAGGCCGAGGCCGAGGCCGAGGCCGAGGAGACCGTAGCGGAGCCGGTGGCCGACGACGCGGTGGCCGACGGGGCGACGGTGGAGGAGTTGCCGGCCGAGGGCCTGGTCGGGAAGACCGATGAGCTCGAGACCGAGGTTGCCGAGCAGGAGACGCCGAGCGACGACACCTCCGCCGAGCCGGACAAGGCCTGAGGGCTGGACCGGAGCAAAGCCACTTCGCGCACCGACGGGTCAGCTAGCGCATCGGCGCCGATGCGCGGAGTGTCTCGCCGGTGCGCGAAGTCGCAGGTACGGCGCCGGTGAACCCCACGGGCCCAGATCGACCCGGTACAGGCCCGAGCTGAGGCGCCTCCTGAACTAGACGACCCAGGGCCCCTGCCAACCGCCTTGCTCGGCGACCAGCTGATCGGCGGCGGCCGGCCCCCAGGTGCCCGGGGCGTAGGGGTGCACGGCCGGCGGGGAATCGAGCAGGGGCTGCATGATCCGCCAGTTCTCCTCGACGACGTCCTGCTTGTTGAACCGGCCGGTCTGCCCGACCATGGCGGCGTGCAGCAGCACCTCGTACGGGGTCGGGCCCTCGCCGCCCTCGTCCGCGAACTCCATCTCCAAAGAGATGGGCTCGGGCAGTCTGCTGGCGCTACGCCGCGCCTCCATCTCCCAGCGAACTCCGGTTCCCGGGTCGAGCCTGATCACCAGCTGACCGCGGCCGGGCCGATAGTCCGGGCCCCCGCCGAAACCGAAGTCGATGTTCGGTGGTTCCTTGAAGACCACCCTGAGCTCGGTCTGAGTGACCGGCAGCCGCTTGCCGGCCCGGATGAAGAACGGAACTCCTGACCAGCGCCAGTTGTCGATGTCGAGCCGCAATGCCGTGAAGGTCTCGGTGGTCGAGTCCGGGGCCACCCCGGCGATCGAGGTGTAGCCGTCGTACTGGCCACGCACGTAGTTCGCCGGCTCGGCGGCGCGTACCGACTGCAGTAAGTTCACCTGTGCGTGCCGGATGGCGTCCGGTCCGCTGCCCGCGGGTGGTTCGATCGCGGCAGCCGCCACCACCTGCATCAGGTGGTTGACCACGACGTCGCGGAGCGCCCCGACCGGGTCGTAGAAGTGACCTCGATCGTCGACGCCGAAGGACTCGGCCATGGTGATCTCGACAGACTCGACATACATCCGGTTCCAGACCGGCTCGAGCGTGGTGTTGGCGAATCGCAGGTAGAGGATCTCTTCCAACCCCATCTTTCCGCGGTAGTGGTCGATCCGGCAGAGTTGCGACTCGTCGATGTACTCGTGCAGTTCGGCGGCCAGGGACCGGGCAGAGTCGAGGTTGTGTCCGAACGGCTTCTCGACCACGATCCGCGCCGACTCGGTCAGTCCGGCCTCGGTCAGGCCCTTCACGACCGTGGCGAACAGGAACGGGGGAATCTCCAGGTAATACACCGGGAAGGTGTATCGGGAGACGGTCTCGGCCACCCGCTGGTACGTCCCGGCATCGGCGAAATCGCCCTGCACGTACGTGAGCCGAGCAACGAACCGGGCGAAGACGTCCTCCTCGAGTTTCTCGCCGGTGGCCACGATGGAATCCCGCGCGCGCTGCACGAGGTGGTCCATGGTCCAGTCGTCGACCGCGACACCGACGATCGGGCAGTCGAGCAGACGTCGCCGCTCCAGTCGGTACAACGAACGGAACGTCATCACCCGGGCCAGATCCCCGGTGATTCCGAAGATCACCAAGACGTCCGCGGCTTGGTCCGTCGACTTAGACGCACTTGTAGTCATGGCAGCACGACCCTTCTCATCGAGGCGGTTCGGGGCAATCTCGAAAGGATCATCGTCACCAGTAGCGTGCGTGCTGCACATCACCCGGTTGGGAGGACCCTCGTTGCCGAATCGCGCCGTGCCAGCCTGATGGGCGCAGCCGGCCACCCGGAGGTCGTTGTTCAGAGATGTTGCGCGGGATCAGGTGGTGCGGATGCAGACCGAGATGGCCGGGGTTCTTCTTGACCCGTCTCCCCTCAGTCCGCAACCCCGAAGGAGCTGTCGGCGACGTCGGCGACTCCTTCGTCCGGCAGGAGACGACGCTGATCGAGGAGGTACAGCAACACGAAACCCGGCACCACGATCACCACGGCCAGCCCGAAGGCGACGAGCAGGGCCGTCAGCGTTCCGGACGTGGCGACCGCGTCCGCCACGGTGAGGGAGTCGGGCAGGATGTAGGGCCACTGGGCCACGCCCCAGCTTCCGATGATCGCAGCCACCGCGAGGACCGCGAGCAGTCGAGCGCCGCGGGCGGCTTTGCGTCGGAGAAGGATCAGCGCCCCGACACCGCAGACCAGGCTGAGGATCACCAGCGGCAGTGCACGCGACGTGAGACCCGCGAACACCGCAGGAGCGTCGGCGTGGAGGACGACGAAGCCGACCCCGGCCAGCACCGCTGCCGCGATACCCGCCACGAGCGCGCGCCGACGGAAGTACTCCATCATGTCCTCCTCGCCCGCCACCCGCGCGTCCCAGACGAGGTAGACCGATGCCAGGTAAGCCGCCAGGCTGATCGCCAGCACTCCGACGACGACCGAGGTCGGATTCAGCCAGCTGTGGACGGGGTCACCGGCTCGACCACCGGCGGGCACCTGGCCCGAGACGATGCCGCCGGCTACCGCCCCCATGCAGAACGGCACGAGTACCGACGACAACGCGAACAGCCCGCCGAAGATGCGCCGGTAGCGAAGTCTGACCACGGCCTTGCGGAAGGCGAAGCTCGCGCCGCGCATGACGATGCCGAGCGCGGCGACGGTGAGCGGGACGAACAAGGTCAGCATGATCGAGGCGTACGCGGTGGGAAAGGCCGACCAGGTCACCACGAAGATGAAGATCAGCCAGACGTGGTTCGCCTCCCACACGGGGCCGATCGAGCGCTCGATCACGGCGCGGGCGCGGGCGCCGCGGCGAGCGTCTCCGGCGGTGAGGTCCCAGAACCCGGCGCCGAAGTCTGCTCCCCCGAACATGGCGTACGCGATCAGCGCGATCAGCAAGATCACGGCGATTGCGACGGTCATGGCACGCGCTCGGCGGAAGCCGACGACTCCACGGACGGGGTCGGACCGTAGGGGGTGTCATGATCGACGAACCCACCGGCCCGCCGGAACCGTCTGCTCATACCGCGCAGAACGAGGATCGTGGTGGTGCCCAGGGCGACGTACAGCACCACGATGGAGAAGAACGTGATCCATACCCCGGGGTTGGCGGTCGCCGCATCCTCGACCCTCATCAGGTTGTAGACGATCCACGGTTGCCGGCCGACCTCGGTGACGATCCAACCGGCCTCCATACAGATCACCGACAACACCCCAGCGGCGGCGGCGACCCGGTAGAACCATGGGGTTCTCGGCAGCCGCCGGCGCCAGATCCCGATCCCGGCAAACCAGATCGACAGCAGGAACAACAAGGTGCCCAGGCCGACCATCAGATCCCAGCACAGGTGGACGACGTTGGTCGCCCGGACGGTCGGGCGATCATCGGGGGGCACCGTGTCCAGACCCTGGATCACCGTCGCCGTGCCGGTGCTCGGATCCGACAGCCACGACGCGAAACCGGGGATCGGGATTCCTCCGCTGACGGTGCCGTTGGGGTTGAGGCGGCCGAACAGTCGCTCCGGCACGTCGGAACTCGTGGTCGGTACCAGTTCGATCACCGCGAACTTGACCGGTTGGTTCGCATAGACCCAGCGCGCCAACGCATCACCGACACCCATCTGTACCGGGGTCATGATCGCCGCGACGGTGAACGGGATCATGAAACCCAGCCGGTGGTAGTGATCGTCGCGACCGCGCAGGATCGCGGTGGCATAGACGGAGGCGATCAGGAAGCCCCCGACGATGTAGGCAGCGACCACCATATGGGCCGCCTGCAGCGGCATCGATTTGTTGAAGATCACCCCCAGCGGGTCGACCGCGACCACCTCACCGCTGGAGCCGAGGGTGAAGCCCGCCGGTGCGTTCATCCACGCGTTGGCCGCGACGACCGATACCGATCCGAGCACCCCGGCGATGACGATCGGCACACCCGTCCAGAAGTGGGTCCACGGTTTCAGCCGGCGCCAGCCGAAGATGTAGATGGCGACGAAGATCGCCTCGGTGAAGAAGAACAGTCCCTCGAAAGCGAACGGGATCCCGAAGGCCTCCCCCCAGGCAGCCATGAACTTCGGCCACAACAGGCCGAACTCGAAGCTGAGCACCGTGCCGGTCACCGCACCGACCGCGAACGTCACCGCCATGTACTTCGACCACCGCTGCGCAAGAAGGAGCGCAGCCCGGTCATTGTGCCGAACGGCGCGGTAGTTGGCCACCAGCGTGATGAAAGCCCACGAGACCCCGAGCGGGACCAAGATGATGTGGAAGCCGAGCGTGAACGCCATCTGGGAGCGCGCCCACTCCACCGGGTCGACGTCGAGGACCGTCAGCGGTGTAAAGGTTTCCAACACAGTCACGTGAGTTCCTCCAACGCCTGACCGCCGGTGCCTGCAGTCGTGTTCGAACGACGTACTCAGGCTGAACGTGCAGACGGTCCGAGGGCTCACCCTGAGCGGGTGACGCGGTCGGGGCACTCGGAGCCGCTCGGCGCTCGCGCCAGCCATCACCGAGTCAACCGGCTGGGACGAGCAGGTCGGGGGTGATCCCACCCAGGTCGGAAACCCCGACCAGGCCCATGGTCAGGTCCAGTTCGGCGACCACGTTCTCGATCACCTGCCGCACCCCATCGGCCCCGGCGATCGCGAGGCCGTACAGGTGCGGCCGGCCGAGCAGGCAGGCGTTCGCGCCCAGCGCGAGGGAGATGAAGACATCGGTCCCGGTGCGGATCCCGCTGTCCAGCAGCACGGTCGGGGCCGGTCCGATCGCCCTTCGCACGGCGACGAGCGCGTCCAGCGACGCAATGGCGTTGTCGACCTGGCGGCCGCCGTGGTTGGACACGATCAGCCCGTCCACACCGGTGTCGAGGGCTCGACGCGCATCATCGGGATGAAGGATCCCCTTGACCAGGATCGGCAACGACGTCCGGTCGCGCAGGCTGGCCAGGTGCGGCCAGGACAGCGCCGGGTTGGAGTAGATGTCGAGGAACGTCTCGACGCTGGCGCGGGGGATGGCCGAGCGCAGGTTCTGGAGGAAGCCGCCGGGATGGTTGCGGGTGATGGACACCAGGGTTCGGATGGCGCCGATGGTGACCGTGGTCGCAGGGCGGGCGGTCGTCGCGGCGATCCGGGAAGCGACGAGCGTGCGGAACCGGTCATCCGAGGTGTATTGCGCGATGCCCTCGCCGCGGGCGAAGGGCAGCGAACCGAGGTCGAGGTCCCTCGTCCGCCAGCCCAGCATCGTCGTATCGACGGTGACGACCAGCGCTCCTGCTCCAGCCGCCTCGGCTCGTCGGATCATCGAGTCGACCAGATCATCGTCGGTCGACCAATAGAGCTGATACCAAAACGGCGTCGAGCCCATCGCCGCCGCAGTGTCCTCCATCGGATCGCAACCCTGGCTGGACAAGACATACGGTGTGCCGGCTGCAGCGGCCCCGGTGGCGATTGCGACGTCGCTGTGCCGGGCGATCAGTGCGGCGGCGCCCACCGGTGCCAGCAGCAGGGGCGCCGTGAGTGGCGTGCCGGCCACCTCGGTCGTCAGGGTGCGTGAAGTGACGCCGTGCAGCATCCGCGGCACGATCCGCCACCGTCGGAAAGCCTCTCGATTGTGTCGCATCGTGGCGCCGCGGCCAGCGCCGCCCGCGACATAGGCCCAGGCTCGCACCGACATCGCCCGTCGCGCCCGGCGCTCGAGAGCGTCGACATCGGTCGGGACGCTCGGCCGGCGTCCCCGGGTGCCGGCACGGTAGATGGCGTTCTGCCGGGCACGCCCGGCACCGGTGCTCGGACTCACGATTCGCAGCGTACGGCGTCGGCGGCCCGGCCCGGAGCGCGGCCGCGATCGGCGGCAGAGCCGGGCCGGCCAACGACCGGCGACGCGTTGTGCCGCATCGACCGGGGGCCAACCGCACGATCGATCCCGGTCACGGGTTGCTGAGGAGCGGACGGACCTCCCGGCCGAGGAACTGGGTGAGACCGATCAGATCGGGTTCGTCGGCGGTGGGCTGCACGGCGACGCTCGTCACGCCGAGTTCGGACAGCCGACGCAGGTCGGTGGCGATCGTCTCGGCGGCGCCGGACGACCCTTGGATGGTGTCCTTACTTCCCCCGGTCCACTTCAAGACCTCTGCGTCGACTCGTTGGCGGGCTCCGGGCCCGACCGCCACGATCTGGGCCGCGACGATCTCGTGTGGTCCGGGTGAGACGTCCTCGAGGATCCGACGAGCCGAGGTGACCTGAGCCTCCGATCGCGCCGCGCTGAGCAGGAAGATGTCCCCGAGCTCGGCCGCGAGCGCTATCGACTTGGGGCCGTCGGCGCCGATGCCGAGCGGAGGACGGGAAGCTGGAGGCCAGTCGAGACGCACGCGGTCGAGGTGGACGTAGCGCCCGTCGACGGTGACCTCCTCGCCGGCCAGCAACCGGCGCAGTACGGTGGCGTGCTCGCGGAGCAGGGTCAGCGGCGACGTGGCGCGGGAGCCGACCTGGTCCATCCAGGACTGCACCCCATGTCCGATGCCGGGGATGACCCGGCCGGGGAAGAGCCGCTCGAGGGTCGCGATCTCCATCGCGGTGATCGCGACGTTGCGCAGCGGCACGGGGAGCAAGCCGATGCCGACCTTGATCCGGCTCGTCCAGGCCAGCGCGGCCGCCGCCGCCGCCAGGCCACTCTGCTTGAAGCAGTCCTCCCACACCCAGAGCTCATCGAGCCCGCTCTGCTCGGCGGCAACGGCCAGATCGCGCAGCTCCTCGGGCGAGCGATACGGGACATACGTGATGCCCAGCCGGGGTCGGGGCGCTGGTGACTGGATCGGATCGGCCATGACGCCATCCTGGCCCAGCCCGCTGACAGTCCTTGTTGATCCCGCCATCTCGCGCATCGTCCTCTCGGATCGTCTTCGCCGGTGCTGGCAGATGCGGCCCGGGGCGGGGTTCGCAGGTGCCGTCTGCACGCTGGTGCCGGCAGACGTGACGTGCGTGTGGCCGTTGGCAGGGTGCCGGTTCGCTCAGGCGGCGCAGCGCACGGCTGCGCCGGTGGACTGTCGGTGGCGACTTGTAGCGTCTCGAGCAAGGATGGTCGGCGCAAAAGGTCGACGGTCAGCGGGAAAGGGCATGGAACGTGCTGTTGCAACGAGTCGCCGACACGTCACGCGCCCTGGCCGCGACGCGGTCGCGCAACGCCAAGCGGGACCTGCTGGCCGACGTGCTGGCGGAGGCGGCTCCCGATAACGTCGAGATCGCCGTCAGCTATCTCGGGGGGAGTCTGCGGCAGCGCCGCACCGGCGTCGGCTGGCGCTCACTGCAGGACCTGCCCCCGCCGGCGTCGACCGCGAGCCTGGAGCTCGTCGACGTGGATGCCACGTTCGATCACATCGCGGCTCTGTCCGGACCCGGCTCGGCCAGCGCCCGGTTGGCAGCCGTCCGGGAGCTCTTCGGTCGGGCTTCGACGACGGAGCAAGAATTCCTGAGCGGGCTCGTCTTCGGCGAGCTGCGACAAGGCGCGTTGGATTCGCTGGTCCAGGACGGGTTGGCGAAGGCGTACGGAATCCCCGTGGCCGTGGTTCGGCGGGCGGCGATGCTGCTGTCCTCCACCACCGCGGCCGCACGAATCTTGCTGACCGAAGGAGCGGCCGGTGTGGAGGGCATCGGACTGCGCGTCGGCACGGGCGTGCAGCCGATGCTGGCGGCCAGTGCTTCGAGCCCGACGGAGGCGTTGGACCGGACCGGCCTGCCGGCTGTGGTCGATCACAAGCTCGACGGGATCAGGATTCAGGTGCATCGAGACGGTGACGAGATCCACATCTTCACCCGATCGCTCGACGAGATCACTCCACGGCTACCGGAGGTGATGGAGATCGTCCGGGGTCTGCCCGCATCGACCCTCGTGCTGGACGGCGAGGTCTTGGCGGTGCAGCCGGACGGTCGCCCCGAGAAGTTCCAGGTGATCGCGTCTCGCACCGCCAGCAGCGCGGATGTTGCTGGGGTGTCGGACCGCACGCCGCTTCGGCCCTACTTCTTCGATTTGCTCCACCTGGACGGCCGCGATCTGCTGACCTGTCCCCTCACCGAGCGGATCGTGGCGATGGAGGCCCTGCTGCCGACCTCGTTGATCGTGCCTCGCAGCGAGGTGGCAACATCGACCGAAGCCGAGGCGGTCTTCGCGGAGGCGATCCGGCTCGGCTACGAGGGCGTCGTGGTGAAGGCGCCGGACAGCGAGTACTCCGCGGGACGCCGCGATCCTGCTTGGGTGAAGGTAAAGCCTCGGCATACGTTCGATCTGGTGGTCACCGCTGTGGAGTGGGGGCATGGACGCCGCCAGGGTTGGCTGTCCAACCTGCACCTCGCAGCCCGAGACGAGAACAGCGGCGAACTGATCATGCTCGGCAAGACCTTCAAGGGCCTGACCGACGAGATGCTCGCCTGGCAGACGGAGACCTTCTTGGCCCTGGAGGAGCGCCGCATCGGCCATGTGGTGCACGTCCGACCGAGCGTGGTGGTCGAGATCGCCTGCGACGGACTGCAGAACTCAGTCCGCTACCCCGGTGGTGTGGCGCTACGCTTCGCTCGGGTGCTGCGCTACCGTCCCGACAAGTCCGCGGACGAGGCGGACACGCTCCAGAGTGTCAAAGCGCTGGCGGTCGGCTGACCGGTGCGCCCGCGGTGACCCGGGCGTCGACCGCAGCGAGCACGGC
>JBBSQJ010000150.1:0-10453 GCA_038257965.1 Propionibacteriales bacterium
ATGCCGATCGTGATGGTGAACGGATCGGAGTCGCGGGAACCGGTCAGGTGCGGGGAACTGACCGGACAGGGATCGTCGGCCGGTGCGATCTTCGGAATATTTCGAGCATCAGGGCGCACGTCGGCGGACTGGTAGTGTGAGCAGGATGCTGAAACAGACCGTCCGGCGCATGATGCTGGTGGTCACTGCCGTGTTCGTGGTCCTGACTGCGAGCGTGACCCCGGCGCAAGCCGAGCAGCCAGGTGACGTCGATCCCCGTACTGGTGTCGACGTGTCGTGGCCTCAATGCGGTGAGGCGCTGCCAACCGGGGTGTCCTATGCCATCCTCGGTGTGACTGGCGGAACGGCGGCCACGACGAATACCTGTCTTGCCGATCAACTGTCTTGGGCGTTCGAATCGACCACGGGCGCCAACCCGGCTCAGCCGAGGGTCCAGCTCTACGTGAATACCGCCAATCCGGGCGAGGTGCTCGAGGAGTACGACGTCTCCACTTGGCCGATCGACAATGTCGACGTCCGCGGCGACGACTCCTACGCGAGCACCGATGACGTGCGCGGAAATCCGTACGGCCGCTGTGCTGCGACGCCGGGGAACTTTCGCGGGTTCACCAATGATCTCGCCTGCTCGTGGCAATACGGTTGGAATCGGGCCGTGGAAGCCGTCGACCAGCGATTCGCCCCCGCCGCCCGCGAGGCAGGGGTGAGCGACCTGGCGTCGGACTACCGGTGGTGGCTGGATGTCGAAACCATGAACTCCTGGCAGCGCGATGGCGCCGAAGCCTACGCGAAGAACACAGCATCGCTTGAGGGTATGAAACAGTTCTACGCCGCTGAGGGGGTCGTCACAGTCGGCCTCTACTCCACCAGTTACCAGTGGCGTCAGATCGTCGGCATTACGCTGAGCGCACCGGAGGAAGACAACCCGGCCGTCGGCGCCAATCTCAAGAACGCGCCCAGTTGGATGGCGGGTGCGTTCAATGCTGTCAATGCACAGAATCGCTGCACGTTTCTCGCGGGCCTGACCGGCGGTCCGGTGACGTTGAATCAATACATCGACGAAGACCTGGACTACAACTACAGTTGTATCTGAAGACATCCGCGTTCTTGCCTGCCTCGCGCTTGGCCGACTGCGAGGGATCCATCGCCGTGAACGCCTCGAAGGCCTCCTCCAACGGATACTCGTGTCGTGAACTTCCATGATCATCAGACAACCGCGGTCATCCCGCCGTCGACGTAGATCACCTGTCCGTTGACGAAGTCCGACGCGGCGGACGACAAGAACACCAGCGCCCCCACGAGTTCGTGGACCTGACCCCAACGGCCCGCGGGGGTGCGCTGCGCCACCCAGCCGCTGAACTCGGAGTCGTCGACGAGGGCCTTGGTGAGCTCGGTCGCGAAGTAGCCCGGAGCGAGCGCATTGGCCTGAATTCCCTGCGGTCCGAGGTCGGCGCACATGCCCTGGGTGAGCATCACGATCCCGCCCTTGGTGGTGCTGTACGGCGTGATACCGGGTCGTGCGAGCCGGCTCTGAACCGAGCCGATGTTGACGATCTTGCCGCTACCGCGCGCGACCATCCCGCGCGCGATCCGCTGTCCGACCAGGAAGGCGCTGGTCAGGTTGGTGGCCAGCAGGTCGTTCCAGTCCTCGACGGCGAACTCGGTGAACGGGTTCCGGCGCTGGATTCCGGCGTTGTTGACCAAGATGTCGGGCGTGCCCCACTCGGCTTCGATCCGAGCGACTCCGTTGTCGACGGCGGTGGGATCTGTCACGTCGAACGTCGTCACCATCGCCCGCCCCCCGGTCACCTCACGCAGCGTGCCTGCGGCGGACTCGGCCACGTCGTTGTTGCGGCCGTGGACGACGACACGGGCGCCGGCTTCGAGCAGTCCGCCGGCCAGTGCGTAGCCGATCCCTCGGCTGGAGCCGGTCACCAGCGCCGTCTTGCCGGTCAGGTCGAAGAGGTTCACGGCCGTGCTCCTGCCCGTTCGGTGGGCAGCATAGTCGGGATCATCCGATTATTCGACGGGCGGTGCAAGGCGGTCAGCAAACACGGCGGCATCTCTTGTGATGTGGACAGTATGGATAGCGTAACAGTGGATGAACGGGGGTTCAGTAGAGTGAACGTTGTCGGCGATCATCTGGGTATCAGGCCCAAGCCGCGCCGTACAGGGGGTTGCCGAGCCGGCGGACGCCGTCGCGGAGTTCGGCCACGACGGCGGCGACGAACTCCGGTGTCGCGGCTGCGGTCATCAACGACGTGCCCATGGCCAGCGGCTCGTCGCCGCTGGTCCATGGCGGTAGCACGACGGCCACCCCGTAGATTCCAAGGTGGACCTCGTTGTCGTCGATCGCATAGCCGCGTTCGCGTGCGGCCTTGATCTTGGCCAGCAGGCGCGGCACGGTCCGTACGCTGTTCTCGGTCAGTCGGGGGAAGTGCTGCGGGCTGCGGAACCGCTCGAGGATCTCGGCATCGGTGAGCGTGGTGAGCAAGGCGTTGCCGACCGCCGTCGGGGCAGCCGGTAACCGACTGCCGATGCTGGCCGTCAGCCTCATCGGTGCGCGACCCTCGTGGCCCGCCAAGTAGACCGCTTCGGTGCCGTGCAACATGGCGATCTGCACGACCTCGTGGCGAAGCATCGGCGCGGCTTCGCAATAGGCGTAGAACTCTCGCATCTGGCTGAACTGCGCGATGAAGGCGCCGCCGAGCTCGGCAGTTCGCCTACCGAGGACGTACCCACCCGACGTCCTCGTGATCATCTCGCCTTCCTCCAACGCCTGGCAGAGATTGGACGTCGACGATTTTGCAGCACCGATACCGCGGGCCAGGTCGGCCAGACCCAGGGGCTCGCCGCGGGCGTTGGTAAGCAGGGTCAGGATGGCCAGCGACCGGGTCACCGCCGGGGCGGGCGACCGTTCCGGTTCACCCGGCCGCTGATCACCCGACTCCTGATCAGTAGAAGTCAACCGTGTCTATCCGATTCATCAGATCCTGCCCGTCGAGGAAGCGGGTGGCATTGGCGGCGAACAGCTCGGCTATCAACCTGTCCTCGGCAGCGTTCAGTGCAGCCGTATGGGGACTGACCAACACGTTGGGGGCATCCCACAGCGGACTGTCGGATGGCAACGGCTCGGTGGCGAACACATCGAGTGCAGCGAACCCGATCCGGCCATCCGCGAGCGCGGGCACCAGGGCTTCCTCGTCGATGACCGTACCGCGGCCGACATTGACCAAGATGGTGCCCGGCTTCACTGCGGCCAGCACGTCCGCCCCGATCAGCTTGTCGGTTGCGGCGGTTCCAGGCAGCGTCGAAATGATGGCGTCCACCTCGGGCACGGCTGCCGCGAGCTCGTCGGCAGCAATCACCTGGTCGACGTGATCCACTGGCCGGCCGTGCCGGCTGGTCCCGATGACCCGTCCACCCAGCGCCGCGACACGCCGCGCGACCTCGGTGCCGATGCCTCCCAGGCCGGCGACGAGGACGGTCATCTCAGAAACCTGCCGCATCTCCCAGCGGCCGCTCCAGTCGTGGTCTCGTTGCTGGTCGCGTAGTCGCGGGAGATCCTTGGCGCCGGCCAGCAGTCCGAAGACGGCGAACTCGGCCAACGGACCGCCGTGCACACCTGCCGACGTCGTGAAGGCGACTCGCTCCAGCTGGTCGGCGCTCAGGCCGGCCGCTTTGACCTGCCCCCCGCCACCGGCAGCCATGATGTGCACCCAGCGCAGGCTCGGATTGGCCTCCACCGTGCGTTTCAGCGCGGCCGGGTCGACGTCCGGGATGCCGTAGAGCACTTCCGCGTCGTCCACCATGTCCTCGAACGCGTGTTGCTGTTCGGGTGTGCGGCGAAACGACGGGTCTCCGGAGAAGTCGGCGGCGTGGCGCATCGGGGGATAGAGACTCTGATCGCGAATCAGCTCGATCCTGGGCTCGAGTTGAAGGATCCGCCGGCAGTTCTCCTCGCTCAGCGGCGTGGCGACAACAACGCGAAGGTGGGCATCGGACTTGTTCATCGCTTCTCCCGGCTCGGTGAACTTGCTCGGTGTAGTCTAGTCCGCGTTCAGTATGTTGAACAGTAGTCGCTAGGATGAACGCAGAGAGACACAAGAAGGTCGCCCCCGCTCTCCTCCCTGGCGGCAAGCTCGCGGGAATTCGAACGCGATGGCCGATTCGCGCAGTGGGCGATAATGGACGGAGCAGACACCATTCAACTCGACCACCGCGGAAGTCGTGCGAACGTGAGAAGCTCCTCCGGTTCATCGGCAGCGTCAGCGCCGCCCTCGCCACCTTCGCGGACGCGGAGCGATGTGGGTGTGCTCGAGTTGCTGATGGACTCGGCCGAGAAGCTGGTGGCGGAGCGGGGGTCCGAGGCTGCTTCGTCGCGGGCGATCATCCTGGGTGCAGGACAGCGTCACAACTCCGCGATCACCTATCACTTCGGCAGCCGGCAGAGGCTCTTCGATGCGGTGTGGTTCCGAGGGAGTTCGGTGGTCAATCAGCAGCGCCGCGAGATGATAGCCCAACTCGAGCCGATCGAGTGGACGCTGGAACTGCTCGTCGATCTCTACATCACACCCTTCGCCAACTATCTCGACGCGCGACACCCGAGCTACTGGGCCCGGCTCAACGAGGATGCCCTGCGGGGGTACCCGCTGCTGGTCGTCCCGCACCTGCAGAAGAAGCTCGACGCGTATCCCGGCGAGCAACCGCTCGACACCCTGCATGGCATCTTCCAGCGCATGCAGTGGCTCATCGGTGAGGCCGGCGACCCCGATCCCACGCTCAGGGTCTCCATCGCGGTCCGCGCAGCCATTGCTACGTTCGCGGCCTGGGAGCGCGAGTCTCAGAGCCAGGAGACCCAGCGGACCGCGACGGGCCTGGACCGAGATCTGCGCGCCTCCACCCTCGCCATCTTGACCTCGGTGCACGCTCCTGATCGAGGTCCTGCCCGCCTCTGAGGTGGCGGCCGCGGATCTGGGCGCCACGAGGTGGCGGCTCTGAGGGTGGCGCTGAGGTGGCGGTCTCTGGGGTGGCGGTGCGCCGCGCAACGGCTGTCCGGGTATCCATTTCAGGAAATGTGTCCTATGCTCTGCTTCGCGACTGCGCAGCGGTTCGCGTGCTCGATGGCACGTGCGGCTTTCATCCCCCGGAAGGCAACCTCGATGACTGAGTATCTCCGTTCCGCGTCGCATCGGCCCCGGTGGCCATCCCAGTGACGAGCACGCCGGTCGACGAGGGCGTCGCCAACAACCCGACCGCCCCCGCCCTCGGCTGACACGTGACCTCGGGAGCCATGGCGACGATGCCCCGCCGGGCGCGGCGAGTCGCCGCATCAGTCATCGGCCTGTCGGTCTTCTTCACGCTGGCCATCGTGGGTACGGGCCCTGCCGTGGCTGCATCCACCCTCGGTGTCTCCAAGACCGCATCGGTCACCACGGCGCGCCCTGGCGACGAATTCCGCTACACCATCGTGCCTCGTTGCTCGGGGCTGACGGAGGCGTGTGAGAACGCGACCCTGGTCGACACGTTGCCGCCGGGAGTCGACGTCACTGCCCTGCCGCAGAGCAACAGCGACCGAACGGTCAGCTACGACCCGGCGACCCGCCGACTGGAGATCGTCTACAAGATCGCGCTGCCGGCACCGAGCCCACCGGGCTCGGTCGGGCTTCCGGCCGGATCGTCCAACAACGTGGAAGTCGGCGTCCGGCTCCCCGAGGACAGCACGGTAGTCGCAGGAACGGTGATCCCCAACACCGCCACGGTGACCGCGGACAACGCATCCACGGCCACCGACGGGGCCGACGTGACGGTGCAGGTGCCGCGGGTCGTCCGGCCGGTGGCGACGAAGACCTGGAGCGACGGCAGCGCCGTTGCGGGCACCGGCGAGGCGGGCACCATCACGCTGGGCGTGCGCAACGCGTCGTCGTCGACGGCACGGGTCGACTCGCTGACCGTGGAGGACGCGAGCGCGGACACGTTCGAGCGGTTCACCGTGACCGGCATCGGCCCCGTCAGCTTCCCGCCGGGCTCTGATCAGGTGACCGTGCTCGCGTGCACGAAGGCCCGGTCGGCCTGTGCCGATGACGACTATCGCGCCTCCGCCGCGCAGCCGGGTCCGGCGCTGAGTCTGCCCGCAGGGGTCACCGCAGCGCAGGTGAGCGGCCTGCGGTTCGTCTTCACCGACGCCGCCGGAGCACCGATCCCGACCAGCCCGGACCCCGGCTCGGTCCGGATCGACACGGTCCTGCGCGACACCCTGCGCAGCACCGGCGAGCCCTACAGCCCGACCAGTCGCGACGACGTCACCAACTGCGCCTCGCCGTCGGGTGCTGACCCGGTCCTCGGCACGGTGTCCGGTTCGCCGGCCTGCGCGACGTACGCGGTTCAGCCCGCGCAGGCCACGATGGGCCTGGACAAGACGTTCTTCGCCGACAGCAACGCCGACTATCGGGCGAACGGGCAGGCCGTCGACGGGGAGAGCTCGCTGGTCTCCGGGCTCGTCGTCGCCACCAACACCTCGCCGTTCCCGGTGGCCGAGGTCACCATCACCGAGCCGTCCACCGCCTCCCGCGGCGAGTGGGACAAGTTCGACGTGACGAACACCCGGTTGATCTTTCCCGCCGGCGCTACCCGAGCCGAGGTGAGCTACGACTGTGCCGGCACGGTCATCTCCCGGCCCTTCCAGCCCCCACCGACGACGGTCGACCAGCCCGTTCCCTGTCAAGGTGGCCGGGCGGACGGCGTCGTCGCCACCTTCTCCGGACTCGACGACAACGGGAACGGCACGATCCGTCCGGGAACGGGCGCCACCTTGGGTGTCCAGGGTCGTCTGAACGGCAACGTGACCGCCGACGATCTGGTCGGCGGCGACTCGGCCGGAGTCCAGAACTGCGCCTCAGGAACGGCCACGAGCTCGATCAACGGGGTCGGGTCGGCCGCCGCCGCCGACTGCGCATCGATCCAGGTGCAGCCCGCGTTCTCCCGGCTGCAGGGCGTCAAGTCCGCCGAGCTGCCGACGATCCTGCCTGGGCTGCCACGGACATTCGACCTGTCGTTCACCAACAACGGCACCGTCCCCGCCACCGGGGTGACGCTCGTCGACCCGCCGGATCCCACCGCCGGCAACAATCCGTTCCGCTCCATTCGGCTCTCCTCACTGTCCCTGCCGGGTTCGCCCGCGGCGACGGCGGAGGTCTACGACCCCGACGCCGACGACTACGTGCCGTACGACACCGGGGACCCCGCGCTGCTCGCCCGCGCGCTCGGCTTTCGGGTCCGGGTCACCGAGCCGCTGGCGCCGGGCCAGCGGTACGCCGCCTCGGCAAAAGTGCTGCTCCGCGACGGCGTCGAGGTCGGAACCCGGATCCAGAACTGCGCGTCGGTCGGCTCCGACAGCCAACCGGCAACAGACTTCTGTTCTTCGGCGATCACGGCCACCGAGCCCAGTGAGGGTGCCTCGGTACAGAAGTCGATCAGCCCGGCGACGTCGGTTCGTCCGCAGGCCGGTCTGCCCGGTCAGACCGTTCAGGTGAAGCTGGCCGCGCAGAACACCGGCACCTTGTGGCTGAAGCGGCTGGTCGTCACCGACGTCGATCCCGACTTCTTCGACGCCGTTGACGTCACCGGGGCTATCCGGGTGAACTTCCCGCCGTCGTCCAATCGAGTCCAGGTCGACGTCTGCACGACCGGGTGCCCCAGTCCGGACAATCCCGGTGGAGACTTCATCACGGGCAATCGCACGGCGAGCAAGACCCCATCCCTGCCAGCCGGCGTTGATCCGGGAGATGTCGAAGGTTTCCGGATCACCTTCAGCGTCGCCGACGACAGCTTCACGATAAAACCGGGTGGGAACTTCCCGGTTCGCGGCAACTGCACCGGCGCGAGCGTCTGCATCGACATCAAGCCCCGCGCCACCTTGCGCTCCGACGCCTCGCAGCCGGTGCCGACGACGCTGTCCGACACCGCGGACGGTGGCTACGAGACGACGCGCCAGAACGGAGATCTCGCGGCAATCCCGGACAGCACCGCGACCCATGAGCTGACGTCGGGCACGGCCGGGCTGCGGTTCGACAAGTCCGCCGACACCAGCGCGCAGCCCGGCGAACCGATCCCGTTCACGCTGTCGATGACCAATACCGGCACCGGGCCGCTGCCCGACCCGGTGATCATCGACCCGTTCCCGGCTCAGCTCGAGTTCGCCCCGGCCAATCCGTCCGGTTCGTACACGGTGACGATCAACCAGCCGACCGGTGCCCCGGAACCGGGCGATCCCGTCTTCGAACCCACTCAGGACGGGACGGGTCGAGCAACCGCCCTGCGGTGGCGATTCCCGGGCCTCCAACTGCTGCCGGGCGGGACGATCACGATCACCTTCTCGGTGCAGCTCGCGCCCGGAGTGACGGCCGGCGACACGATCACCAACCGGGCCGGAGGCAGCGCCGACCGTGACGACCTGACCTGCGCCGACGGCGGGCGCCGGCCCGGGACCGCGGTCGACGACGACGCGTACGGCGAGGGCCTGTTCTGTACCTCGGCGAGCGTGGTGACCACCTTGGCCGGTAACGCGATCCGGACCGAGAAGTGGGTCGCGGGGGATCCGAGCCTGGGCTGGTGGAACGCCGTCAGGGATGAGCCGCGAGAGATCGGCGATCCACTGTGCCCAACGCTCGACGTCGACGGCCAGTCCTTCACCCGCTATCCCTGCGTGGCGCGGGTCGCGCCCGGGCAAGGATTCGACTTCTACCTGCGAGTGACGAATTCGGGGACGAACCCGGCAACCGAGGTCCGAGTGGTCGACGTGTTTCCGCACTCCGCGGACACCGGCGTGATCTTGACGAGCGAGGATCGAGGCACCCAGTGGCGCGAGCCGCCGACCCTGCTCAGCCCGGTCAGGCTGGCCGGCGCCGGAAACCTGGATGTGGGTTACAGCGCCGAGACCTCGCCATGCACGACCGAGCTGGATCGGCCGCCGACGAACTGTCCCGACGGCGACTGGGCGACGTCGTACGACGCCGGCACCCAGGCGTTCCGTGGCACCATCGGGTTCACCCCGGGGCTCGCCCCTGGCGGCTCGACCGCGCTCCGGTTCCGGATGGCCGCCCCACCGGCTCCCAGCGAACCGTCGCAGAACATGATCGCCTGGAACTCGTTCGCCCACACCGAGTTCTTTTCCGACGAGGGGCGGATCGTCCAGCTGCCGGCGACCGAGCCGATCAAGACCGGGGTTGCGCTGGTGTTCGGCGATCTGACGGTCCGCAAGCAGGTCGTCGACTCCGTGGCCGGAGGACCGTTCCAGTTCGCCTACCGCTGCACGCTTCGCCCGGAGAACTCCGCAGGTGAGCCTGGGGACTCGGTGGAGGTGGCGGCCGGAACCTTTGCCCTGGGCGCCGATGAGTCGGTGACCAGGACCTCCCTGCCGGCCCGAGCGGCCTGCTCGGTCTGGGAGACCGACAGCGGCGGGCTGATCAGCGACGCCGACGGTGAGGACCACGCGAAGACCGCGACCATCCCGGTCGGTGGTGAGGTCGAAATCCCGGTGGTGACGATCACGAACCGGGCAGCTCCGGAGTCGCCGAGTCCCTCGACGACCCCCAGCGCGTCGCCGACGGTGTCAGCCTCCCCGAGCTCGCCCCCATCGGCCTCGTCGCCCCCTTCCGCAACCACCTCCTCCGGCCCGGCTGCCGGAAACAACGACGGGAGCACTGGCGGAGGGTCGACCGGCGGTTCGTCCGGCGGCTGGCTGGCCGGCACTGGCGCATCGACGCTGATGACCGTCGTCGGACTGCTTGCCGGGCTGCTCGTGCTCGGCGGGACTGCCATGATCGGCATCTCCGCCCGCCGTCGCCGGCCCTGAGTGCTCGAACACGTCGCCGTCGCAGATGACATGCCGACGAAGGCCAGCGCGACCGCGCATAGTGATGACCCGGAGCCAGGAGTGGGCGAACAGCGCCAGGAGGCCTAGATCCAGGACCGGGGCAGCGAACCCGGTGGCACGCAGGTCAGGCCACCGGGGTAGACACGGGTCATGCGAAGAGTCGTCTACACCGAGACCGGCGGACCGGATGTTCTGCAGGTCGTCGAGGAGCCGGATCCCGAACCGGGACCGGGCGAGGTACGCGTCCGGATCCATCGGTCCGGGGTCAACCCCACCGACTGGAAGTCGCGTCGTGGGACGGAAGCCGGCCAACCGGTCGACCCGCCCCAGACACCGAACCACGACGGGGCCTGGTCGGTCGACGCTGCCGGCGAGGGCATCGGCTCGGCGTTGATCGGTCTGCGGGTCTGGGTTCACGAGGCCGCCTACCGGCATCCCCTGGGTACGGCTGCCGAGTTCACCGTCGTGCCGGCCCGACAGGTCGTGATGCTGCCCGACAGCGCCTCGTTCGACATCGGAGCATCGCTGGGTGTGCCGTTCGTCACCGCACACCGTTGCCTCACGGTGGCAGAGGACGGCCCG
>JBBSQJ010000151.1:0-10423 GCA_038257965.1 Propionibacteriales bacterium
CCCTTCGACGAGCTCAGGGCACGAGTTCCGGGGGCCCTTCGACGAGCTCAGGGCACGAGGTCCAATTGCCCTTCGACGAGCTCAGGGCACGAGTTCCGGGCGCGCCCTTGGACGAGCTCAGGGCACGAGTTCCGGGCGCCCTTCGACGAGCTCAGGGCACGAGTTCCGGGCGCCCTTGGACAAACTCAGGGCACGAGGTCCAATTGCCCTTCGACGAGCTCAGGGCACGAGTTCCGGGCACCCTTCGACAAGCTCAGGGTGCAACTTCCTATTGCCCTTCGACGATTTTCAGGGCGCAACGTGCCGGTCAATTGTCGACGTCGTCGACCATCTGATCGAGGGGGCGTCGGTTGGTGGTGATGTTGGGCGCAGCTTGTCCGACTCGCATCAGAATGTGTGGGTGGACCGGAAGATCAAGTGCGATGCGAAGCCGGTCCCGGATCGCCTCCACCTCGATCACCTGGGTGATCGGGCTGGCCACGTAGTCCAATCGGGTGGCTTCGAGCCACAGTCGCTGGAGTGCCTCGCCGGTTCGCAGCCACGCCAGCGGCGTGTCCTGCGCCGTGCCCAGGATCAACAGACACTGGTCGCGGCTCGAATCGAGCACCGGAGCCATCTGACCGGAGATCCCGGCGTCGAAGTCCCGGATCGGCACCTCTGCTCGGGTGGAGGTGGACTTGGGGTAGGAACGGGCCGTGATGCCATCGGGACGCTTGCCCATCTCGGTGGTCCAGCTGCGAAGCTCGGCCAGGTAGGCGGGGCTGTCTGCCTGGATCTCGTCCGCCTCCCGGACCAGCCCCGCGACCACTCGGCGGTGCTCCTCGGTGTGGACCGCGAACGCGGTCACGTCCTCGGCGGACGCTGCGGTGACCAGTTCGTACTCGATCTCCTCGGGAACGTCCTTGTCGAAGAAGTCCCGCCGATTGGTGTGCCGCAGCTCGATTGCCGGTTCCAGCCGGACCAGCGGAGTCCACGGTGCCGTCCGGTCCGACAGTGTGATCCGGGCCAGCAGATCAGTGGATTCGCCGTCTGGGAAGCGCTCGACCGCGATCTCGCGCCGGGCCGCAGCCAGCGCGACACGAGCGTTGAACAGCGCGCTGCCGCAGCCGATCATGAGGTGACGACCCGTTGGATCCAGCACCCGCAGCTGACGCTCGCGGTCGGCGGCGAGCTCGAGTCGGTTCTCGGTGAGCCGGAAGCGCCACGGTTGGGTGTTGTGCACCGACGGCGCCAGTCCGGCGCGGGCTGCGGCGTGACGTAGCAGCTCGGACTGCTCCTTGCGAACGGCGGCGGTCATCTGTTGACTCCTCGCTGAGTATTCGATTCTTGTGCTCCGGTCCGACGTGTCGTTGCGTGTCGACCGAGGACGATCACCTGACGCCAGTCTCGGGCCGGCACCGGGCCAGGGGCAGGGCCAGAAGTCCCATCCCGAGGTTCCGCTGGGCCCCAGTGGCCCCCGACTGGGGGCGTGAGTCAGCGTCCATCGGCCTGGTCGATCGTGCCTGCCGAAGGGTCGGCCAGGGCGGCTTGCGCCGCAGCGAGCCGAGCGACGGGAACGCGGAAGGGTGAGCAGCTGACGTAGCTGAGCCCGTGCTGGTGACACCAGATGATCGACGTCGGATCTCCGCCGTGCTCACCGCAGACGCCGACCTCGAGCTGCCGTCCCGTCTTGTTGGCCGCCGAGACGGCCAGGTCGATCAGGGGGCCGACACCTTGCGGGTCGATGGAGGTGAAGGGATCCTGGTCGAAGATCCCGGAACGCAGGTAGTCGAGCAAGAAGCTGGTTTCCGCGTCATCGCGGCTGAGCCCGTAGGTCATCTGGGTCAGGTCGTTGGAGCCGATCGAGAAGAAGTCCGCGTGTTCTGCGAGTCGCTGAGCCGTGAGCGCCGCCCGCGGCGTCTCCACCATGGTGCCGACCTGATAGCTGACCTCGATCTGGCGTTCGGCGAACACCGCCTGCGCCTCAGCGTCGATGATCTGCCGGGCGCGGATCAGCTCGCCGACATCGCTGGTCAGCGGCACCATGACCTCCGGATGCGGGTCATAACCCTTCTCCACGGCGTCACAGACGGCCTCGAAGATCGCCCGGGCCTGCATCTGCAAGATCTCGGGGTGGCGGATCGCCAACCGGACGCCTCGCAGCCCGAGCATCGGATTGGACTCGTGGAGGATCCGCACCCGTCGCAGCAGGTCCTCGTCCTTGCGGAGCCGACTCAGCAGCTCGTCGACCTCGTCCAGCGAGCCCGCGGCGGACAACCGGATCTTGGCGTCGGTGAGCCGCTCGGACAACTGCTCGAAGGTCGGCAGGAACTCGTGCAGCGGAGGGTCGACGAGCCGGATGATCACCGGGAGACCTTCCATGGCCTGGAAAAGCCCGAGGAAGTCGGCCCGCTGAAGGGGCCGAAGCTCCTCCAGCGCGTCGCGGCGCTCCGTCACCGAGTCGCTCATGATCATTCGCTGCATCACGGCCAAACGGTCGGACTGGAAGAACATGTGCTCGGTCCGGCACAGTCCGATCCCCTCCGCGCCGTAGTCCCGAGCCCGCCGCGCGTCTTGCGGGTAGTCGGCGTTGGCTCGGACGCCGAGCGTGCGAAAATCGTCGGCCCAGGAGAGCAGCTTGGAGAGCCACTGATCGCTGATGTCGGGCACGAACGTCTCCAGCTGGCCGAGGAAGACTTCGCCGGTGCTGCCGTCGATGGACAGCCAGTCGCCCTCCTCGATGGTCAGTTCACCGACCGTAGCCACGTGGGCGATCAGATCGACCTCGAGAGCACCGACCCCCACGACCGCCGGCTTACCGAACTGCCGTGCAACGAGGGCGGCGTGGCTGGTTCGGCCCCCGCGCGTGGTCAAGATGCCCTCTGCGGCGAGCATGCCGTGGACGTCGTCCGGTTTGGTCTCGGGCCGGATGAGGATGACCTTGCGGCCGTCGCTCGCCAGTCGTTGGGCTACATCGGGGTCGAAGGCAGCGATGCCGACGGCGGCACCTGGCGAGACGTTCAGGCCGGTAGCTACCAGTCGTCCCTCTTCGGCGGCTCGGATTCGATCATCGGCCGCCAGCTGCGGATGGAGGAAGAAGTCGATCTGACCCGGTGTCACCCGTCGTACGGCCTCTTTGCGCGTGAGCATTCCGTCGGTGGCGAGATCGACGCAGATCCGTACGGCGGCCTGGGCGGTGCGCTTGCCGTCGCGGGTCTGCAGCAGCCACAACGTGCCGGATTCGACGGTGAACTCGATGTCCTGCATGTCTCGGTAGCGAACTTCCAGCTTGGTTGCCACATCCTGCAACTGGGCGTAGACGTCGGGCAGGACCTGGCCCAGAGCCTCGATCGGACGGGTGGCGCGGGTTCCCGATACGACGTCCTCGCCTTGGGCGTTGATCAGGAAATCCCCCTCCAAACCCGGCTTACCGGTCGCCCCGCTGCGGGTCATGCACACGCCGGTGGCGGAGTTCGCGCCGAGGTTGCCGAAGACCATCGCCTGCACGTTGACCGCGGTGCCGAGATCGTGCGGAATACCTGCCGCGTTGCGATAGTCGATCGCCCGCCTCCCGTTCCAGGAGTCGAAAACCGCCTCGATGGCCATCCGCAGCTGCTCGGTGGGTTCGGTCGGGAACCGGGGCGCGATGTCCTTGAACCGGGCGACCACCGTCTCGAGGTCGGCCGCGGTGAGGTCGGAATCGCTCTCCACTCCACGCGCTGTTCGAGCGCGTGACAAGACGTTCTCGAACAGATCCTCACGCAGCCCAAGGACCACTGTGCCGAACATCTGGATGAGCCGCCGGTAGGAGTCCAGCACGAAATGCTCGTCGCCGGTGAGCGCGATCAGTCCTCGGGCCGTCTGGTCGTTGAGGCCGATGTTCAAGACGGTGTCCATCATGCCCGGCATCGAGAACTTCGCGCCCGAGCGGCACGAGACCAGCAATGGGCTGCGCGCATCCCCCAGGCGCTTGCCCACCCTTGCCTCGACCTCGTGCAATGCCTCGACGGCCTGATCCCAGACATCGTCAGGCATCGTGTTGTCGTTGTCGATGTGACGAAGGCAGGCCTGCGTGTCGACGGTGAAGCCAGGCGGCACCGGAATACCCAGTCGCGTCATCTCGGCGAGGTTGGCGCCCTTTCCGCCGAGCAGCGCGCGTACCGAGTCCCAGCCGCCCTCGATCCGGCTCTCGATCTCGTCCAGTTGGTCGAAACGATGCACCCACGTCGTCGAGGTCGGCACAGTGATGACGTTGGTCATGGGTTCTCCTCTAATGCGCACGCCGCCGCCCGTGGTTCGGCGATCTGGAATCGAACATACGGACGGTGAGCGGTTAGTGACCAGGGCCGAAGGCACTCGCGCTGGTCACGGCCCGTGCGGGACTTCGCGGGTCTAAATACCCTCGACAGAATCCCGACCGGATGTGGTGCGGCCCTGGGCGAGTCGGCGGCACGCGGGACGTGGCGCGCACTCGGAACAAGTCTTCTCCGCTGCAGCCTCTCGGTGGGCACATGGCAGGCTGGGCACATGAGCGATCAGTATGAGGACGTACGCGATCCCTCGGAGCAACTGGACCAGGTTCAGCCCGAGGACTCGCTGGACAACCGAGGCGTCGACGACATCCTCGACGAGGGTTACTCCCCGCCGGAGAACTACTCCGCCGGGTTGCGGCACGGCGAGCACGAGACGCTCGAGGAGCGGTTGGCCGAAGAGGTGCCCGACGAGGACTTCGACGATGACGACGCCTATCAGGACAACCTCGACGACGGCGAGGTCGGTGACGCCCGCGCCGGCCGGCTGGTGGACCCGAACGCAGGCATCGGCCCCGACGACGAGAAAGATCTGGTCGGCGAGGACGTCGGGATCGACGGTGCCGCGGCGAGTGCCGAAGAGGCGGCGATGCACATCGTCCCGGAGGGGTAGCCGTGCTCAGCGGATGGCCCGTCACCGAGCCGCACGCCACCGGGATGCTCGACGTCGGCGATGGTCAGCAGGTCTACTGGGAAGAGTTCGGCAACCCGAACGGAAAGCCGGTGGTGTTCCTCCACGGTGGACCGGGGGGCGGCATCAACCCGGGGCAGCGTCGGCTGTTCGACCCGGAGCGCTATCGCGTGGTCGCGTTCGACCAACGAGGCTGCGGTCGCAGTGTGCCGCACGCCAGTGCCCGGGGCGCTGACCTGAGCGCGAACACGACGTGGCATCTGGTGGCCGACATCGAACGGCTGCGCGCGGCCCGCGGAATCGAGCGCTGGTTGGTCTTCGGGGGGTCGTGGGGCAGCTCTTTGGCGCTGGCCTACAGCGAGAAGTATCCCGAGCGCACCAGCGAACTCGTCCTCCGCGGGATCTTCACCCTGCGACCCAGCGAGCTCGACTTCTACTACAACGGCGGCGCGGGTCAGCTCTTCCCCGAGCGCTACGAGACCTTCCTGGCACCGCTGGGTGGCGAAGAATTCAGCGGCGACACCATCGCGGCCTACCACCGCTTGCTCTTCGATCCCGATCCGGCCGTGCACGGCCCGGCAGGCGTCGCCTGGAGCAGCTGGGAGGCATCCACTATCAGCCTCGAGCCCGACGAGGCGCTGATAGCCGACTTCAGCGAGCCCTCGTATGCGCTGGCCTTCGCACGGATCGAGAACCACTACTTCGTCAACCGCGGCTGGTTCAGCGACAACCAGTTGATCGCGAACGCGGGGCGGTTGCGCAGCATCCCCGGCGCGATCGTGCAGGGCCGCTACGACGTCGCTACCCCGGCGGTGACCGCCTGGGACCTGCACAAGGCCTGGCCGGAGGCCGAGCTGCGGCTGATGCCGGTCGCCGGCCACGCCTACTCCGAACCGCAGATCTTCGACGAACTGGTTTCGGCGCTCGATCGGTTTGCCGCCGTTTGACCCCGCCTCCGGGGCGGTGAGACATTTCCACTTCAGGTGGCTGAGCGGGGTCTATAGGATGGGGACGCAACACCGTCGATCACGTTGTGAGGAATCCTGACCAGCTCCGAAATCTCGGCACCCATCCCTGACCGGTCGCCTGCCGCCGCGGGCACCCCTCATGTCGAGGGTTTGCGCCGAGTCACGGTGCCGGCCTCGATCGACATGGTCAACGTGCTCGGTCCCCGCGACTCGTTCTTGCGGATCCTCGAGCGGGAGCTCGAAGCCGACATCCACGTCCGCGGCAACGAGATCACCCTCAGCGGACCTCCCCAGGCGACGGCCCTCGGCGTCGACGTCGTCAACGAACTCATCACCGTGCTGCGCACCGGGCAGGGCCTGACCGGCGATGCCGTCGAGCGGATCTGCAGCATGCTCGCCGCTCGGGAGGAAGCTCGCCCGGCGGACGTGCTGACCCACAACATCTTGTCCACTCGCGGCCGCACGATCCGCCCGAAGACCCTCAACCAGAAGCGGTACGTCGACGCCATCGACAAGCACACGGTGGTTTTCGGCATCGGCCCGGCCGGCACCGGCAAGACCTATCTGGCGATGGCGAAGGCGGTCCAGGCGCTGCAGAACAAGCAGGTCAACCGGATCATCCTCACCCGTCCCGCGGTCGAGGCCGGCGAGCACCTGGGCTTTCTGCCCGGGACGTTGAACGACAAGATCGATCCCTATCTGCGGCCGCTCTACGACGCGCTGCACGACATGGTCGACCCAGACTCGATCCCACGCCTGCTCACGGCCGGGACCATCGAGGTCGCACCCTTGGCCTATATGCGTGGTCGTACGTTGAACGACGCGTTCATCATCCTCGACGAAGCCCAGAACACCTCGATGGAGCAGATGAAGATGTTCTTGACCCGGCTCGGCTTCGGAGCCAAGATCGTCGTCACCGGCGACATCACCCAGGTGGACCTGCCGGGCGGCACCCGCAGCGGACTGCGCGTCGTCCAGGGCATCCTCGATGACGTCGATGACATCTCGTTCTGCTACCTGACCAACCACGACGTCGTCCGACACAAGCTGGTCGGACGGATCGTCGCCGCCTACGACAAGTTCGAGGCGACGCAGCCGGCACCGGGCCAGTCGCGCCAGAACTCCCGATGAGCGCTCCGTCCGCGCCGATGATCGGCGGCCCACCGTGACGGTCGAGATCAACAACGAGTCGGGTACCGCGGTCGACGAGGCGGCTCTGGTCCGGCTGGCGACGTTCACGATGGATCAGCTCCGGATTCACCCGCTGGCCGAGCTGTCCATTCTGCTGGTGGACGAACCGGCCATGACCGCGTACCACGTCAAGTACCTGGGGCAAGACGGCCCGACCGACGTGTTGTCCTTCCCGATGGACGAGCTCCGAGCGCCCAGCGACGAGGAGGAACCGCCGGAGGGTCTGCTGGGCGACATCGTGCTCTGCCCTACGGTGACCGCCCGGCAGGCGGCCCAGAACGGTCGGACGGCATCGGAGGAAACCGAATACCTGTTGGTGCACGGGTTGCTCCACCTGCTCGGGTACGACCACACCGAGCCGGCGGAGAAGGCCGAGATGTTCGGTCTCAAGGACAAGCTGCTCGCGGCATGGGCAACCCAGCGCCCCGACGCCGTCCGTACCTGAGGACCAGATGCCGATGGAAACTCTGCGGCCATGAACCAGGCCGACTGGATCCAGCTCGCGATCGCCTTCGTCCTGGCCACCTTCGCCGGCCTCACCGCAGCGGCCGAGTCTGCGCTCTACTCCTTCTCCAGCGCGCGGGCCGACCGCCTCGTCGCGGAGGGGCACACGGGCGCCAGATTGGTGTGTCGGATCGTCGACGACCCGCCGCGCTATTTGAATACGGCGCTGTTCGTTCGCACGGTCCTCGAGGTCATCGTGATCGTGTTGGTCGCTCTGGTCGTGTTCGGCATCTTCCCCCAGACGTGGGAGCGAGTGCTGATCACAGCCGGGTCCATGATCATCGTCTCTTACATCTTGTGGGGCGTCGCGCCGCGGACCATCGGGCGCCAGCACCCCGACCGGGTGGCGTGCGCGGCAGCCGGGCCCTTGGTGGCGATCACGACTGTGCTCGGGCCGTTCCCTCGGCTGCTCATCTTGATCGGCAATGCGCTCACCCCGGGAAAGGGCTTCAGCGAAGGCCCGTTCACCACCGAGGCGGAGCTTCGCGAACTGGTGGATCTGGCCGAGGCTCGTGAGCTGATCGAGTCCGAGGAACGGAAGATGATCCACTCCGTCTTCGACCTGGGTGACACCATCGTCCGTGAAGTGATGGTGCCGCGGACCGACATGGTGTTCATCGAGGAGCATAAGACGCTCCGGCAGGCCGTGTCGCTCGCCCTGCGCTCCGGCTTCAGCCGCATCCCGGTGATCCGGGACGGCCTCGACGACGTCGTCGGGGTGCTGTATTTGAAGGACGTGATCAAACGGGTCTACGACTCGCCCGACACCCAGACCGCCGAGCGGGTCAACTCGATGATGCGGGCCCCCGTCTGGTGCCCGGACTCCAAGCCGGTGGACGCGCTGCTGAAGGAGATGCAACTCGAACGGGTGCATCTGGTCATCGTGGTCGACGAGTTCGGCGGCACTGCCGGGATGGCCACCATCGAGGACATCCTCGAGGAGATCGTCGGCGAGATCACCGACGAGTACGACGAGGAGAACACCGACATCACCAAGCTGGCCGACGGACGCTATCGCGTGTCGTCCCGGTTGCCGTTGGACGAGGTCGGTGAGCTCTTCGGTGAGGACCTGGACGACGAGGACGTGGAGACAGTCGGCGGGCTGATGGCCAAGCTGTTGAACAAGATCCCGATCGCCGGTTCGACGGTCGACTACCAAGGCATCGAGCTCGTCGCCGAACGGCCGAGCGGACGCCGCAACAAGATCGGCACCGTGCTCGCCACCTGGATTGGCGACCACGATCAAGACACTCCCACCGACACCCGCAGCGTCGAGGCCGCGACCCGGATCGCTCTCACGCTGAGCGGTGGCGATCCCGGCCGCAAGAGCGGTGACGAGCGAACGCGGACCGAGGACGAGTCCGAGAACCGCCGAGATCGCCAGGCCGGCCGTGAAGACAAGACAGGAAAGAGGGCGTCGTGAGCGAACCGACCAGCCCAGGCGCCGCCATCGCCACCCCGACAGATCCGGAGGATCGCAAGATCATCACGCTGGCCCGGGCATCGCGCGCGCGGGCCGGTGCCGCTCAAGGGGCCTGTGTCCGCGACCGGGACGGACGGACGTACGCGGCCACGAACGTCGGGTTGGACTCCCTCTCCCTCTCGGCGATCCAGCTGGCGGTGGCCATGGCAGTCTCCTCGGGTGCACCGGGGTTGGAGGCGGCTGCACTCGCGGCAGAGGGCGAACCCACCGACGTCGAGCTGGCCGCCCTGCGCGAGGTCGCAGGGCGCGCCGTCATCGTCTGGGTCGTCGCGACCGACGGGTCCGTGCGCCATCGGATAGAGGCCTGAGGTGGCGACGGAGGGGTCGGGGCTCGACGGTTTCCGTTCGGGCTTCGCCTGCTTCGTCGGGCGGCCCAACGCCGGCAAGTCGACGCTGACCAATGCTCTGGTGGGCAGCAAGATCGCCATCGCCTCGTCGCGACCGCAGACCACCAGACACGCCGTCCGGGGCATCGTGCACCGCCCGGACGGCCAGCTCGTGCTGATCGACACCCCGGGTCTGCACAAGCCGCGGACTCTGCTGGGGGAACGGCTCAACGACGTGGTGCGGGCGACCTGGACCGAGGTAGACGTGATCGGGGTCTGCCTGCCCGCCGACCAGATGGTCGGCCCCGGGGACAGTTACCTGGCCGGCCAGATCGCCGCTCTCCGGAGAAGACCCGAGCTCGTGGCGGTCGCCACGAAGTCGGACCTGGTCTCCTCGGAACGGATGGCTGGGCATTTGCTGGCGATCGCGGACCTGGAACGCAGCGTGGGCATCGAGTGGACCCACATCGTTCCCGTCTCGGCCAGAGTGGGTCACCAGCTGCCACTCCTGGCCGACACGCTGCTGAGTCTGCTCCCGGAGGGTCCACCGCTGTATCCGGACGGTGAGATCACCGACGAGCCGGAGGAGACGCTGGTCGCCGAGCTGATCAGGGAGGCCGTGCTGGAGCGTGTGCGCGACGAGCTACCGCACTCGATCACCGTGGTCGTGGAGGAAATGGGACTGCGCGAGGATCGCCCCGCGGACAAGCCGTTGCTCGACATCTACGCATCGATGATCGTCGAGCGCGACTCCCAGAAGGGCATCATCATCGGCCACCAGGGAGCGCGGCTGCGTGACCTCGGCGCGGCGGCGCGCGCCCAGATCGAGACGATGCTCGGCACCCCGGTGTACCTCGATCTGCGGGTGAAGGTGCTCAAGGATTGGCAGCGCGACCCCAAGCACCTCAAGAGATTGGGGTTCTGACCCAGCCGCTGAGCTTAGGTGGCAGATGACGCCGGGTACTCCCGGCGCCATCTGCCACCTAAGCGAGAGTCAGTTCGTACATGTTGAAGATGCGCGACAGCCGGTA
>JBBSQJ010000152.1:0-10370 GCA_038257965.1 Propionibacteriales bacterium
GAATCAGGGTCGACCACGGTGGTGATGGAGCCATGTCGCTCGGCGAACCGCGTGAGCCAGCGCTCTAGACGCGCGGGGTCGACGGCGACCGTTCGCACGGGGCCTCCTCCGGAGCGGGGTCTGACCGGACATGGACAAACCCGCGAGCTTTCGTCTTCGTTCGCCAGTTCGGCGACGACGACGGCCGGGGGACAACTCCGGCGCTCGCGGGTTCGGGTGTTGGCTGTGGATTAGCCGGCCGCCAGGCGACCAGTTCACACACGGCGCGGCGGCTAGCTGGCCGTCACCTCACATGTCCAAGAGTCAACCATTCTTTGGACCACCTCCTTTCCGTGTGGCACCAAGGTATGCGCGCATTCGAACCCGGTCAATGGGGTTTCCGGGTCGTTTTGCGCGCTGCGCCGGGCACTCGTCGAGCCGGCATGGTCGGCACACTCGTGCTGGAAGACGCTGCCCTACGTGACCGCACGAGTCGCGTCTTCGGAGCAGATGCGTGAAGACGTTGCGCAGGGTCTCCCCGGCGAGCAAGCAGGGTTTCAGGCGACGATGACGTCGATCCCGGTCGCGCGTACGGCCGCGAGCAGTTCCGGATCGGCCGCACTGTCGGTGATCAGACCCGTCACCTGGACCAGCGGGCAGATCCGGAAGAAGCCGACCTGGCCGAGCTTCGAGGCGTCGGCCACGACATAGCTGCGCTTGGCCTGGGTCACCATCATCCGGTTCACCGGCGCCTCGGCCTCGTCGGCGATGGTGATGCCACCGATAGCGTCGACGCCTGCGGCTCCGAGGAAGCAGATGTCGGAGGTGAGCTGACCCATCGTGTCGCCGGCGAGCGAGCCGACGAGCTCATAGCTCTGCGGACGGGCGACCCCACCACACACGACGATCTTGATGAAGGGCCGAACGGTCAGCTCGGTCGCGATGTTCAGCGCATTCGTCACCACGGTCACCCCGCGGTGCAGCGCCTCCGTCGTCGCGATCGCCCGCGCGACTTCGACGGTAGTGGTGCCGCCGTTGAGCGAGACGACACAACCCGACCAGAGCATGGCGGCCGCGCGTTCGGCGATCTTGACCTTCGCGGGATGTCGACCGATGGTCTTGTAGCGCATCGGCAGGTCGTAGCTGGTGATGTTGGGTACGGCGCCGCCGTGGGTCCGAGACAGGAGTTGCTGGTCCGCCAGATGATCCAGATCGCGACGGATGGTCGCGGTCGACACAGAGAAGGCGCCGGCAGCCTGGTCCACGTCGATCCGTCCCGTGCCGATCAGCAACTCCAAGATGGCGGCCAGCCGTTCGGCGCGGGTCATGTTCCGCATGATATGTTCATATCTGCTCGTTTGACGCGACAAACTTGCATTCTTACTACAACGCATGGCTGAGCCTGTCGCAAAGAGCCGGCGCAGTCCGTGCGCTGATCGGCTGTCGCGAATTCGACCTAGGAGAGCAATGACGCCGTACGTCTCCTCAGAGATCGCCAGCCAGCCGGACTGCTGGCGCACCGCGGCCGAGTCGGCCCGGCGGTTGGCCGAAACGACCGGGGTTCTGCCCGCCGACGGCGAGCGAGTGGCATTCGTCGGCTGCGGAACGTCTTGGTTCGTCGGACAGGCTCTCGCCGCACTTCGCGAGTCGGCCGGTCGGGGCGAGTCCGACGCGTTCACCGCCACCGAGGTGCCTGACCGCAGATACGACCGCGTCGTCGCGCTGACCCGCTCCGGGACCACATCAGAGGTCATCGACGTGCTTGCTCGACTCGAGGGCCGCGTGCCGACCACCGTCGTGACCGGTGACGTGGACACCCCTGCCGCGACGGCAGCGGGAGCAGTGGTGGATCTGTCGTTCGCCGACGAGCAGTCGGTGGTCCAGACCCGGTTTGCGACCACGACGCTCGCCTTCTTCCGAAGCGCCTGGGGCCACGACGTCGACGATCTCGCCACTCAGACCGAGGCCGTCCTCGACGAAGCGCTGCCCGCGGGAGCCGTCGGCGTCGATCAGATCACCTTCCTCGGCCGCGGCTGGACGATCGGCATCGCCAACGAGGCGGCGCTGAAGTTCCGAGAGTCCTCCTCGAGCTGGGCTGAGGCCTATCCCGCGTACGACTACAGGCATGGCCCGATCGCCATCGCCGAGCCTGGGCGTGCGGTCTGGATGTTCGGTGAGCCGCCGGTGGGGCTCGCCGCCGACGTGGCGGCCACCGGGGCGGCCTTCGTGCACCAGGACCGGGACGCACTGGTGGACCTGGTGCTCGCGCAGCGGGTCGCGGTGCAACGCGCGCTGGATCTCGGACTCGATCCCGATCGTCCGCGTAGTCTGACCCGTTCGGTCCAGCTCCCCTGATGGCCGTCGATTCGTCGGGGGTCGTACTGGCCGTCGATGTCGGCGGCACGTTGACCAAGGCGGCTTGGTCCGCACCCGACGGCGGGGTGGGGCCGGAGCCGGTCACCCGCCTGTCGACCCGTCGCGAGGACGAATCGGTATCGGTGCCGTGGCTGGCCGAGGTGATCAGCCAGCAAGCGAGCGGCCGTCGAGACGTCCGAGGCTTCGGCGTCGTTGCCCCGGGAATCGTCGATGCGAGCATCGGCGTGGTTCGCATCGCGCCGAACCTCGGCTGGCGGGACGTCGCGCTGCGCGAGCGACTGGAGCAGTCGACTGGACTGGTGGGAGCGGTCGGACACGACGTGCGCACCGCGGGCCTCGCCGAGTGGCGGTTGCGTCACGCGGACCACGACAACCTGTTGTTCGTCGCTCTCGGCACCGGGATCGCCGGTGCTGCGGTGGTCGACGGTCGGTTGCTGGAGGCCGAGGGATACGCCGGAGAGATCGGCCACTGGCCGGTCAGCGAGGCCGACGGTCGCCAGTGTGCCTGCGGACGTGCGGCCTGTTTGGAGACGGTCGCCTCGGCTGCCGGCATCGTCCGGGAGTACGTCCGGGCCGGCGGAACGGCCGACAGCGCCCGGGAGGTCGCAGATCTGGCTCGCACCGGTCATCAGGCCGCCTTGGACACGTTCGCCCGAGCGGCGGCCGCGCTCGCGGAAGCGCTCGGTCGTTATCTCACCCTGCTCGCTCCGCGCCGGATCGTGCTCGGGGGAGGGCTGTCGGCGGCGTCGGACCTTCTGATCCCCGCGATCACCGCGGTCATCAGGTCGAACATCACTTTCGAGCGGGAACCGGAGATCGTGCGGGCGGGGCTGGGCGCCGACGCCGGAGTCATCGGCGCGGGGTTGCTCGGTTGGGATCGGGTCTTCCGCCTGGACGCATCCGTAGCATCGGCATGAGCGTCGAGCAGTGGCTACGGGCCGACCGCGTCGTCACCGCTCACGGCGTGCTCGACGACGCGTTGGTGGCGGTCCGCGACGGGCGGGTGACCGAGATCGTCGCGGATGGCGATGGCGAGACCAGGTCGAGCGCAACGATGCGATCCGAGGCCGCCGACGGAGGGCGGTCCGACGGTGGCGAAGGGCATGCCTCCCGCGCCGTTGCCGAGCGCCTCGAGGGCTGGCTGGTGCCGGGGTTCGTCGACACCCACTGCCACGGTGGTGGCGGAGCCGACTTCGCGACCACGAATCCCGACGAGGTCCGACGCGCTGCCGCCTTTCATCGGACACACGGCACGACCACGATGTTCGCGAGCCTGGTCACCGCCTCGCCGGAAACCTATGACGAACAACTGGCCACGCTCGCCCCGCTCGTCGCCGATGGCGAGCTCGCCGGGGTGCATCTCGAGGGTCCGTTCCTGTCTCCCCTACACCGCGGGGCCCACGACCCCTCGCTGTTGACCGACCCGACCGCCGAGGCCGTCGATCGCCTGATCGGGGCAGGCCTGGGCGCCGTTTCGATGATGACGCTGGCCCCCGAGCTGCCCGGCGGACTCGCGGCCGTCGAGCGCCTCGTCGACGCCGGCGTGGTGGTTGCCTTCGGCCACAGCGATGGCGACGAGACCGTGCTGCGCGAGGCCGTGTCCGCCGGAACCAGCGTCGCGACCCACCTGTTCAATGCGATGCGGCCGATCCATCATCGCCGGCCGGGCCCGGTGCCCCGGCTGTTGGCCGATCCTCGGGTCACGGTCGAACTGATCTGTGACGGCTTCCACCTGCATCCGGACGTGATCTCGCTGGCGGTCAACACGGCCGGAGCCGATCGAGTGGTCCTGGTCACGGACGCGATGCTCGCCGCGGGAGCAGAGGACGGCCGCTACCATTTGGGCAGCCTGGACGTGGCGGTGACCGACGGCCAGGCTCGGTTGGTAGAACGCGATGGCCGACCCGGCTCCATCGCCGGCTCCACTCTGACCATGGGAGGGGCCTTCGAGCTCGTCGTCGGCCTGGGGGTCCCGATCGCCGATGCTGCTCGGATGGCGGCCACGACCCCGGCGCGCTGTCACGGCCTCGATGATGTCGGCGTCATCGAAACCGGACGCCGCGCGGATTTCTGTCTCGTCGACGACGCCGGTCTGTTGCAGCGCGTCATGTGCGGCGGCTCCTGGGTTCGATGATTTCTCCAGCTTCCCGACGTGCTCAACCCCCACGCTTGACCACGTCGTAGCGCTCCAACGCCTCCTTCCGCTCCACGGCATGGTCGACGATCGGCTCCGGATAGCCGGACGGAACACCACCGGGCGCCAGCCACGGCTCGTGGATGTGCTCCTTCGGTACGTCCGTGAGCTCTGGCACATGGCGTCGGATGTAGGTGCCGTCCGGATCGAACTTCTGAGCCTGCGTCGTCGGGTTGAACACCCGGAAGTAGGGTGCCGCATCCGTTCCGCAGCCGGCCACCCACTGCCAGTTCAGCTGATTCTGGGCGATGTCACCGTCGCGCAATCGGGCCATGAACCACTCTGCGCCGTGCCACCAGCCGACGTGCAGGTCCTTGATCAAGAACGATGCGACGACCATCCGGACCCGGTTGTGCATCCAACCTTCCGCGAGCAGCTGCCGCATCCCGGCGTCGACGAGTGGATAGCCGGTCCGGCCGCGCTGCCACGCGGCCAACCGGCGGGCTGCCCGCTCGGTCGTCGTGGGCTCATCGGTCGGCATCCGGGCGAACTCGGACCGGATCGGCTGAGTGACAGCCTCCGGTCGGTGCAAAAGCACGTCGGCGAAGAAGTCGCGCCAGGCGAGTTGTCGGGCGAGTGCCGCCGCCCCCTTGGAGCGTCGAGAGCCGAGATCGGCGAGCACCGTGCGGGGGTGGACATGGCCCCAGCGCAGCGCGATCGACAGGTGTGAGGTGGCGTCGGCGCCCGGATCGTCGTGCAGATCGGCGTAGTCGGCGACGCCACCGGAGTCGGCCTCCAACCACGAGCGCCAGTGACGCAGGGAGACGTCTTCCCCCGCCATCCGGATCAGGTCCTCGTCCGCGTCCACCGTGGTCCGCCGCTCCGCCGCCAGCCAGTCGACGTCGGCGAGTCGGAGCGTCGGTGCCGGGGGTCGGACCCCGTGATCGCTCCAGGAGCGGAAGAACGGGGTGAAGACCTGGAACGGATTGCCGGAGCCGTTCATCAGCGTGCCCGGGGTGACGCCGTACGGAGAGCCCGTTGCCGTCAGTTCCACGTCGAACGCTGCCAATGCATCGCCGACGGCGGCGTCTCGACGACGGCCGTACGGACCGGAATCGGCGCTGATGTGCACGGCACGCGCATCGAACTGCCTGGCCAACCGCGGAACGACGGTGGTCGGCTTGCCCTTGACCACACTGAGCCCGGGGCCGCCGCACTCACGCAGATCGTTGTCCAGGACGTGCAGCGCCGCGTGAAGCCAGGCGGTGCGCACCGGCCCGGCGTTGGACAGCAGGCTGGGGTCGAGCACGAAGACGGGTAGCACCGACGACCCGTCGTGGACGGCAGCGCCCAGTGCGGGATTGTCCCGGAGGCGGAAGTCGCGTCGGACCCACCAGATCGTCGGTTTCTGCGCTGGAGCCATGATCTAGTCTTGCAACGGCCTCTGACAGTCTCGTCTGCTCGGGGGTGACCGTCCCGATGTCCGGGCCGGCTCGAGACCGCACGGAGCGGAGTAGTACGCGTCGTGAGCGACCTGATCGATACCACCGAGATGTACCTGCGCACGATCTACGAGCTCGAGGAAGAGGGCATCGTGCCGCTCCGGGCACGGATCGCGGAGCGGCTCCATCAGAGTGGTCCGACCGTGTCCCAGACAGTGGCCCGGATGGAGCGGGACAATCTCGTCCAGGTCCAGGGCGATCGACACCTGGAGCTGACGGCCGAGGGGCGGGCACGCGCCACCCGGGTGATGCGCAAGCACCGGTTGGCCGAGCGTTTGCTGATCGATGTGATCGGGCTCGAGTGGGAGCTGGTGCACGACGAGGCCTGCCGCTGGGAGCACGTCATCTCCGAGGACGTCGAGCGACGTCTGGTCGTCCTGCTCGACACCCCGACCGAGTCGCCGTACGGCAATCCGATCCCCGGCCTGGACGAGCTCGGCGTCAGCGGCGACCAGGTCGAGTTCCGGGACGGCAACGAGCAGCTCCAGTCGGTGGTCCGCGCCAACTCCGGAGTGCCGATCCGGGTCGTCATCCAGCGGATGAGCGAGGAGATCCAGAAGGACGTCGCGATGATGGGGACCCTGCGCGCAGCGGGCATCCAACCAGGCGTCGAGGTGAGCGCGGAGCTCGGCGGCCTCGGCGTGCGGTTGTCCGCGCCTGACGCGCCGGTCTGCGAGATCGACACCGAGGCCTCGACGCACCTGTTCGTGACCCTCGCCTGACTCTGACGGGCCCGCGGGCCATGATGGTTGGGTGAGCGAGGACGAGGTCAATTGGCGGCGCTACCTCGCCGACTTCCATCGTGAACGAGCCGGCGTCGTGGAGGACGTGCTGTCCCGCGCGATGGGCGGAGACCACTCGCCGTATCGCTGGCTGGCCAGGGCGGTGTCGCCCGACGCCCGGCTGGTGCTCGATCTCGCCTGCGGCTCCGGAGCGATGTCGCGGGTGCTCGCCCAGCCGGAACGAACCGTCGTGGGCGTGGACATCAGCGCCGAGGAACTGGTGCTCGCCGCCGGTCGGGGGCCCGGGCCGTGGGTCCGGGCCGATGGACTGGCCCTACCGTTCGCCGACGGCAGTATGGACGCCGTGACGAGCTCGATCGGTCTCGCCGTGGTGACCCCGCTGAGCGACGTGGTCGCCGAGTGCGCCCGAGTGCTGAGGCACGGTGGCGTGCTGGCCGCGATCGCACCCGCACTGCGGCCGCTGGGTCCGCGGGATCTGCGCGTGCTCACTCGGATCAACACCCGGCTTCGGAACAAGCCGCAGTTCCCTGGCCCGCTGGAACTGGTCGGTTTCACCAAGATCGCGGAGAGTCATGGACTGCGCCGGGTGGAGGATGGGCGGGAACGTTACCGGTTCACCGTCCACTCGCGCACCGACGCCGAACTGGTCATGCGCGCCCTCTACCTGCCGACCACCCGGTGGTCCCGCGTCGAGTCCGCCATCGAGTTGTTGGAGGACAGGGTGTCGCGCCGCGGGCCATTCGACATCGCCATTCCGATGCGCCGAGTGGTCGCCATCAAGTGACTCTCGCGAATACCCGCTCGGGAATAGCACCTCCCGTCGTGCCGTTGTGCCTGACAGCGCCAAGACACTGGAGGAGCAGAGCTTTTCATGACGACCATCAACATCGACGCGACTGACTTCGAGTCCACCATCACCGACAACGACATCGTGCTCGTGGATTTCTGGGCCGACTGGTGTGGGCCATGCAAGCGTTTTGCGCCCGTCTACGAGAAGGTGTCGGAAGAGCATGAGGAGATCGTCTTCGCCAAGCTGGATACCGACGCCAACCAGGACCTGTCGCAGGGTCTGGGCATCGAGGGCATCCCTACGCTGATGGCCTTCCGCGAGGGTGTCTTGGTGTTCAACCAGGCCGGGGCGCTGCCACCGACGGCGCTCAAGCAGGTCGTCCAGGCGGTGAAGGATCTCGACATGGAAGAGGTTCACGCGCAGGTCGCGAAGCTGCAGGAGGAACACAACCACTGAGCTGAGGCCGCTGCCGATCTGGGACGAACCGGCCCAGTCGTTGCAGGCGCCTGGTGCACGGCGTGGAGCGGGCGGACTGCGCGGTCGCCGCGTTCAGACCTTGGCTTGCTCGCGACTTCGTACGCGGCCCCTCACCTGAGTTCTGGGCGGCTAACCTGTGACACCGGCCCCCATAGCTCAGGGGATAGAGCAAAGGTTTCCTAAACCTTGTGTCGCAGGTTCGAATCCTGCTGGGGGCGCCCATGCAAGTGGCCGGGCCCGCCGGGCTTGAGGTGAACCCGGCTCGATGTCGAACCCGGCGACACCGTCCAGGCTCCTGCCATACGCGAGATTTCGCTTGGTCTCAGGAAACTGTCGTCACGATCAGCAACGACATCAGCAACGGTCGCTGCCTGTTCACTCCATCGGCCGGGCACGGCGGGTCCGCGAGGAACGCACTGGTCGCACAGGGAGGTCGGACCCGCCCGATGCGGGGGGTCTCGGTCGTAGGTTAAGTTGCTTTGAGACCGGAGGCGCACCATGGTCTGAGCGCCGAGCATCGACTCCACCAGAATCGAGAGAACTCATGGCACTGGGGCCTATCGAGATCGTCGTGATCGGGTTCCCCGAGAACCGCTTCAACGGAACGATCGTTCCCGAGTTGCAGAAGCTGGTCGACGCGGGCACCGTCAGCATCGTCGATGGGCTGTTCGCGACCAAGGACGAGAGTGGATCAATCACCCTTGCGGAGTTCGGCGAGGTGGGCGCCAACGCTGATGCGGCTGCCTTGGCCGCCGTCATCGACCGGGTCGAGGGACTGATCTCGGATGAGGATGTGGAGGCGCTGATCAGTGGGCTCGATCCGGGCAGCTCGGCCGCCATCCTGGCCTTCGAGCACACCTGGCTCAAACCTCTACAGGATTCGATCATCGACTCCGGCGGCGTACTGCTCGACAGCGTCCGCATCCCGGGCCGAGTCGTCGAGGAAATCCTGGCGACGGTGCCCGACGAAGACTGACGGCCGTCACCCCAACGAACAGGCCCTTCGACAGGCTCAGGACGCGTGAACCCACACAGAACAGGCTCTTCGACAAGCTCAGGACGCGTGAACCCACACAGAACAGGCCCTTCGACAAGCTCAAGGCGCATGAATTGGACCCGTCGAGCGGTCGGCGAAACACAAATGGAAAGCGAGAGTGAGCCACGATGAGACGACGAGTAGGACGACCAGGACTGGTCGGCACCATGGCCCGGACCGCGGTGGTTGCCGGCACCGCGACAGCGGTGTCCGGCGGCGTGCAGCGCAGCCAACAGGCCAAAGCGGCCAATGCTCAGTCCGCCGCCGACGCAGAGGCGGCGCAGCAGCAGGCCGTGGCCGACTCCCAGGCACAGGTCGCGGCCATGCAGGCGCAGATGGCAGAAATGCAGGCCGCACAGTCGGCACCGCCGCCGGTTCCGGCGGCTGCGCCGGCCGGGTCCGACTTCATGGCCCAGCTGGAGAAGCTGGCAAACCTGAAGGCGGCCGGGCTGCTGGACGACGCCGAGTTCGCCGCGGCCAAGGCACGCTTGCTCAGCTCCTGACACCTGGCCGGACGGCGATCTCGCCAGTGCGATTCGAGGGGTCGCTGCAGTAGTGCCCATCGGCGGGGTCGCCCAGGTGATTCACCTGCAACAGGTGAGATCTTCCGCAACACCGCGGGAAGTGGCCCCCACCGGGGCGACGCTGCGCTAACGTTCTCCCGGATCTGCCTCGGATCCGTCGATTCCTATCTGAGAGCGTGCGCACACCATGAATTTCTGGGACTTCTTCTGGCTCCTTGTCTGGAGCTTTTTCTTCGTCGCCTACCTGATGGTGCTGTTCCAGATCATCGGTGACCTTTTCCGCGACAGAGAGCTCAGCGGTTGGTGGAAGGCCGTCTGGATCATCGGCCTGCTGGTCTTCCCACTCCTCGTCGCTTTGATCTACCTCATCGCGCGCGGCAAGGGGATGGGTCAACGACAGGCTGCCGCCGTACAGAGCGCCCAGAAGGCCACCGATTCCTACATTCAGTCGGTCGCCCGGCAGACATCCCCGGCCGACCAGATCGCTTCGGCCAAGTCTCTGCTCGACTCCGGCGCCATCAGCCAAGCCGAGTTCGATCAGCTCAAGGCCAAGGCCCTGGCCTGAGCGACTGGACGACCTCGCGACCCGCTGCATGGTATTGCCGCGGTGGGGTGGCCACGAGCACGGGGGCCACGTCTGCGCCCTTGTCTTGTTCGTCGGAGTTGATCGGGCCGCTCGGTCTGGTTCGATCGTTCGGCGCGACGCCCGTTGATCTGGTGAAGTAGCCCCGGAGACGAGTCCTTCGCCGTGGGCTCGACGTCGATGAGCAATCAGCGGTCTCACCTACAATCGTCGGCATGCCACAGCC
>JBBSQJ010000153.1:0-10347 GCA_038257965.1 Propionibacteriales bacterium
CTAGGTGGTCCACTCAGGGTGCCCAACATCGACATGTGGGTCGAGGCGCTCGTCGACTTGTGGAAGCAAGCGGGTTTGAAGCCCAGCCAGGCGAGGACTCACGCCCGCCTCAACCTCGCCGTGGCGAGAGGGCTGCTCCACGACCTGCTGCTCACCCGTGATCGAAAGGCGGTGGACAAGGCGATGGCGATGTTCGACTGGCTGTGCTTTCGCGAGCCGAATCCGGTACGACGGGTAGGTCGCCTGAGCGCCTCGTGGGTATCACCCGCAGATCCGGACGAACCGCGGGTCTGACTCCTCAGATGGTGTCCGGCTTTTCCCGCGTCTGTTCCCTGGCGGGCGGTCACCGGACTCCCCGTGGGAACACCCGCTCGCACACGGTCCGTCTCATCGTTCACCACCCGGATCGTAGGTCGGGCCAGGGTGCCTCCTGGATCGACGAGTCCGGAGCTCCTCCGGCGGCACGAGAGTGAGCATCGGCTGGCCGGGAGCGCAGCACATGACCGCAACGAACCGCGTCCATGCGTCGGCGAGATTGTTCGCTGCCTGGTAGTGGATCCGGTCGCCGCCGGGCTCCCAGAAGGGCTCACCGGGGTGAAGAACCCGAGGCTGATCGCCTTCGAGCTCGTAGATCATCTCGCCTTCGAGCAGGTATCCGAAGACGGGTCCGGAGTGGCGGTGGGGAGGTGTCCCAGGTCCGCCCGGAGGAATCTCGACCTTCACCGTCATCATGTGCATGGCCGACGGAAGCGGCGGCAGCATCTGCTCGTCGAGGGTAGTCAGGATCGTCTCGGCCTCGCCTGTCCTTGGCATGCAGGATCACCCTTCCATAGGTGTCGTCGACGTCTGGTGAACGACTGTGGTGGTCGACTGGTATCACTCGGCCCCGACGGTTCGTGCAATGGCCAGTGTACCAACTGGAACATTGACGGTTGTCGGCTCTACAGGTAGTGGCGCTGTGGAGGAACGGTGCAGATGATCCCACCCACGGAAAGTGTCGAAAGACGCCCCTTCGGGCTAGCGGTTCCAAAGGCTCGGGGTCTAGTTTGAGACCACTCGTAAGGAAGGTGGTTGCACTGTGTGGTCGCGTACCGTGCCTCGTTGGTTGCTGGGAATCATGGCGCTGCTCGTCTCGCTCGTCGTCATGGGAGTGCCCGACTCGGTGCAGGCGGCGCCCGCTGCGCGTTCAGTGCCGGGTGGGCAGAGTTCCGGCGACTCCTTGTTCCCTGATCAAGGCAACACCGGGTATGACGTCGGGCACTATCGCATCGTGATCGACGCCTCGAGGGGCCGCAGCATCAGTGCCACCACGACCGTCACCGCGTATGCGAGACGGGCCCTGTCGTCGTTCTCGCTCGACCTCGAAGGGATGACCGTCTCTTCCGTGCGGGTGGACGGCAGACGCGCAACGTACACCCGGCGCGACACCAAACTCGTCGTCACTCCAACCCGTGCCGTTCGCGGACACTTCACCGTCGTCGTGGGCTACTCCGGCACTCCGCTCGTCCACATCGACCCCGACGGTTCGAGCGAGGGCTGGATGCCGACGGCCGACGGGTCCACCGCGCTCAACGAGCCCGTCGGCGCGATGACGTGGTTCCCGGTCAACAACACGATCAAGGACAAGGCCACGTTCACCTATGTGGTGACGGCCCCGACGAACCGCTCGGTGGCGGCCAACGGGGTGCTGGCGTCGCGCTCTCGGCGTGGAGCAGCCACGACCTGGACCTGGCGGCTCCGCCAGCCCATCGCGCCCTATCTGACGATGGTGTCGATCGGGACCTACAACGTCTACGAGTCGACCTACACCTCGATCACCGGACACAAGGTGAAGGTCTGGGTGTTCGGCGAGCCGATCCTGGGCGACCTCGCCAGTCAGCGAGCGCTGCTGCCTGAGGTGTTGCGGTTCGAGGAGCAGCGCTTTGGGCCGTACCCGTTCTCCAGTGCCGGATTCGTGGTTCACCGGCTCGATGTCGGCTACGCGCTGGAGACGGCGACCCGGCCGTTCTTCCCACGCCCACCGAGCACCGGCACGTTCGTGCACGAGCATGCTCATCAGTGGTTCGGTGACACCATCACCCCATGCGACTGGGGTGACATCTGGCTCAACGAGGGCTTCGCCACCTACGCGGAGTGGTTGTGGGACGGAGCCCACGGCGGCCCATCGCCGGCCCAGACGTTCACCCAGCTCTACGCGGACAACCCGGCGTCATCCGAACTCTGGTCGCCGGCTCCGGCTGCCCTGGTCGATCCGGCCGATCTCTTCTCAGAGCCGGTCTACACTCGCGGCGCGATGACCCTTCAGGCCTTGCGTCAACGGGTCGGTTCACGGGATTTCGCGAAGATCGTGCAGCGGTGGGCCAGTCGGCCCAGCGGCCGCTGTGCGACGACGGCACAGTTCGTCGCCCTTTCCGAGCGGGTCTCGAAGCAAAACCTCGGCAAGCTCTTCCACGACTGGTTGTACGTCGCCCAACGGCCGACGGGGTACGGTTCGACCTCGGCGGCCAGGTCCGAAGTCCGTGAAGTGCGACGCGGCTGGGAGCCGGCGAGCGCGGTCAGGTGACCTGTTTCGCGAGGACCGAGGACGGCACGACGAAGGTCTGTGCTTCAGGCGTTTGACGACCGCTACGGCGCTTGCGCCCGTCGCAGACGGTCGTCAAGTCAGCGGTTGCCCAGCTGTCACCCCGCTGGTCGAGGCCCGATTGCCGATGAGAGGCTCCGCAGGATCTACACACGCGATCCGCGCCGGTGCTCGATCCGTGTGCGGCGGGTCCTTTTGTCTGGCCGATCCGAACAAGAGGTGATGAGGCGATGCCTGACGCGACGGGTCCTGGAGGCATCCTCGGCGCCTCGGCGAATCGCATGGCGAGACGACGCCGCGGATGTCCCGCACGTCACGGTCGACGGACCGGCCCGGCGATGAGCCCTCGATGTGGGCCGTTCGATCAGATGCGGGTGTGGATGAAGATGTTGTCGCCGCACACTTCGACCGGATAGCCCCGCAACCGGGCCCTGGAACCGGCGGCAAGATGATCACCGGTGAGCAGGTCGAACTCCCAGCCGTGCCAAGGGCACTGGAGCACCCGAGCATCGAGTCCCAACTCGTAGCAGTACACCGCCGACGGCAGACGGGTTCCGGTGACGACGCCCCGACAGACCGGTGCCGCCATGTGCGGGCAGCAGTTCCGCCACGCCCTGATCTGGTCGTCGACCCGGTACAGGCCGATCTCCAGGTTGTTCACCGTGACGATCAGCACGCCGTGTCGGGGTACTTCGGATAGCGAGGCCACGCGGTGGGAGGTCATTCCTGTTCCCAGGTCCAGCGAGTCGGGGCGCGAGGAATCGTGGTGTCGAAGGGTGGCAGGAACTCCACGGTCGGGGGCTGGTCGAGCCCGTACAGCTCCGCTGCCGTGCCACCCATGATCCGTGCCCGTAGCTGCGGATCGAGCCGACGGAACAAGAGGTCAGGGTTGTCGTTGTCCCAGTGCGGATAGTCGGAGGAGAACATGACGGTCCGGGCCGCATCCATCATGGCGAGCGTCTGTTCCAGGTACTGCGGCCGTTCGGGTTCTTCGAGTGGCTGGGTGGTCAACCTCACGTGCTCCTCGACGTACTCCGACGGCAGCCTGGTCAGCCACGGAGCCGTGTCGCGCAGCGCCTTGTAGTTCTTGTCCATCCGCCACATGAGCTGCGGCAGCCAGGACAGCCCAGCCTCGATGATCACAACGCGCAACGTCGGGAAGGTCACGAACACGCCTTCGCAGACCAGGCTGTTCAATTGGGCCATAGCGGTCAGCGGCAAGATGTTGTGCCACTCCATGTAGCGGGAGGGCCAGCCGACCGGGGTCGGCGGCGCAGCCAGCCCGGCGCCCTCGGCGCCTGGGTGGAGGGCGATCGGCAGGTCGCGTTCGGCGGCTGCCTCGTAGAGGACGCGATACGGGCGCTGCCCGCAGGGTTGACGGGTGGTGCCGGCCATCAGAACCTGGACCATGTCCGGACGGTCGCCGAGTCGGCAGATCTCGCGCGCTGCGGCGGGCGGATCGTCGGCGTTGACCAGGATGGACCCGCGGAACCGTTGGCTCACGCCCAGCCAGTCGGCGATGGTGGCGTCGTTCACGGCTGAGGCGATGGCGTTGAGATAGTCGGGATCGGCGCCGAGCGGGAGAACGAACGGACCGGTCAGCACGGCGTAGTCGATGCGGAACCGGTTCAGGTGGTCGCTGATCAAGAACAGCGGGTCGCTGGCGGCTGGGCCGCCATTGGGAGGCTGGGCGTCGCGCCGCTGCACGCCGCGGGGGTTCGCGTAGCCGGTGCTCGTGCCCAGGCCGGTACTCTGCCAGCGGTCGCGCCAGTGTCGTGGGAGGAAAGGCATGAGGTCGGGCAGGGCCTGATGTACGTCGGTGTCGACCGTGCGCCCGGTGGCCTGATCCGCTGTCTCAGCCATGCAACTGCCCCGGTGCGGGTCCCATCTCGACCACGGCTTTGACGAAACCGACCGGCTTGTCGACAGCCGCGGCAAACGCGTCGTCGATGTCGGTGAGCCGGAAGCGGTGGGTGACCAGCGGTTCCATCCGGAGCTGGCCGGCGGCCAACAGGTCCATCCCAACGCTCATCCCGCGCATGATCACGTTGATGTCGCGGAAGTGCGCGTTGAGCAGCGAGAAAGCCATCCAGTTCCATTGGCTGAGGGGGATCTGGCGTGGTCCACCGAGGTGGAAGCCGACCAGAACCAGCTTGCCGCTCATCCGGGTGACGTCACCGATGACGTCCAGAGCGCCCTGCCTGCCGGTCACCTCGAAGGTGACGTCGGCGCCCGCCCCCGACGTCAGGTCGCTCACCCGGGTGCGGAGGGGACTGGTGGACACGTCGATGGTCTCGGTCGCGCCGAGGACGGCCGCCAGCCGCAGCACGTCGGGTCGGGTGTCGGCGACGATCACCTCGCGGGCGCCGCGGAGCGCCACGAGTTGGGTGATGAGCAGGCCCATGAACCCGGCACCGACCACCAGCACCCGGTCGGCCAGCCGGACCTCGGCCAGCTCCACCGCGTTGCTCGCGCAGGCGATCGGCTCGACCAGTCCGAGCGCAGCCGGTAGCCCCGCCGGCATCGGTCGGCAGCAGTCCGCGGGGACGGTGACGTAGTCGGCATACCCCGCGCCGGTCGTCCACACCGCCACGCGATCACCGGTCCCGAATCCACGCACGGACGCTCCGGTGGACGCGACCGTGCCGCTCACCTCGTGACCGATGCGGGCCGGGTAGTCGGCGCCCGGGCGGCCCGTCCAGTGGCTCAGCTCGGAAGCACATACCCCGCAGGCGGCGACCTTCACGAGGACTTCCTCCGCGGTCGGCTCCGGGACGGGGACCTCGATGAGGACGAACTCGCGCGGGCCGCGCAACTCGGCGAGCCTCACGGTGCGTCGCCGTCGTCGAGCTCTTCGAACAAGGCGACGCTGTAGACCGTGTGGCTAGGAAGCGTGACTACCAGGTGCTCGCCGTCGCGACTGACGGGCAGGTCGTAACGTTCGCGCCCGGGCTGCGCCACGGTCGCCGTGGCGAGCGTCCGCAGGTTCTCGTCCAGCCGGACCGCCACCCTCACGTCGTGGCGGGTCGGTACGGCGTCGAGCGATTCCTCGTAGCCGTAGTCGAGCAGGTGACAGGCCACCCCAGCCCCGCCGGCCGTGCGCTGCAGGTTCACCGCAAGACCGTCGGCGGTGCGCACCTGTGGGCCGAGCGGCTGCAATCGGTCGACGTCCTGCAGGTCGGCGCGGCTGGTCCGCGGATGGCTGCGCAGGCGCTCGGTGAGCTCCGCCGCCAGGTTGGTGCCCGGTTCCTCGGTCAGGACCACCCGACCGCCGCCGGCCAGGTAGGCCACCAGCGCGCCGGCCTGAGTGGGGGTCAGCCACCAGCAGCCGGGCAGGATCACGGTCGTGTAGCGATCGAGATCGCCGACCCGAAGTCGATCGGGCAGCAGGTCGCCGTCGGTGAACACGACGACATCGAATGGGACGCCGGCGCGGCTGAGAGCCTCGGTGGTCGCCCGGTAGGGCACGGTGACCGACAGGTCCCGCGCGTTGGTCAGGTTGTTGCCGGCGTCGGCCCGCGAGATCTGGTCACGCAGGCTGGGCACGCTGTGCACCACCGCCAGCTCGTTGGCGCTGACGAAGGAGCGCAGATCTTCGGTCTCGGCCACGAAATCCTGCGTCTGGACCAGCAGGTCGTGCGGCGCCCAGAACGAGTCCTGCAGGGTCGCCCCTAACCACGACCCGTACGGCACCGTCATGTTCGCCCCGAAAGCCGCACCCTCCCACAAGCTGAGGCGCAGCAGATCGTGACCGCGCCCGCGAGCCAGTTCACGCACGATCTCGGGGACCACACCCCCGTACGGATTCTCGACGACGACCACGTCCTTGGCGCCGACGAGCCGGGCGAAGGCCTCGGCATAGCGGAACCACTCCGGTTGCCGGTACGTGGTGTTGCGCATCTCGGTGATGATCAGATCGACCTTCTCGGCCAATGGCAGGTAATGCGCGTCCAGGTTGAAGAAGTTGCCCGAGACCAGGACATCGCGACCCACCTTGCGACCGTAGGAGCGGGCGTAGTCGGCCAGTTCGGCGAAGTGGGTCGCGATTGCGCCGCACTGGTAGGCGTAGTAGAGGCCGAACAGTGGCGACTCCTTCTGTCGCTCGACGAAGTCGTAGCCCTGGGCGAGCAGCCACGGTCCGTACTCGAACGTGGTCAGGTCGACCCCGGCCAGTTCGACCGGCCGGCGGTCGCCCGGGAGCGACTGCAGATGAGCCCGGAAGCCTCGCGTGCAGTCGGTGCAGAAACAGGCGCCGTATTGCATGGCCCCGAGCGGCAGCTCGGCCTCGTCCAACTGGATGCCGTCCACTCCGGCGTCGATCTGGATCCGGATGATCGCTCGGAGGTACTCCCGCCAGACCGGGTTGTTGCGGTCCATGTAGAAGCACTGGTGATCACGGTCGGGGCATTCCACCCAGCGGGCGTGGCAGGGGTCGCCGTGGATGTCGCGTGCGACGCACTCTTCGATCAGATCCGTGACCTGATCGCCCGAGCTGTTGCGCAGACCGCCCGCGAAGTAGGACTCGAACGACGGCCACAGGTTCGGGTAGCGGTTGCTCGAGAACTCCCGCAAGCCGAACCAGTCCCGGTGCCCCACTCCTCGCAACTCGTTCAGGGCCAAGACGCTCGACTCGTCGTCATTCAGCTCGACCGGGAACTCCCAGCCCTGGGCCTCGAAGACGATGCCGAACACCTTGATGCCTCTGGCCTGGGCGGCGGCGATGAACTCGGAGTCGTTGACGAACCCGTAGAACCGTGCCCTTGGCTCGACGCGACCGAAGGCCTCCTGCTCGAGGTAGGGCAGGGCCAGTGATCCGCCACCCAGCGCAGCCCAGACCAGCAAGGTGGCGCGATAGTCCACCAGGTCGTCGACCATGTGGAGCCGGCGCGGCGGCAGGCTCGGGTGGTAGCAGTGCTGACGGGGGTACCACGCGTCGAAGTAGACACCACGTTCCACGAACCTGGCCTCGTCTCTGGCTGGGCGGGGCCGACGCCGGCCCCTGACGAATTGGATCAGACGTCCGGGTTGGATCAGGCGTTCTCGTAGGTGTTGCCGGCGGAGTCCTCGCCACGGGCCAGCCAGATCTTCCACCCGGCGTTCTGTTCCACGGGCAGCACCTTCACCGATGCCGGGAAGTAGCGCATCGTGTAGCCGGTCCGGCGCACGCTGCTGGTGTTCGGTTTGGCGCCGTGCACGATCCGCCCGTCGTGCAGCGAGAACTCGCCGCGGCGCAGTTCGAAGTCGACGGCCCGGCTCTCGTCCACGTCGGGGATCTCGGCGTGGAAGGTCTGCACCGTCATGTCGGTTGGCACGTAATTGTCGTGGAAGCCACCCTCCAGGTGCGACCCCGGAATCACCCGCATGCAGCCGTTCTCCCGGTTGCTCGGCCCGAGGGCGAGCCAGACCGTGACGATGTGGTCGTACGCGCTGAGCCGGCCGTTCCAGAAAGCGGAGTCCTCGTGCCAGGGTGTGGATCGGCCGGTGAAGGGGTCCTTGGAGATGAAGTGACTGGTCCACAAGGCGATGTCGGGGCCGATCAGCGGCTGCACGGTGTCGAGAACCTCGTCACTGAGCAGGAACTCCTGAAGCCGTGGGTCGCGGAAGTGCGGGGTGTCCAACTCGTCGGACAGCTTGTCGCCCTTGTCAGCCAGGTGCTCGTCGAAGAGTGCCTCGAGGGCGTCCAGCCTGTCGGGGGAGAACAGCTGGCGGCGAGGGAGCAGATAGCCCTCGGTGCGGAATCGCTCGACGTCGGCGGCGGTCAGGGTGTGAGTGAGCATGCGATCTCCAGTGCGGGACAGGGGTGGTTGGTGCGCGTGATCAGGGCTGCTTGTCCATCTGCCGGATCAGCTCGGCGAACAGGTCGAGATCGGTGACGAAATCCTCCGGACCGGTCTTGGGTGTGACCCCTTGCGTCGCGCAGGCGTGGAAGTACTCCAACTCGTGGGTGTAGGGGTCCTTGAGATGGGGTCGGCGTACGCTTCGGGTGATCGCGTCACCGTCGGTCTGCTCGATGTGCAAGGCCGTCGGGAGGTGCCGGACGTACGGGGTGTCGTACTGGATCCGGAAGCTGGTGTATTCACCGTAGACCTCCAGATGGGCGTCGAAGCGTAGCTGGTCGTCGACCCCGGTCTCGTAGGAGACCACGTAGTTGCCGTAGTCCAGCAGAGCCGCCAGGTAGCCACCGTCACGCCACTGCCGCGCGGCGTGCACACCGTGGGGCGGTCCCAGCAGCTCCCGCATGGCCGACAGGTCGTGACTGCCCAGCCCGCACAGCAGGCGGTACGCTCCCGCGAGCGCAGGCGGCACGTCGCCGATCGCTTCGGCGACCAATCGACGCCCACGTTCGGATCGCTCTTCCAGCACCGCTCGTCCGAGATCGTCCGGCCGGACGACATGGGCGGTCTGGTCGATGATCAACTGGTTGCGTCCGATGATGTCGTGCACGCGCGCGAAACGCACCTCGCCGAGACTTGCCAGCAGCTCCTTGGCCTCGAGGAACGCCGGGGCGAAACGCCGCATGTAACCCACCATGACGATCCGTCCGCTCCGGTCGCGGGCGGCGATGATCGCGTCGGCCTCCCGCCGTGTCAGGCACATCGGCTTCTCCACCAGCACGTGCAGGCCGTGGTCGAGTGCGTCGATCACCGCATCGGCGTGGTACTCGTCGCTGTTCAGCACCAGCACGGCGTCGATGTCGCCGGCGGCGACAAGGTCCGTCGCGCTGGCGTGGAGGATCGGGATGGCGAAGCGGTCTGCGACCTCTCGGACCAGCCTCGGGGACAGATCGCACGCCGACCGGACCTCGAACAGGTTCGGCAGGGCGGTCAGCACCGGCAGGTGGACGACCTGGGCGACCTCGCCGAGGCCGATGACTCCGATTCTCAGCACGGGTGCCGCTTCCTTTGTTGGGTCAACACTCAGCGCCGCCGGCTGCGCCACAGTGCTCGGCGACGCCGCGCACTCGCCAGCTCACGACGCAGCGCACGATAGGCAGGCTTGGCACGCAGGTCGGAATCGTACGGCAGCGGCCGGCGCTCCGCGCCGTCGTCGCGCGGATAGTCCTCCTGCAACCAGGTGTAGCGGTCCGAGAGTCCGAAGGTGATCACCGACTTCACGCTCGGGTGGCACAGCGCGACGTCGAGATAGCGCGCGTAGATGTCGCCGACCGCCCGGTCTCGGGTGGCGACGTCGGCGGGCAGCCCGTCGTCCAGCACATCCAACTCGGTGATCACGATCTCCAGTCCGCGATCGGCCACCTCGTTCAGGAAGCGCCGGTACTGTCGACGATCGAACCGCTCGGCGAAGTCCTCGGCCAGCAGATGGGCCTGGATGCCGAGCGCGTGCACAGGCACCCGCTGGCTGAGCAGCGTGTCGATCACCTGCAGGGTGGCGCGCTGCCGGGCGCGCGGGTCGTCGCCGTACTCGTTGGTGGTCTCGAAGCCGAACTCGTTCAGCAGCAGGGTCGCCTGGGGGTCGTGCCGGTGCGCGACCTCGAAGATCTCAGCGACGTAGGACTTGCCGATCGTGTTGTACCAGGGCACGTCGGTCCGGAAACCGTGATCACCCTCGGGGTCGGTGACCTCGTTGGCGGCGATCCAGCCGGCCACCCGGCCACGGTAGTGGCGCACCATCGCCCGGGCGGTGCCGAACAGCAGCTTGCGGGCCTCCGCTCGCTCCAGCTCCCACAGGTAGTCCTCGGGCCAGCCCTCGCCGAACCCCTCGTCCCAGACCAGGTGGGCGGCCATGACCAGCTGACCGTTCTGTTC
>JBBSQJ010000154.1:0-10307 GCA_038257965.1 Propionibacteriales bacterium
CCCGCCGAACTCGTCGGCGTCGCCGCCGGAGACGCTGAGCACCTCACCGGCTGGTGTCCGTCGGGTGAGCACATGACCCAGCCGCACGGACTTGCGGGTGACGAGTTGGATCGTGCCGAACATCGCGACCAACCAGGTCCGGACGATGATGGTGTGGCGGCCGATCCCCGCGGCTGCTCCAACGATGATCAGCCCGAGCAGCAGACCGGACCAGCCCAGGACCACGGAAAGGTCTCGCGGCAAGATCCCGCGGTCGATGACCGTGCCGACGACGTAGGGGCCGACCGCGCCGGGCAGGAACTCCAGCACTCCCAGCAACGAGCCGATCGCCAGCGCGGGCGCCTGCTGCCAGTTGAGCCAGAACAGGAACCGGACCGGCCCGCGGACGTCGGGCGCTCCGAAGTCCCGCGGCGGCAGACCTGAGGATCGGCGCTGCCGGGCGGGTGTCACGGAGTCCGGGACGACCGGCGGAAAATCGTGCATGACCAATCCAAACTACGGAACTGCACCGACACTTCTCCACCGGTTTTCCCACCCCGTCGGCCCGACGCCGCACTCGCCCGTTCGGATCCTTTGTCAGCGTTTGGATCGGCGGTAGTCGATCCGAACGCCGACAGGGGATCCGAACGGCGAAGGAGGAACCAGCCACGGATCGGCAGCAAGGGTCCGAACCCGCGTCTAGGATCGGCGCCATGACCTCCCAGCAACCCGAAGGTGAGAGCGAGCCGCAGGGCATCGCCGGCCAGACCGACGACGGCCGCGTCTTCGTCGTCACACCCGATGCGATGGCTGTGGAGGGGCCACCAGTTGAGGGTGAGACCGAGATCGGCGACGAGCCCGGCGGTCAGCGATCGGTCACCGACCTGGTCGAGCAACCGGACAAGGTGATGCGGATCGGCAACATGATCCGGCAGCTGCTGGAGGAGGTGAAGGCGGCACCGCTGGACGACGCGAGCCGGCAACGGCTGCGCAGCATCCATGCCGCCTCCATTTCCGAGCTCAAGGACGGGCTCGCCCCAGAACTCGTCGACGAGTTGGAGCGGATCGCGCTGCCGTTCAGCGAGGACGCGACGCCGAGCGACGCGGAGTTGCGGATCGCCCAGGCTCAGTTGGTGGGCTGGCTGGAGGGGTTGTTCCACGGCATCCAGACCGCTCTGTTCGCTCAGCAGATGGCGGCTCGAGCGCAGCTCGAGCAGATGCGTCGGGCGCTGCCGGCCGGCAGTCCGGGACGAGATGGCGGCGAACAGCGCAGCGGCGGCATGTACCTGTAGTCGTCATCACCGGACAAGAGTCGCTGCCGCGGGGCGCAGCGGCAGGCAGCACAGCGACACCCTCAGACAGCAGATCCGAGAACTTCCCGATCTGAGACGGAACCCGATCCGGACTCGAGGCGTCACATCCCTGGCCGTTCACCAGCCGACCAGATGGAGAGAGCCGAATGAGAATCGCTGCGCCCCAGCCCCAGTCCCAGTCCGAGTCCCCGTCCGAGTCCCAGCCCGGGCCCCGACCGGCCGACGCCGTTCACGTCCGACGGGCCCGATGCCTCGACCACGCGGACGTCTTCCGACATCCGCTGCTGGAGGAACCGCCGAATGGCGGAGCGGCGGCCGCGGTGCGGCGGCCGTACGGTGTTCTCGAACGGCAGGCCGCCGACACGTGCCGCAGTTGTCCACTGCTCGCCCCGTGCCTCTACGACGCCGTTGTCCGACACGACGTCGCCGGCTATGCGGGCGGCACGACTGCTCGCGAGCGGGCCAAGATCCGGGCCCTGCTTGGGGTCACCGTCGAGCCGGAGAACCTGGACACCCTCGCCGGAGTCACGGGTGGCAACCGACCGGTCGACCACGACGAGGTCCTCCGGTTGCGGACGGGCAATCCAGACGAGAGTCTGGAGCGATTGGCCCAACGGCTCGGCTGCTCGCTGTCCACCGTCAAACGGCACCTGCGGCGCGAACGACGTGGCATGGGAACCACCCCCATCTCGCCTCGCGCCGTGCCGACCATCGGCGCAGTGCTGGCCGCCACGCGTACGGTGCTCCACCTCGGTCGCGGCGAGCGACGGGTCGCCGCCTGAGAGGATCTGCTCGATCCTCAGAAAAGCGATACTGTGCCGAGTGGACGCCCATCCAGGAGCCTAAGGCCCTGGGTGGGCGCATCCTTGCCTGACGAGCTCTCCATCACGGTGAGAAGGTGAGTTGTGCCAGGTTGACGTCGGATGCCGTCCTGCCGACCGGACGCTAAGCGAACCAGCGAAGTAGCTCGGCTACCGGACCACCGTCGGCGAACCGATCGGTGGTCAGGTTCGCCACGGCCCGGACCTCGTCCGGCGCATCCCCGATCGCTACCCCGCGACCGGCCCAGGTGAGCATCTCGATGTCGTTGCGGCCATCGCCGAAGGCCAGCACCCGGTCGGCGGACACACCGAGAGACCGCGCCACGTCCGCCACCCCGGTGGCCTTGTTCACTCCGTAGGGGGCGATGTCCAACCAGGCGCTCCAGCCGACGAAGTATGTCACCCCGTGCAGGCCGAGATGCTCGGCGAGCCGTACGAAATCGGCGTCGGAGGAGTTCGGATCGCGCAGGATGACGCGCGTCACCGGCCGCGAGCCGAGCTGCTCGGCGTTCTCGATCGTCATCTCGCCGGTCAGGTCGCCGCCGGGAAACTCACCGGACACCCGATACCCGCGGCCGATCTCCTCTACCGCGATCAAGGTCCCCGGGGCGTAGTCGACCACGCGCTCGATCACCTCGCGGGGATCGAAGGTGATCGCCTTGACGATTTCCTGGGGCGGATAACGCACCACCACTGCCCCGTTGGACGACACCGCCGGTCCCGGAGGGAGGCCCAGCTGTTCGAACACCGGCAAGGTCCCGTGCCAGGCTCGCCCGGTGGCCAAGACGACCGGCACCCCGGCAGCGATCACCCGGCCGACCGCCTCGCGGATGACCGACGGCATCACGCCGTCGTGATCGACGAGCGTGCCGTCGATGTCGAGGGCGACCAAGCCTGGCCGCCAGTCCCGGCTAGGGGCGGCACTGTCCAACCCGTCGCCGGACGATACATCGTCGACGCCCATTATCGCGGCGTCAGTTCCGTCCGGCCGCCCAGATACGGCTGCAATGCCACTGGGACACCGACGCTGCCGTCGGCCCGCTGGTGATTCTCCAGCAGCATGACGATCATCCGGGTCACCGCGCACAGGGTCCCGTTGAGCGTCGCCACCGGGCCGATGCCCGCCTCGAACCGGGCACGGATGTTGAGCCGCCGCGCCTGGAACTCGGTGCAATTCGACGTCGAGGTGATCTCTCGGTAGCGCTGCTGGGTCGGCACCCAGGCGCAGCAGTCGTACTTGCGCGCGGCGCTCAGCCCCAGATCCGCACTGGCCAACTCCTGCACCTGGTATGGGATGTCCAGGGCGTCGATGAACTGCTTCTCCCAATCCAGCAGTCGCTGGTGCTCGGCGTGCGCCTCGTCCGGTGAGGTGAAGACGAACATCTCGACCTTGTCGAACCAGTGCACCCGAAAGATGCCACGGGTGTCCTTGCCGTGTGAGCCCGCCTCTCGCCGGTAGCACGGGCTGTAGCCCACATAGCGCAGCGGCAGGGCATCGGCGTCGAGGATCTCGTCGGAGTGGTACGCCGCCAGCGGCACCTCCGAGGTGCCGACGAGGTAGAGGTCGTCTGATTCGAGCCGGTAGACGTCTTGTGCCGCCTGACCCAAGAAGCCGGTACCCTCCATCGCGCGCGACTTCACCAGCGCCGGCGGGATCATGGGTGTGAAGCCGTTCTCGGCCGCGAGGTTCATCGCCAGGTTCACCAGCGCCAGCTCCAACTGAGCGCCTACCCCGGTGAGGTAGTAGAAGCGAGAGCCGGACACCTTTGAGCCGCGCTCGATGTCGATGGCGCCCAACAACTGACCGAGTTCGACGTGGTCGCGGGGCCGGAAACCCTCCGCGTCGAAGTCGCGAGGCGTCCCGCGGGTCTCCAGCACCAGGTAGTCGTCCTCACCGCCCACCGGTACGCCCTCGCCGAGGAGGTTCCCGACCTCCTTGAGCTGTTCCTCGAAGGACCGGTCCAGCACGTCCCTCGCGGCGTCGGCCTTCTTGACCAGCTCCGCGAGCTCCTTGGTTCGGGTCAGCAGCCCGGCACGCTGTTCGTTGTTCGCCTTCGCTACCTGGCGACCGAGATCTTTCTGGGCGGCCCGCAGTTCTTCGAAGCGGGCGATGGCGTCGCGACGGGCCTGATCGGCAACCAGCAGGTCGTCGACCAAGGACTCCGAGGCGTTGCGTCCCCGCTGCGAGGCTCGCACGCGGTCGGGGTCGTTCCGTAGCACCTTGACGTCGATCACGGCCGCCAGCCTAGTGGGCGTGTGCAGAGATCTCTGAGGCCTTCTTCGCGTCGGCGAAGCCGGTGGTTCCACGATCGAGTGACGCTATCCACACGGTCAAAGTGTCGAACGAGTCCGACGACCGCGATTTCCAAGTTCGAGTGTGCGAAAAGCGTCGCATCCACCATCGGATGAAAGGATGGGTGTTCAGGTTCTGCCCACCACCTCCCTACGCTCGAGAGCAGGCATGGTTCGCAACCCCCCGACACGATCCTCGATCGTGGTCGTCGCCGTCTTGTTGGCGGCCTTCGTCGGGTGGACCGTGCTGACGATGCGTTGGCCCCAGATCGCGGCGCTGGACAACCGGTTCGTCGCTCCAGGGTTGGACCACGGCTCGATCGTCGCTCAGATCGCTTCGGCGTTCGCACTCCTGACTTGGCCGGGAATGGTCTACCTGACCCTGCTGGTCCTCGCCATCTGGGCTTACCGCCGCCGGCTCCGCCAGCTGGCCGTATCGCTGGCCCTGATCGTGATCTTGGCGTGGGGCAGTGCCACCGCGCTGAAGCTCCTGATCGGCCGGAAACCGCCGGAGCACGCGCTGGATCTCATCACGACGAGCGGGTACGCCTACCCGTCCGGTCCCATGGTCGCGGCGGTCGCCGCCTGTATCGGAGTCGGCGCCACGTTCACCGTGACCCGACAATCGGTCCGCGGCCGTACGATCTGGCTGGTCAGCAGCATCGCGATCGTCATCGCTGTCGGCATCGACAGGTGGATCCTCGGCGCGAACTGGATCAGCGACATCGTCGGCGGCGCGCTGCTCGGTGGTCTGACGGCTTGCGCGGCACTGCTGATCGCCGGCATCGCCGTGCCCATTCCGCACGAGCTCGTGACCGAGATGCTGAACACGCCGGAGCCGAACCGCAAGCGTTGCGCGGTGATCTACAACCCGGCGAAGGTGACCGACTGGGTGACCTTCCGCCGCCACGTCGAGTACGAGCTGGTCCGCCGCGGTTGGGACCGTCCACTGTGGTTGGAGACGACGATCGACGACCCGGGCCGCGCGATGGCCGATCGTGCGGTGGCAGAACAGGTGGACCTCGTGCTGGGCGCCGGGGGCGACGGCACGGTCCGGGTGATCTGCGACCGGCTGGCCGGAAGTGGGATCCCGTTCGGCCTCATCCCGGCGGGCACCGGCAATCTGCTCGCCAAGAACATCGGCATACCGCTCGACGAGACGGCGGCGCTGAGCGTCGCCTTCGACGGCGTCGACAAGCGGATCGACCTGGTCAAGATCAACGTCGACGACGGTCCGGACGAACATTTCGCCGTGATGGCCGGGATCGGTATCGATGCCGTGATCATGGAGGGCACCAATCCGGACCTGAAGCGCGCAGTCGGGCCGGCCGCCTACTTCGTCTCCGCCGCCAAGCACGCCAACCATCCGGCACTGCACGCAACGGTCCGGGTCGACCACGATCCACCGCTCCGCCGCCGTGCGCACGTGCTGGTGATCGGCAACGTCGGCGTCGTGACCGGCAACATCGCTCTCATGCCGCAGGCGCGCCCGGACGACGGCACTTTGGATGTGATCGTCGCCTCACCCCGTGGGCCGCGCGACTGGGCCCGGCTGATCACCAAGGTGGTAGCCCGGCGGAATCGCGAGGACGAGCAGCTCGACCGACTCACCGGCTCGCGCGTTCGGATCAGCGTGGAACCGCCGGAAAGCTATCAACTGGACGGCGACACCATCGGGGTCTGCCGCGCGATGACCGCGGAAGTCGTGCCGGGTGCCCTGGTGCTGCGCGTGCCGCGGGCCGTGCGGCGAGCCATCGAGCAAGGGGCCAGCACGCTCGAGTTGGCCGAGATCGCCGAACAGGAAGTCGGCGCCGAGCACTCCCGCTGATCCCCTCGCCCGGAAAGTGGGCGCAAGTGACAACGACACGCCGCGGACCATTGTCAACCGCGCCCACTTTTGGAGGGGTTGTCGCGGTGGTCAGCCTGTCGTGGTCAGGGTCTTGACCGACGCCTGGACCGCCTCCAGCGCGGCGTCGCCGGCGTCGTCGGGCTTCAGGGAGTAGAAGGAAACCTGCTGCCCGTCCTCGGCGGTCAGCACGACGACCGCCGCCGAGTCGTACGTGGTGGGCAGCCTCGGCACATCCACGTTGATCCGGGCGGACAGGATCGCGGCGTCTCCCAGCGTCGGAACCGCAGCCACGTCGAATTTGGAGACCTTCGAGTCCGGGGGGTACGCGGTCGCGACGAGTTCGGCGAAGATCGCCCGCGCGCTGGCCTGCACATCGCCCGAGACGGCCAAGCCGTCCGGGACCAGGGCGAAGCCGGTCTCGGCCTGCCACGAGCTCGAGCCATCGTAAGACGGGTGCACGCTGAAAGAGCAGGGAACGGACTCCACGAACGGACCCATGGCCCTCGGCCGGCTGACGCAGCTGTAGGGCGTGCCGGCGAGCACGACCCGCACGTTCTCGTACGTGGCCTCGCGGCCCTCCTCGTCGTAGCGCAGTCCGACCGGAGTCGGGCTCGGCGGCGGAAGCGGCGGCCCACTGGGCATCGGTTCGGTGCCCATCCGGGCGGCCGGCCGACCACGATGATCCCGAGGACGACGGCCGCGGCGACGATCACCACGGCCAGCCCACGACGTACCTGCCGATGCGCCGGGCGAGGAGGGTCCGGCGGTGGCGACGGAACCGCGGTGGCCGGCGGCGCCGACTGCGACATGGACGACCTCCGGGCCGAAGCGGGACTGCGGTGCTGAGCCGACCCTAGCCGAGTGAGCTTCAGCCGATCGGCGCGTGCTCAGCAACCCGGACCGCCACCGCGCCAGCCGCGAGGCGGTCAGCCGCCCGGTCGCCGCGCGGCTGAACCGGCACGATCTCGGTCGCGCCGGCCAGACCCATCGGTGTCGTGCTGACATAGATCGACTCGGCACGCGCCACTTCGTAGGTCTCGTGCCAGATACCGACGGTGCCGGCGTTCTTGCGCGCTCGTCGGTTGAACGCGGTCCAGGCCGGACGATGCTGCGCGTCGCGGCAGCTGGCGTAGGCGTACAACTTCTCGCGTGAACTCCAGTACTGAACGACCACTGGTCCACCGGAGCCGAAGGTGAGCCGGTAACCCAGCAGACCGGAGCCGCCGTCCTCGGACAGTTCCGCGAGCATGGCGGGCATGGCGGTGAACGCCGGCAACCACTGGTCGAACCGCCACCAGCGGTTGATGGTCATCCCGATCAGGAAAACCACCAGCTCACCCTCGTGTCGATGGGTCATCCGTGCGGTGTTGATCCGAGCCATGTCGAACGTCCTTTACTAGATAGTGCCACTCCCTAATAATGGAGAGTATAAGTATCTAGTGACCCGAAGAGCAAGAAAGTAGCCGTCATGCGGATCTCGGAACTGGCGCAGCGCACCGGCGTGCCCGTGGCGACGATCAAGTTCTATTTGCGTGAGCGCCTTCTGCACGAGGGCGAACTCACCTCGGCGACCCAGGCCCGCTACGACGACTCCCACCTGGCGCGTCTTCACCTGATCAGGACGCTGACCGGTCCGGGCGGGCTGTCGGTCGCGAGGACACGCTACGTTCTCGACCTGATCGACCACCCCCCCGAGAGCATGCATGACCTGCTCGGGGCGGCGCACGGGGCAGTCGCCCGACCCCCGCAGACCGAACCGGATCTGGATCAGGTGGACGCGATGCTGACCGCCCTCGGCTGGGAGGTCTGCGAGGACAACGTCGAGCACCGGGCCGAGGTGGCCGTCGCGTTGGCCGCGATCGAGTCGGCCGACTTCGCCCTCCCCGAGGAATCGTTCGATCGCTATGCGCAGGCCATGCTGGGCGTCGCGACGATGGAGATCGAGCAGGTGCCGACCGAGTCGGTCGTGGCCGCCGTCCGCTACGTCGTCCTCGGCACCGTGCTGGTCGAGCCGTTGATGCTGGCGATGCGCCGGCTGGCTCAGCAGGAGGCGTCCCGCCGCCGGTTCGGCGACTGACACTGGTGGCTTCCGCCCCTTCGACACGCTCAGGGCACATCGAGTCCCGGGCAGAGCTCGTCGGAGGGTCGTTGGGCAGGATGAGCACGTGAGCGACCTGACCGCATTCATCGCCGGACTGCCCAAGGCAGAACTGCACGTCCATCAAGTGGGGTCGGCCTCGCCGCGGATCGTGGCCGAGTTGGCGGCGCGGCATCCCGACAAGGGCGTACCGGCCGCACCGGAAGCACTGGCGGAGTTCTTCACCTTCGCCGACTTCGCGGAGTTCATCCGGATCTACCTGTCCGTGGTCGACCTGGTCCGGACGGGCGAGGACGTGCGGCTGCTGACGTACGGGGTGGCCGAGGAAATGGCGACCCAGCAGATCCGGTACGCCGAGCTGACCGTGACCCCGTACCTGTCGGTGGTCGGCGGGATCGCCGCGGCCGAGTTCTGCGAGGCGATCGAAGATGCCCGCGTCGGTGCCGAGCGCGACCTCGGCGTCGTCCTACGCTGGATCTTCGACATCCCTGCCGACTTCGGCGAGGTCGCCGCCGAGCTCACTGCCTCGGTCGCCCTCGACAACGCCCCCAGTGGGCTGGTGGGTTTTGGCATCGGCGGCTCCGAAGTCGGCTTCCCACGGTCCAGATTCACGCCGTGGTTCGACCGGGCACGGGCGGCGGGACTGCACAGCGTCCCGCATGCTGGCGAGACGACTGGACCCGAGACGATCTGGGAGGCGATCCGCGACCTCAAGGCCGACCGGATCGGACACGGCACGTCATGTCCGCGCGACCTCGAGCTGATGGACTATCTGCGGGGGCACGACATCACCGTCGAAGTCTCGCTCACCTCCAACCTGTGCACCGGTGTCGTGAGCGAGATGGCTCGTCACCCGATCCGCGAGATGGTCGCCGCCGGGGTGCCGGTGACCATCAACTCCGATGACCCGGCGATGTTCGGCACGACGCTCGACCGGGAGTACGCCATCGCCGCCGGTTTGCTGGACCTCGATGCATCCGGGCTGGCGGATCTGGCCCGGAAGGCAGTCACCGCCTCGTTCGCGCCGACCGAAGTGAAACGCCATATTCTGGCCGAGATCGACGCCTACACGGCCGCCTGCTGACGAAAGTGGGCGCTTGCGACAGTCCCGACCGGCGTGTCGTTGTCACTTGCGCCCACTTTCTCGGGAAAGGGTCGGCGTCGCTACGGGGGCCCGGGATCGCACGTGGGCTCGGGGTCGGACGGGAGTGATGCCTGGGCGGTTGCCGGTGCCCGCTTGCGGACCGGCCACAACTCCGGCCGATCGGGCTTCTTCCACCACAGCACAATGGCGAGCAGCACGAGCATCTGGATGATCGGCGAGATGGTGTCTCGGATGCGGGACGCCGTGAAGTCGAGCGCTGCGCCGTACTCGATCGCGCGACCAGGCACGTAGGCCAGCGACAGCGGCGCGATGCGCAACAGCATGATCTTGTCCAGCTTGGACGCCGCCAGCACCGCGAGCGGGATCCACGCGATCAGGTCGTACCACGACAAGGTGTACATCGAAGTGACCAACCAGGCCACCAACAGCACCAGCGACGTACGCACGGCCATCGTCAGTGGATCCTCGCGCAGATCGGTGCCGATCGGCAGACCCGGAACCGCGGTCCACGGGACGACCCTCGACAACATCCAGGCGATCACGACCAGACCGGCGTACGCGATCACGCCCACCACGATCTTGGCCGTGGCTCCGCCCATGAACAGGTCGAGGAAGCGGAAGACGGGGTTCGCCCACGAACCCACGGAAACGTAGGAGCCGTTGCGCAACACCTGGAAGAACGCAGTAGGCGCCCACCAGATGTAAGCCAGTCCCATCGGGAGGGCGGTCCCGACGCACAGCAGGACGGCCTTCTTGGGCTGTTTGCGATACGCCCAGAGCATGGCCAGTCCCCAGATGCCGATGCTGAGCTTGGCACAGCCGGCCAACCCGATCCCGATGCCGGCCAGGA
>JBBSQJ010000155.1:0-10145 GCA_038257965.1 Propionibacteriales bacterium
ACAGGCTCAGGACACGGCCCTTCGACAGGCTCAGAGCAGAGTGATCGCACCCGACGCTGGCGGCTACTGCTCGGCGAGCCGGCCGAGGAGTCGCTCGAGGCGAGCCTGACCGCCGAGCAGGAGGGCATGGATCGGGCTCTCGCCGCACTCTACGATGACGAGTCGACAGCCGACGGGCGCGACGGTCGACCCCAGCGGTCGGGCAGCCTGGCGGCGTCGGCACCGCGGGTCGTCCGCTGGCTGGGCGACATCCGGAAGTACTTCCCGACCAGCGTCGTCCAGGTCATGCAGCGCGACGCCGTCGAGCGGCTGAATCTGACGTCGATGCTGCTGGAGCCGGAGCTGCTGGGCTCCATCCAGCCCGACGTCCATCTGGTCGGCACGCTGGTCGGTCTCAATCAGGTGATGCCCGAGACCACCCGCTCCACCGCGCGGGCCGTGGTGCAGCGCGTGGTGGAGGAGATCGAGCGACGGGTCGCGGAACGAACGCGATCGGCAGTGTCCGGCGCACTCGACCGGGCCAACCGGACCAGGCGCCCACGGTGGTCCGACGTGGACCTGGGCGCGACGATCGGACGCAATCTCGATCACTACCTCCCCGAGTTCAACACGGTGGTGCCCGAACGCCTCGTCGGGCAGGCGCGGAGCTCTCGCGGGCTGGCCGCGGAGGTGATCGTGGCCATCGACCAGTCCGGTTCGATGGCCGAGTCGCTGGTCTATGCATCGGTGTTCGGCGCGGTACTTGCCTCGATGCGGAGTGTGAAGACGTCCCTGGTCGCCTTCGATACCTCCGTGGTCGACCTCTCCGACAGGCTCACCGACCCGGTGGACGTCTTGTTCGGCTGCCGGCTCGGCGGCGGAACCGACATCAACCGGGCGGTGGCCTACTGCACGAGCCTGGTCACCAGGCCTACCGAGACGATCCTCGTGCTGATCTCCGACCTGTACGAGGGTGGCGTGGCCGAGCAGTTGTTGCGCCGGGTCAACGAACTGGTCGGGTCGGGAGTGCGGGTGATCTCCCTGCTCGCGCTGTCCGATTCCGGCGCGCCCGCGTACGACCACGAGTTGGCGGCTGCGCTCACCGAGCTTGGCGTCCCTGCCTTCGCGTGCACCCCGGACGCGTTCCCCGACCTGCTGGCGGTGGCGATCGGCCGCGGCGACATCGGTTCGTGGGCCGCGGCCCAGCGAAGCGCCGCCCGAGCCGGACCCCCCTGACACGTACACTTGACGTTCCTTGCAAATCCCACCGGGTAGAAAAGACGGCCTCGATGCTGGCGTTTCTCGTCATCGGCGGCATCGGCATCGTGCTGCTGCTGATCGCCGTGATCGTCGGCGACGTGCTCGGTGGTGCGCTCGACAGCATCGGTGCGGGAACGGACTGGGTCACCGGCGCCGTCGCCGGCTTCCTCGGCGCCTTCGGTTTTGGAGCAGCGCTTGCGCTCGGCGCGACGGACAGCATGCTCGTGGCGGTGGTGGTCGGCGTGATCGCCGGGGCCGCCTTCGGTGCACTGGCGGCCTGGGGGACCCGACAGCTCCAGCGAGGCGGGGACGAGGGGACCGTTCGCAGCTCCGCACTGGTCGGACTGACCGGCACGGTGATCAGCGACATACCGACCGAGGGCTACGGGGTGATCAGCGTGGTGATCGCGGGGCACCTGACCAGGCTCAACGCGAGGTGCCCGGAGCCGCTGCCGACGGGTCATGCCGTGATCGTCGATGCCGTCTTGTCGCCCACCTCGGTCAGTGTGGTTCCCCGCATGCTCTGACGACCTGACCCCGTGAGTTGTCAGACGCTCAGCTGGCCATAGCCAGCTGAGGATCTGACAACTCTGAAGTAGTGCCACCCGACACCTCGAGGACGTACCGCATGTTTTCCATCAACTCCAGCCTGATCGCCATCGTCGGCCTCGTTCTCCTGGTGATCCTGCTCATCTTGCTGATCACCTCGCGCTACAAGGTCGCCGGCCCCAACGAGGCGTTCATCGTCACCGGTCGCAAGCGCAGTCGTGAGGTCAAGAACCCCGAAACCGGACTGATGTCGACCGACCTGTCCGGCCAGAAGGTCGTGATGGGTGGCGGGGTGTTCGTGGTGCCGCTGGTCCAGAAGGTGCACGTGCTGGACCTGTCGAGCCGTCGGATCATGGTGCAGATCCGTGGCGCGGTTTCGGGCCACGGCGTGAAGCTCAACCTGGATGGCGTGGCGATCGTCAAGGTCGGCGGCAACGAGGACTCCATCCGCGCCGCCGCGCAGCGCTTCCTCAGCCAGCAGGCCGAGATCGAGACGTTCACCCAGGAAACCCTGGCGGGATCACTCCGATCCATCGTCGGCTCGCTGTCGGTCGAGCAGATCATCCGCGACCGGGCCGCCTTCGCGCAGCGGGTGGCCGACGAGTCGGAGTCCTCGCTGACCGGGCAGGGCCTGGTGCTGGACACCTTCCAGATCCAAGACATCACCGATGACGGCAGCTATCTGTCCGACCTCGGCCGACCGGAGCAGGCCCGGGTCGGGCAGCTCGCCTCGGTGGCCGAGGCCAACGCCCTGCAAACCGCTGAGCAGGCCAAGATCGAGGCCCAGCAGAACATCGCCGTCCGGCAGCGCGAGTTGTTCCTCAAGCAGGCCGAGATCAAGTCCGAGACCGATGCGGCGCAGGCCCGCGCCGCCTCCTCCGGTCCGCTGGCCCAGGCCGAGCGGGACCAGTCGATCATGTTGGAGCAGGAGAAGGTGGCCGTCCGGCAGGCAGCACTGAAGGAGCGCCAGCTCGACACCGAGGTCCGCAAGCCGGCCGACGCTCAGCGTTACAAGGTGGAGACCGAGGCCCAGGGTCGCCGCAACGCCGCGATCCTGGAGGCCGAGGCACGCAAGGCGGCATCGATCCGCAACGCCGAGGCCGACGCCGAGTCGGCCCGCCTCACCGGTGAGGGCGACAAGTCCCGCCGCTCCGCGCTCGCCGACGCCGAGGCCATCGAGGGCGCTCGTCGTGGCGACGCCGAGAAGGCGCGCCGGCTGGCGAATGCCGAGGCCACCAAGGCAGAGGGCGACGCCGAAGCGTCCGCCATCTTGGCCCGTGGCCAGGCCGAGGCGGAGGCGATGGACAAGCGGGCCGAGGCGTTCACGCGCTACAACGACGCTGCCGTGTTACAGATGCTGATCGAGGTGCTGCCCGAGTTGGCCCGTGAGGTGGCTGCGCCGATGGCGTCGATCGACAAGCTCACGGTCGTGTCGACCGAGGGCGCAGCGGAGCTGCCGAAGCAGGTCACCAACAACGTGGTGCAGACACTCGAGCTGTTGAAGAACACCACCGGCGTCGATCTGGACGAACTGATCCGGCGCTACGCGGGCAACGGGCGGGCCGGTCTGGGCCCGACGAGTGAGGTCGACCGGCCTTCGACGGCGTGAAGCCGCTGCCGCCACCGGGGCGCCTGGAAACGAGGACCACGGGTGCACTGGTGCCATCTCGTCCCCGGCATGAGAGCATCGGTCCCGTGACAGCACTCCCGTCGGTCTCGTACTCCATCACCGTCCGCCTCGAGGTCCCGACCGGCGGTGCCGCCGTCGGTCAACTGACCAACGCCGTCGAGGGTGCGGGAGGTGCGGTCACCGCGCTCGACGTCACGGCTTCTGGTCACCAGCGGCTGCGGATCGACGTGACCTGCGCCGCTCGGGACACCGACCACGCCGACCTGCTGGTCGATGCGATGCGCCTGGTGCCCGGTGTGGTGATCGGCAGGGTCAGCGACCGGACGTTCCTGATGCACCTCGGCGGCAAGATCGAGATGAACTCCAAGCTCCCGATCCGCAACCGCGACGACCTGTCGATGATCTACACCCCAGGTGTGGCGCGGGTCTGCCTCGCTATCGCCAAGAACAAGGCGGATGCTCGCCGGCTGACGATCAAGCGCAACTCGATCGCGGTGATCAGCGACGGCTCCGCCGTGCTCGGACTCGGCAACATCGGTCCCGAGGCGGCCATGCCGGTGATGGAGGGCAAGGCCGCATTGTTCAAGCGCTTCGCCGACATCGACGCGTGGCCGCTGTGCCTGGACACCCAGGACACGGAGGAGATCATCACCGTCGTCAAGGCGGTGGCCCCCGGCTTCGCCGGAATCAACTTGGAGGACATCTCCGCACCACGCTGTTTCGAGATCGAGGCCCGTCTGCGCGAGCACCTCGACATCCCGGTCTTCCACGACGATCAGCACGGCACGGCGATCGTCGTGCTGGCCGCGCTCTACAACGCGCTCCGCGTCGTGGAGAAGGACATCACCGGCGTCAAGATCGTCATGTCGGGTGCCGGTGCCGCCGGCACGGCGATCATCAAGCTACTGCTGGCCGCCGGAGCCCAAGACGTCCTCGTCGCCGACATCGCGGGTGTGGTGCACAAGGGTCGTGAGGGCATGGGCGGCCAGCTGGCCTGGCTGGCCGAACACACCAACTCACTCGACGTGACCGGCTCGCTGAAGGAGGCGCTCGTCGGTGCTGACGTCTTCATCGGCGTCTCGGCTCCGAACGTCATCGACGGTGCCGACGTGGCCAAGATGGCCGACCGGTCGATCGTGTTCGCGCTGGCCAACCCGGAGCCGGAGGTCGACCCGGCCGACGCGCAGGAACACGCCGAGGTCGTGGCCACCGGTCGCTCGGACTTCCCGAACCAGATCAACAACGTGCTGGCCTTCCCCGGCGTCTTCCGCGGTCTGCTCGACGCCCAGTCGGCCGAGATCACGCCCGCGATGTTGCTGGCGGCGGCTCGAGCTCTCGCCTCGGTGGTGACCGACGAGCAGTTGAACGCGTCCTACATCACTCCGAGTGTGTTCCACGCAGACGTGCACTACACGGTGGCGGCTGCGGTGCGTCGGGCGGCCGGCGGCCCGGAGAGCCTGCCGACCGACACCGAAGTCGCACTCTGAGGTGACATCCGGTCCGGCCGCCGTCACCGACCGCGTACGCACCGTGCCTTGGGCCGGACCCGCGCTTTTGGTCGCCAGCGTCGCCGGGGTGGGCGTGCAACTGTTCGGTCTGTATCGGGTCACCGGGCCGCCGGCGCCGTCGTGGTTCCCGAGCAGCGACAAGATCGAGCATGCCGTCGGCTTCGGTCTTCCGGCTTTCCTGATCCTGCTCACCCTGCGGTGGTACGGCCGCCGCACCGTGACCAGGGAATGGATCGTGGTGGGGATCTTCGGGGCGCACGCGGTGGTCTCGGAACTGATACAGCACTGGTTCTACCTCGACCGCACGGGCGACCCCCGCGACGCGCTCGCCGACGGGATCGGCATCGCGGCGGGTTGGCTCGGCTATCGGCTGGTCGTGGCACGATCGGCCGGCAGGCGACGGTAAGGTCCCTGGGGTGAGCGATCGGCAGCCGGCAGCCGGCGATCTGCTGGTGGCGAGCATCCTGCTGGCCGACGGCGTGTTCAACCAGACCGTGGTGCTGGTCCTCGACTTCGACACCGACGGCGCGCTCGGAGTGATCCTCAACGAGATCTCTCAGACGCAGCTCGAGTCGGTCCTGCCGGACTGGGTCCAGGCCGTCTCAGAGCCCCAGCTGTTGTTCCACGGTGGTCCGGTGTCTCCCAACGGCGCGATCTGCCTGGCCAGTGTGGCCGAACGGGGTGAGGAACCGCCCGGTTGGCGGCCCCTGTTCGACAATGTGGGCCTGCTGCACCTGGACACGCCGATCGAGATCGTCAAGGGGGCGTATGCCGATCTGCGGATCTACGCCGGGTATGCCGGCTGGGCGCCCGGCCAACTGCAGGCGGAGCTGGACGAGGGCATGTGGCACGTGCTCAGCGCGACGTACGCCGACGTCTTCGGCGACCGTCCGACCGAGCTGTGGCGTGCGGTGCTGCGTCGCCAGTCCAGCGAGCTGGCCATCTTCTCCACCTGGGCGCAGGATCCCGACCTCAACTAGAGCTGGCCGGCCTTCTTCAGACCAAGGTAGTGATCGGCCAACGCCGGTGCGAAACGGGCCGGCGGGGCCTGGACGACGGAAATACCGAGGTCGCGGATCGTTCGCTCCACGCGGGACCGGCGGGCCACATCCAACTCCGCCGCCGCGGCCGCGTAGATTTCGCCGGCGTCGCCCCGGCCGGCACGCAGGATGTCGATGGCTGGATCCGAGACCGCGGCGAGAACCACCTTGTGCCGGCGAAGAACGGGGCCGAGCACTGGCACCATGCCTTCGGTGACCGCAGCCGCATCGAGGCTGGTGAGCAGCACGACGAGGCTGCGCTGGCTGACGCGCTGGAGGATCTCCGACACCAGGAGTCGGTGGTTCGTCTCAACCAGGACGGGCTCGACGTCGGCCAGGGCATTGACGAAGGTCGGCAGCATCTCCGCGGCGGAGGTCCGCAGCACGCGGACGCGCACTTCTCGGTCCACGGCGATGAGATCGACCCGATCGCCGGCGCGAGCGGCCAGCACGGCGAGCAGCAGCGCCGCGTCCATCGCGTGATCCAGCTTGGGCTGGTCGCCGACCCGTCCCGCCGACGTACGACCGGTGTCCAGCACGATCAGCACGTGCCGGTCGCGCTCGGGCCGCCAGGTTCGGACCACGACGGTGTTCGAGCGTGCCGTTCCACGCCAGTCGATCGATCGGACATCGTCACCGGGGACGTACTCGCGCAGGCTGTCGAACTCGGTGCCCTGGCCGCGTTGCAGGATGCTCGCTCGACCGTCCAGTTCTCGCAGCCGGGCCAACCGGCTCGGCAAGTGCTTGCGGCTCTCGAACGGCGGCAGCGAGCGGATCTTCCACGGTGCTCCATGGCGGCGCTGCCGGCCGGCAACCCCCATCGGGCCCAGCGCCCGGATGACGACCGGGCCGGCGGCCCGGTCGCCGCGCCGTCGCGGACGGAGCGTGACCGACAGCTGTCGACGCTGCCGGGCCGGGACGTCGATCGACTGCACGCCTCCGCGCGCTCCAGCCGACGGCGTCCAGGAGTTGCGGACCACACCACGCAACCGGTGCCTTCCGGTGTTGGTGATCAGCAGGGTGCCGGTCGCCTCTTCGCCGAGCCGAACCGAGGTCTCCCCACCGCGTCTGGCCTGCACGGCAGCCGGTGAGGGGCAGGCCACGACATCGGCGACGATCACCAGCGCGAGCAACCCGGTCGCGATCGGCACCATCCACCACGATCCGGTCACGCCGACCGCGATGGCCACGGCGACGACACTCAGCGCGGCCAGCGCCCCAGCCCGCCAGGTCAGTACCACGACAACCACAGGCCCACGACACCCGGAAAGTGGGCGCTGGTGACAGCGACACGCCGACGGAAACTGTTACAAGCGCCCACTTTCCGGGTGGAAGACTTGGCTTCGTAGGTGGGGGAGATCCGGCGGCTGGTGCAGCAGAGCACCATCAGCGGGGGACCGGCACGCTGGCCAGGATGGACTCGATCACCGAGTCGGTGGTGACACCTTCCAGTTCCGCCTCGGGTCGAAGGCTCACCCGGTGCCGCAGTGTAGGGAAGGCCAGCGCCTTGACGTCGTCCGGCGAGACATAGTCACGACCGGACAGCCACGCCCAGGCGCGTGCCGTGTTGAGGATCGCCGTCGCGCCGCGCGGGGACACTCCGAGCCGCAGTGAGGGCGACATCCTCGTCGCTCGGACGACGTCGACGATGTAGCCCATCACCTGCGGATGGACCAAGACACCCGCCACTTCCCGCCGCGCCGCGTCGAGATCGCTGGGCCCGGACACCGGCTGCAGCCCCGCCGCGTCGAGGTTTCGGGGGTCGAACCCGTGCGCGTGGCGGTTCAGCACCTCGATCTCGGCGTCCCGCGGCGGCAGGTCGATCCTGATCTTCATCAGGAACCGGTCGAGCTGGGCTTCCGGCAGCGGATAGGTGCCTTCGTACTCCACCGGGTTCTGGGTGGCGGCCACCATGAACGGCTCCGGTAGCGGTCGCGGGGTGCCGTCGACGCTCACCTGTCGTTCCTCCATGGCTTCCAGCAGCGCGGCCTGGGTCTTCGGCGGGGTTCGGTTGATCTCGTCGGCCAGGAGCAGGTTGGTGAACACCGGGCCTTGGCGGAAGGCGAACTCGGCGCTGCGAGCGTCGTAGACCAGTGATCCGGTGATGTCGCCGGGCATCAGGTCCGGTGTGAACTGCACCCGTTTGGTGTCGATCTGCAGTGCCTTGGCGAAACTCCGAACGAGCAGCGTCTTCGCCGTGCCGGGTACGCCTTCGAGCAGCACGTGCCCACGGCAGAGCAGTGCGATGACCAGCGACGTGACGGCGGTCTCCTGACCGACCACGGCCTTGGCGACTTCGTGTCGGAGCGCGTTGAGGGAGCGGCGGGCCGGCGAGGCCGGCGACGGCTGGTTCATCGGTTGGCCGGTCATCGGTTGGCCCGTCATCGGTTGGCCGGTCATCGGTTGGCCCGTCATCGGTTGGCCCGTCATCGGTTGGCTGGTCATCGACGGTTGGTTCATGGCTGATTGGGTCACAGTTGTCGGGCTTCCTGCTCGAGTCGATCGAGATGCTGGGCCAGGGTGAGGAGCTCGTCATCGGACGGTGGTGGCGGTCCGGCGAGCAGCTGGCGGATCTCCGGGGCAGCTCGGCCGGTACGGGCGGCGATCGCCGCGCTCAGAGCGACCAGGTCCTCCGCCGACGCGACTCCGGACGCCGCGCCAGGATGCCCGTACGTCCGTCCGAGGCGCCCGCAGGCACCGCGGCGTAGCGCTTCCGCCGCGCGGTCGCGAGCCCCGATCCGGGCGTACATCCGTCCGTGTCCTTCGACGGTCTCGGACGCGCGGACCTTCACCGGTAGCGGCTCGCGCAGGATCGGGCCGAGCCGGCGTCCGCGCCAGATCCCGACCACGATGACAGCGATGAAGGCCTGGACGATCGCCGGCGCCCACCAGCGGGGCAGCAGGGTCGGCCCCACCTCGCCGCCTTCGGCCGCCGCGGCCGCCCGCTGGCCCATCAGCCAGACGATCCGGGGATGGCTGCCGAACACGTTCATCCCGAATGCGGCGTTGCCGTCGTGGGCGAGGACGTCGTTCCCGACACCGCCGGCGACCAGGTCGACCGGGCCGAAGGGCCCACCGACTCGCAGCCAGGCGGCACCCTCGTCTGACGGGTAGCAGCGCAGGGTCACCGCGCCCTCGGTGCTCACGTAACCGGCGGCGAAGTCGTCTGCATCGACGGGACCGGCCCGGACGGCGGCTTGCTCGCTGCACCCGGGATCGACCGTTCCCGTGGGCCTGGGTGTCGACTCCGCGGGCACGCCGAACGCGCGCAGTCCGGTGCCTGAGGCCCGCAGCAGCAACAGCCGGCCGTACGTCGCCCCGCCCAGCCGCGCGGCCTGCTCGCCGCTCAGCCGGTCGGGTGAGGCCACCACCAGCAGAGTGCTCGCATCGCTGCTGCTGATCGCGTCGTCCACTCGATCGGTCACCTCGACCCGTACGCCCTCATCCTCCAGCAACTGGGCCAGCGCACGGACACCGTTCCCGGTGGTGGAGCGGGGGTCGTCGGGGCGTTGCACCGACACCGCGTACCGGAAACCGCCGATCGTCACCACGATCAGCACTCCGACCAGCAGGACCCCTCCCAACCACATGATCCGACTCCGTTCGAGCCAACCCGGCCTGCTCACGGGCCGACCGCCGTGCGGTCTCCGCCGCCAGATCGACCTCGTCCGCCGCAGCGCTCGCCCGCTCGTCCAGGACGACCATTCGTCGATAGGCGGCCTCGTCGGCGACCCTGTCCCCGTAGACGACCTCATTGAACTCCTCCGCGCCGGCCACAACTGCCCGACGAGCTCCGGCAGGTGAGATCCGGCTCCAGCCGCCGTCTCCAGCGCGGTGCGGGCCGGTCGGACGTCGAGGATGGTTCGCGTCTCCAGCTCACGCACGAGGGCCCGGAAACGGTCGCGTAACGCGCCGTGCCAGTCGCCGACCTCGGCCTCCGCCTCGGCCCGGGCCCGATAGTCGGTCGCATCGACGGTCGGGTCGGCCTCCACCGCACCCGCCGCCGCGCGCCGACGCCAGCGTGGCAGTCCGACCTTCCACCCGATGATCACGATCGCGGCCAGCAGGAGCCCGACGGCCACTAGGTGGCTGGTGTTTTTCGCGTGGCGTTGACCGGGGTTCCGGGTTGGGCCTTGGAGGATGGTCGGAGTCCGTCTGAGGGGTGTGTTGATGACGCTG
>JBBSQJ010000156.1:0-10058 GCA_038257965.1 Propionibacteriales bacterium
ATCGTCGGCATGCCACAGCCCGGAAGCACCAGCCGTAAAGTGCTGGGCGCTGTCTGGCTGACGCTCGGCCTGGCCATGCTCATCGTCGCCGGGTGGGTCGGGTGGACCCGCTGGGAGCCACTCTTGAACTCCCACCCCGCACTGTTGATCTGCACGGTGGCTTGCGCCGTTCTCGGGATGATCGCGGTCGTCTGGGCGATCGCCACGCTTGTGGCGGGCGACCGGTCTGACCTGCGGTCTGACCTGCGGAACGACAATCCGCGCGAGGAGCGCACCGCGACGCCGAGGCAACTGCGCCGGCGGGCCGAGCTTCGACTCGCACTGGCCGTCCCGGCGTTGCTGGCCTGCCTGGTGCTGGTGGCCGTCGTCGGCTGGGCCAGGCCTTTCCCGCCATCACCCGGCGTTGTCACGGCGATGCGTGCCGACCCCGACGTGAAGCTCACCGACACACTGACCTGGTACGAGTTGTCCCCGACCGCCCGTGATACGGCCGGCGACGTCGTGGCACCGAAGGTCGGTCTGGTGTTCGTGCCCGGTGCCCGAGTCGACCCGCGCGCGTACGCACCGCTGCTGGCGCCACTGGCCAAGGCGGGCAATCTCGTCATCGTGCTGAAGGACCCGCTGGGAATCGCGCTCACCGACCCCGACCACGCGGCGCGGCCGATGGCGGTGCACACCGAGATCGCGTCGTGGGTGACCGGCGGGCACTCGCTCGGCGGGACCGCGGCCGCCGCCTTTGCCGATGGGCATCCGCAGGTCAAAGGGTTGCTGCTGTGGGCCTCCTACCCCGCCGGCCCGCTCACCCGGACAGATCTGAGGGTGATGTCGATCTCCGGCACCGAGGACGGTCTGGCGACGCCGGCCAAGATCGAGGACCACAAACCCCAGCTGCCCCCAGACACCGAGTACGTCGAGATCGACGGCGGTGTGCACGCGTACTTCGGCGACTACGGCGCACAGCCCGGAGACGGCACCACCACCCTGGACAGGGCGGTGGCTCAGAAACAGATCGTGGACGCGAGTGAGAGGTTCCTCGCGTCGTTCCAACCCCCGCCGCCGAAAAAGAAGAAATAGCCGCCTGCCGAACGAACAGGGGTGAGCAGTCGGCGCAATCACGGCCTTCCCCTACGATGCCGCCATGAGTGAATCAGGTCTGCACGCCGCTCGAGACAAGATGGTTGCGGCCGAAGTGGCCCCCCAGGCGATCGAGGTGTTCAGCCACTACTACCGCCAGCTAGAGGAAGGGGTCACCGGTTTCATCGCCGAGGACTCCATCGAGCCGCTGACCGACCCGGACCTGCTCTCCGACCTCGAGGTCACCGACGCGCAGGCGCGTGCGGCGCTGGCGAGGACGGTGATCATCAAGCTCAACGGTGGCCTGGGCACGTCGATGGGCATGGACAAGGCGAAGTCCCTGCTGCCTGTTCGCAGGGGCCGGACGTTCCTGGACCTGATCGTGGCCCAGGTGCAGGCTGCGCGGAACTCGTTCGAGGCGAAGCTCCCGCTGCTGTTCATGAACAGCTTCCGGACCCAAGCCGATACGCTCGAGGCGCTGGCACCCTATACCGACCTGGAGGTGGACGACCTCGGGCTGGCCTTTCTGCAGAACTCCGAGCCGAAGCTGCTGGCCGCCGACCTGACGCCGGTCGAGTGGCCCGCGGATCCGACGCTGGAGTGGTGCCCTCCCGGTCACGGCGACCTCTACACCGCACTCGAAGGCTCGGGGATCCTCGACCGCTTGCTGGCCAAGGGCTATCGCTTCGCCAGCGTGTCCAACTCCGACAATCTCGGTGCGGCACCCGACCCGACCATCGCCGGCTGGTTCGCGAGTAGCGGTGCGCCGTACGCAGCGGAGATCTGCCAGCGGACCGCGGCCGATCGCAAGGGCGGCCACCTCGCCATCCGCAAGGCCGACCAGCAGTTGATCCTCCGTGACACCGCTCAGACCGCGGAGGAGGAGATGCACTTCTTCACCGACGAGTTCCGGCATCCGTTCTTCCACACCAACAACTTGTGGTTCGATCTGGAGGTGCTCTCACGCACACTCAAGGAGCGCAACTCGGTGCTGGGGCTGCCGCTGATCAAGAACGAGAAGACCGTCGATCCCGCTGACCCGTCCTCACCGAAGGTCGTCCAGATCGAGAGCGCGATGGGCGCGGCGATCGAGGTCTTCGAAGGAGCCACCGCGATCGGCGTCGGCCGGGAGCGGTTCCTACCGGTCAAGACGACCAGCGACCTGCTGCTGCTGCGTTCCGACCTGTACGAGGTCGGTGCCGACGGCCGGCTGACCAGGGTGGTCGAAACGGTGCCCGCGATCGAACTGGACTCGAGGTTCTACAAGACGATCGGCAACTTCGAGGATCGGTTCCCGGGCGGGGCGCCGTCGCTCAGCGAGGCGACCCGCCTCAGCGTCAAGGGCGACTGGACGTTCGAGGACGACGTCAAAGTCGTCGGTGCAGTCGACCTCGACGACCCTGGCGAGTCCCGCACCGTCGGCTCGGGCACGACTCTCGTCTGACAGCTTCCGACGCGATGGCGCTGAGGCCGGAGAGCTATGTGCCCTGCGCCTGTCGAATGGTGTGCCCTGAGCTTGTCGAAGGGTGTGCCCTGAGCTTGTCGAAGGGCGTGAGCTTGTCGAAGGGTGTGCCGTGAGCTTGTCGAAGGGTGTGCCCTGAGCTTGTCGAAGGGTCGAGCCCGGCCGGCGTCGGTTCGAAGTATCGCAGCCACGTCGGCGAAGTCGAGCGGGCCGGCTGAATCGGCAAGGTCACATTTCGACGGCGGTCCGCGACAACGGCCCAGACATCGCTGCGAGGATAGGCGTATGCCGGCTGCGGACCAGACGTTGCGCGACGGGCATCGATTGGCCTGGCACCAGGCGCTCGCGTACGCCCTGCTCGGAAGGGTGCAACCACGCCTCGGCACCCAGACCGAACCGGATCTCGCCACCCTGGTAAGGGAGCTGGACGGGTTGTTTCCGAGCGGCCGATCCGACCTGAACAGGGAGATCGCCCGTGTGCGCAACGCCTGTGATCGCGGCGGCTGGCCCGTTCGCGTGCCGGACGAACTGGCATCCGGTCTCGGACCGGCTCAGTTTGCCGCCGCGCTCACCGAGCTTCGACGGCTTCTCGGCTTGGATGCGGTCGAGCGTCGGGCGGCCAGCAATCGATCACTCGATGCGGCCGAACAGGCGCTGTTGCGTGACCTGCCACCCCATCATGGCCGGTGAGATCACACCCGCGGTTCGCCGCCGCCGGTGCGCGCATTCTGCTCCTTGAGTAGGTCGCGTATCTCACCGAGCAGGTCCTCGGCGGACGCGGCCACCTCGGGCTCGTCCTTCTTGCGCAATTCGGCGAGCCGATTGTACGGCAACACGATCCCGAAGTAGACCACCAGTGCAGTCAGCACGAACGCGAAGACAGCGGACAGGAATGCGCCGAGATTGATGCCGGCGACCGAGGCCCCACTGAAGTCGGGCACGCCGACGATCTTGCCGATGATGTCCATCAGCACGTCGGTGAAGGACTTGACGACGGCATTGAAGGCGCCGCCGATGATGACCGCGACGGCCAGTTCGATGAGGTTGCCCCGCATCAAGAACTCTTTGAAACCCTTCATGATTCCTCTGTCTCAGTCTGGTCGGAAGCAGTGCGCGGGCGCTCGATCATCGGAGACGGTAACAGACCGTAACGACCCAGGAGCTGAGCCAGTCCGTTCGACGGGGTTCATCTATCAGCGGAGAACGATGCTGAGCCGACCTGCGGCTGCGGTGTCGTTCAAGGCGGTGGCGGTCTGGACGTCGACCTCGACCAGCACGAGTGCCCCTGTTCCGTTGCCGCCGGCCAAACCACCGTCATCGGCCGCGTGGGGCAGGCCGACCACCAGCACCCTGCTCGCCACGACCCGCGCTTTGGTGGCCGAACCGGTGGCAGCGATCACGTCGACCCGGTCGCCGATCCGCAGCAGGGCGACCATGTCGGTATCGGCGAGTCGAAGGGGTGCGACCACCATCGATGGATCACTCGCTCGCGGGGCGCCGATGTCCAGGTCGGTGAGCACCTGTCCGGAGGCGACGGCAAAGTTGACCGGCCTACCGACTACTGCTGCCAGGTCAGTGACGGCCGGCTCCGGTGCCGCGGCTTTGGGGATCTTGTCCAGTTGGACGTCGCGTGCGGACAAGGTCGCACCGGCGGCGATCTCGTGCAGAGCGCGGACGACCTCGATGCTCGGCGGCTCCGGTGGGCGCGCAGCGCTGATGCCGGTGATGACGGCCGCGACGGCAGCCGCCACGGCCAGCTTGCGCCGGTGCCAGGACACGGCACGGCCGACGTCACGAAAGAATCGGCGGTGTCCGGTAGTTCGAGTCACGCCTGGACACTAAGGAGCAGCGAACGGATCGTGCGTGGTTGTCCACAGGCTGCGCCGGAGGTCAGGCCGCTGTGGATGACGCAGCAGCAGACTTCTTTTCCGAGTTGGCCGACGAGGTGCCCGACGTCGAGCCGTCGGCTCCCGATGCCGCGGGAGCCGCGCTCTTGGACTCTGCGCCCTTATCCGACCTCTCGGCCTTCTCCGACTTCTCGCCCTTCTCGGACCTGTCCGATTTCTCGGTCGGCTGATGGCCGTTGCCCTTGGCCTTGGCGTCCGCCCGGCTGTCGTTGCGATAGAACCCGCTGCCCTTGAACACCACACCCACGGCGTTGTAGACCTTGCGCAGTGCTCCCTGGCACTCTGCGCACTCGGTGAGCGCCGGGTCGGTGAACTTCTGGACGACCTCGAGCTCGTTCCCACACTGGACGCAGCGGTACTGATATGTGGGCACGCGGGCTCCTCGAGACGAAGCGGTCTATTAGCACTCAAGCATAGCGACTGCTAACGCTGAAGTGGGAATCCCCGTCCGCGATGCGCGAACTGGTAGTTCACCGCTCGAGTGCCTCACCAGACCAGCATGACGAGAATCTGACTCAGTCCGCAGGCAGACCCGTCGTGTGACTCGGTAGGGGCCTCTCGCGTCAGCTGCCTGGTCGCCTGCACTGATGGTGGCTCCACCAGGTCGGGCGACCGGTCCACGGCAGGCCCCGGGTCGTGACCAGGGAACCACCCGGGCGCCACCGATGTCGTGGACCTGCACGCTGGAGTCAGAGCTCCAGCCAGCTGGTCCGGCAGCCGAGTGCTCCGCTCCACCGCTGCGATTGCCTCGATCATCAACCCCCTGTCCAAGGAGAAGTGCCATGTCCACGATCCACCTCCACGCCACGACCACCGCAACTCCCGAGGAGTTCCTGGCCAGCCTCATCGACTTCGGCCCGGGCCGATCCAAGCTCTTCGGCAACAGCGCGCAGGTGTATCTGCAGGTGCATGACCAGGCACGCGGCCAGGCCGACGTCACGGAGGGCTCCGGCGGCGTCTGGGAGCGTCTGCGCTACGACTGGTCGGATCCTCACCGCGTCGTCATGACCACCACCGACTCCAACATCTGGGGCGGAGCATCTGGTCACACCTACACCCTGACCCCGCGTGAGGACCGGACAACCGACGTGGACGTCGTCGTGATCCGTGAGGGCAAGAACCTCAAGGGACGGATCACCGGGGCTCTGCTCGGGACCATCGGCAAGAGTGTCTTGACGAGAGCCTTCCAGAGCACGGTCGAGACCATCGAGGCCCGCCACGCCACCGGTGGGCGAGCGTAGGCTCCGGACCCGAGACCGGCTGCCTGAGCCACGTGGCGACATCGCGCCATCGCCGGAACCGAGGACCTACGATGAGGGGCCGCTGGATCGCCGTGTTGTGGCAGGCATGGAGTGCCTTAGGAAACGCCGCCAACCCATGGGTCGACTCCACCACCTCGCTGTTCGCGGGCAAGGTCGAGGAGGCAGGCACAGGGCCGGTCGACCTGGACGACGAGACAGCGGTGAGACAGGCTTTCTGGTCCATCGTCGAGCGAGAGTTGGGCCCGGCCAGGGCGGCCGACACGAGGCCACGGACGCGGAGTCCTCGCTCGACGAGAGCTAGAGGCCCGGTGCTGCCCTACTGGCTGGTCATCCTTCCGTGGTAAACGGACCGTACGTGACGCTAGACCCGGTCATCACTCGCGTCGGCCCCGATCGGGAGTTGACTTTGCGCATCCGCGGGTCACTTGGCGCATCGGCGCCCATCAGCACAGTGACCCGTCGGTGCGCGAAGTCGTGCCTGCCGGTGCACACCGCCTTCTGGGCAGTCAGTCAGCGGCCGGGAAGGTGCGTGGTGATCTCCTGGAGCAACCAACCGTTGCCGTCGGGGTCGGTGAAGGAGGCGAAGGAGGCATAGCTGCGCCGCTCCGGGTCGAGACCCGGCGCGCGGCCCTCGCTGCCGGCGTGATGGAAGACGCCGCCCGCGTCATGGAAGACCTCGCTGACGTGCGCGCCGTGGTCGATGAGCTCGGCCCGGGCGGCTTCGATGTCGACGACGATCAGGTGCAGGCCCTCCGCGGTGCCCGGAGCAGCGGACGTGACCCGGTCGCCGAAGATGATCGAGCACCCCGATCCCGGTGGGGTGAGCTGCACGACGCGGAGGTCGTCGGCGGTGACATCGGCATCGAGCCGCCAGCCCAGCTGGTGGTAGAAGGCCTTCGCCCGGTCGACGTCGCCGACGGGCAGGACGACGACCTCGAGGTTCATGTCCACGGTGATGGTTCCTTTCCCGCGGGTCCAAGCCCGTTGTGGGCCCGGCCAGGTGTGCTTCCACGATCACCTCTTCGGGCGACCGCTCGCGCCCGTCTGCGGCACTGGTCTGCCGCGGGCATCTCCTCCTCGCACCCGGGTCCTGTCGACGTGCCGGACTCAGTGCGACGTCGATGGTGCAACGGACTCATGCAGGGCGTCTCGCAGTTCCCTGCGGGAGGTGACGCCGAGCTTGGCGAAAACCTTCCGCAGATGCCACTCGACGGTGCGCGGGCTGATGAAAAGCTGGGTGCCGATCTCAGGGTTGGTCCGTCCGCTCACCGCCAGGCGAGCGATCTGCAGCTCCTGTGCGGTCAGCTCGATCACGGTGTCGACGGTCCGTTTGCGGACCGTCTCACCGGTGGCGAGCAGCTCCCGGCGCGCCCGCTCGGCGAATCCGTCCAATCCCATGGCCGCGAACATGTCCCAGGCCGCCCGCAACTGGTGCCGGGCGTCCACCCGTCGGCTCCGCCGGCGCAGCCATTCGCCGTAGACCAGGTGCGCTCGGGCGAGCTCGGTCCGGATGGCCGTTCGTCGAAGCCGCTCGATCGCCTCCCGGAAGCTGTCCTCGGCCGACGAGTCGGTGCTGATCAGCCCCCGCAGCCGGGCGTGGACGCCCAGGATCCAGTCGGTGCGACACGCGTCCGCGATCTCGGACAACCGGACCATCGCGCGATCCGCACGCTCGGGACTCCCGAGGCGGGCGGCGGCCTCGGTCAGTTCCACCATGGACCAGGTGGCCAGGCCGAGCTCGTCAAGGTGCTCACTGGCCCGCTCGGCGGCTGCTAGCGCCACGTCGTAGCGACCCACGGCATTGTTCACCAGGGCCGTGGCCCAGGCCGCGGCGGTGATCCACTGGCCCTCGCCGCGGGCGGTCACCTCGGCGGTGGCGCCGGCGATCAGGGTCGCCGTCCGGTCCGCCTGGCCGCGCCAAGCGGCCACGGACAGCGCGCCGTAGGGTGCCAACGGGGTGCGTGTGGCTCGGGCGACCGTCTCGGCCTCCTCAGCCATCGCCGCGGCCGCATCGATGTCGCCGGCGAACATGTGGTACCCCAGACCCAGGAGAATCGCCGTCGTCAGCACACTCAACGACCCGCGTTGTCTGGCGAGCTGGACCAGGCGAGCCGACAACTCACACCAACTCACCTCGTCCCACACGTCGTGTGACATCCGGCAGGCCAGGGGCAACCAGGACAACACCGCGTCGGTCACGTCGTCGACGGCCCGAAATCCCGCGACGGCTCGCTGGAGCACCGGCGCGCCGACTGCGTAACCATCGGAGACCACACCGGCGAGACCGTCGAGCAGCAGTCCGGGGGCACCGGCGGTGGCTGGGCTGGGTGACACAGCTCGGACAGCCGCCGCCACCTCCGTCATGCCGCCACGCTCGGCCAACCGGCCCGCCGTGAGCGCGGCATAGAACGCGTCGCGATAGGTGTCGCGGGCCAGGCTAGGGTCCAGCGGTTCGAGCCGCTTCGCGGCTCGCAGCAGCGGCGCGTCGTGCCCGGCACCCGTTGCGCCGGCGATCTGCGCCCGCAGCAGCTGTGAGCGCGCACTGGTCAGCTCCTCACACGGGCCGGCATCGGTGATCGCGAGCAGTCGCAGCGCCCGGTCGGGTGCCGCCGCCTGGTACTTGGCCTCGGCGGCGACCAGCGCCCGCTGACTTCGCCGTGCCGGGTCCGGTGTCAGCTCGGCCGCTCGTTCCAGGAACGAGGCCGCTGCCGCAACCCCACCTCGAGCCTGCGCCCGGTCAGCCGATTGCTCCAGGTCAGCCGCTACCCCCTCGTCCAGACTGGCGACGGCCTGGGCACGATGCCAAGCCCGGCGGTCCGGGTCGACGGCCGGATCGATGACCTCGGCCAGCAGCCGATGCACCGTACGACGTTCCTCGGTGGTCGCGGTGCGATACGCCATCGACCGGGCGAGCGGATGGCAGAAACGGATCTGGCCCTCGAGCTCCACGTAGCCGTCGGCGATCGCAGGTCCGGCATCTTCGACGCCGACGCCGAGGTGGCTGGCGGCGCGTGCCACCAGGACGGGGTCCTGACCGCGGTGCGCAGCGGCGACCAGCAACAACTGTCGCGTCCGGGCGGGGAACGACTCGAGGCGGCGGCGGAAGCTGCCTTCGATCCGGCCGGTCAAGGCGCCCGCCTCGCCGAAACCACCGGCCACCTCCTCGGGTGTCAGCCCTCGCGGAAGCTGGACCATCGCGAGCGGATTGCCCCTGGTCTCGGAGAGGAATCTGGTGCGGATGCCCTCGTCGAGGGGACCGGTGACCATTGCATCCAGCAACGTGCGTGCGTCCTGATCGCTCAGGCCCTCCACCACCAGTTCGGGCAGGTCAGAGACTTCACTCAACTCGCTGGGCACCCGGGCTGCGGACACGATCGCCACGGCTTCGGCGCCCAGCCGCCTGGCCACGAACGCCAGGGTCTGCGCCGAGGCCGAGTCGAGCCACTGCGCGTCATCGACCACACAGATCACCGCTCGCTCGCGAGCCGCTTCGGAAAGCAGACCCGAGACAGCCAAGCCGACCAGAAAGCGGTCCGGTCGATCCCCGGCCCGCAGTCCGAACGCGACCCCGAGCGCGTCCTGCTGCGGAGCGGGGAGGCGGTCGAGACCCGCGAGAAAGGGCTCGCACAGCTGCTGCAGTCCGGCGTACGTCAGCTCCATCTCCGACTCGACGCCGGTCGTGGAGACGACTCGGCACCCCGGAGCGTGATGGCACAGGTAGCGAAGCAGCGTCGTCTTTCCGATGCCGGGCTCGCCCCGCACCACCAGCACCTTGCTGCGGCCGCGGCGCACCGTGCTCACCAGTTCGTCCAGGACCGCGCACTCGTGCTGCCGACCCACCAACAGCGATCCAGACGCTTCGCCGCGAAGCGTCGAGAACGGCAGCACCTCACCCGGCTGTCCCGAGAGCCACCCAGACGTTGGTCGATACCTCCCCACCCGACGACGGGTGTCGATCGTAGACCCGGCGGATCCCATGGGGGAACCCTGGCCTGGACCGTTGGGTCTTCGCACCCGTGCCCATCCCTGGTTCGCACCCTTGTCCGGCCGCCTCCAGCGGGTGCGAAGGGGCCAGTACCGGCAACACTGTCACCGTCGTGCGGCGCCACCAGTCAGTGGGCTCGGGCCAGGGTGTCATCCAGGGGTCCTGCCTGGTGCCACACCGGCACGGCTCGACTCAGGGTGTCGGGTATGCGAAAACTCTTCTTCCTGCTGATGGCAGCGGCTGTGCCGCTGTCGGTGGTGCTGGCGGCTCCGGCCGCCGGCACCGCCGCCCGCGCCAGCGGCGCCAACGCCGCGACCACCTGCTCTGCCGCACCGGTTGCTCCCCCGACGGGTGCCGCCGTGGAATCG
>JBBSQJ010000157.1:0-10057 GCA_038257965.1 Propionibacteriales bacterium
ACCATCAGGGTGAACATCTCCTCATGGGTCGGTCCGAGAAGGTAGTCCCCGCCCTTGCGATCGGTGAGCCGGAAGATGTTCGGGCCGTACTCGGTCCAGCGACCGGTCGTCTCGTACGGCTCCCTGGGCAGCAGAGCGGGAAAGTGCACCTCCTGCGCGCCGATGGCGTCCATCTCCTCCCGGACGATCGCCTCGATTTTGCGCAGCACCTTGAAACCGAGCGGCAGCCAGCTGTAGATCCCCGGTGCAGCGCGCCGGATATAGCCGGCACGGAGCAGCCACCGGTGGCTCGGGACCTCGGCGTCGACCGGGTCCTCGCGCAGGGTGCGGACGAACAGCTCCGACATACGCGTGATCACGGGGGTGCCTTCCTTCAAGGGGTACGAGTGCCGTGAGCACCTTACTCGGATCGACCGGACCCTCGACGCGCTTGCCGGGCAATCAGATCGTCGGGTGGATCTCCAGGTGCTGTCCGTCGGGATCGATGAGGACTACCTTGCTTCCTGCTTCGTCCGCGACGACCTGCGCGCTGTCGTGACCCCCGGCGTGCAGCCGGGCGGCCAGGGCGTCGAGGGGTTCGCTGGTCTCGAAGCCGAGCCGGACCAGGGCGGGTCGATCGGTCGCCGCCGAGCCGCCTGGTCGGGGCCGCCGATCACCCGGGGCGTGGAGTCCGATCACGCCGCCTTGCCGTCGCCCGGCTCGCAGCGCACACCACCACGGGTCGTCCAGCGAGCCGAACGGCTCGAAACCGAAGAACGCGAAGAACGCCGCATCGATGTGGAAGTCGATGCTGGTGCAGACCGCCACGATGTCCAACGAGGCGGCCACCACCTGCTCGTGCACGCGGAACCCGCCCGACGGGCCGCGCCGGCACTCGCTCAGCCCGATCACAGTGCCGTCCGGCATCCGCACCACGCCACGCCGTTCGGACGTCTCGCCGGCGACGAGACCTTCCAGCCCGGCTCCACTCAACTCGGCCATCGCGGCTTCGATGTCGGCGACCGCCAGGTGGAGGGTCGTTTCGCCGGGAGTGCGGTCTGATCCGGTATCGGTGAGGTCTCGCACAGCAACGCTTCCCGAAGCACCCTCGAACACCGCGTTCGTCCCGAGATCCCCACCCGTCGCCTTGTGCAGGCCGAGCAGTTCCAAGAAGGCGGTCATGGCCGCAGGATTGCCGCTCGACCTCATCGGGAACACCGTGTACGACTGGGTCATCCCTGGATTCTCCCCGGTGCGGTCGGCGGCCCGCGGTCGGGATCGGCTCGACGGCCGGGCCACGCGTTCAGATGATAGGACTGGGCAATGGCCTCCTACGACGTGAACCCAGTCGCGGTGCAGCGGGCCGAGCAGTTGATCGACGCCCGGCAGTACGTCCTCGACAGCGAGTGGGGAGACGTCCAGCCGGATGCGGAGGCGCAGAACGCGTACCTGAGCTCACACACCTGGGGGGACTACGCGGCATGGCACCTCGGTCTCACCGTCGATGCGAACGACGAGACCAAGGCACGGTACGCCTTCGTCTACGGCGACTTCCGCCGCGTGCACCGCAGCGGCCTGATCGCCTGTGTCTACCGGGCGTCGCAGTGGCGGCACAAGGCGGTCGAACGGGCGGCGTACGAGCTCCTGCAGCGCCTCGACGACCGCGCCGGCATCACCTGACCCGCGCCTACGCTCCCCCCGCAAGTGGGCGCGTGCGGCAGCGACACGCCGGACGAGAGTGTCAGTAGAGCCCACTTTCGTGATCGCCTCAGAGCGCGCGAGCCACTGACTAGTAGTGAACGGTGGCGAACTCACCGACGTCGCGGAAGCCGACTCGCGCGTACAACGCCCGTGCGGGCAGGTTGAAGTCGTTGACGTACAGCGAAACGGTCGGCGCTACCGTACGCGCCAACCTGACGGCCGCAGCCATGGCGGGACCGGCCAGTCCGCGGCCGCGCAGCGCCGGATCGAGCCAGACGCCCTGAACCTGACATACGTTGCCCGACACCGATCCGAGGTCGGCCTTGAAGATCACCCGTCCCCGATGCACCAAGCCGAACGCCCGACCCGAGGTGATCAACTGCCGGACGTAGAACCGGTAGCCGGCCGGATTGCCCTGCAGCGGGGAGACACCGACCTCCTCGGTGTACATCTTCACCGCGGCCTCGTAGTAGGGGTCCCAGTTGTCCAGAGTGATCCGTCGCACATCGGGATTGAATTCCGTCACCGGATCGTGGTCGACCGACATCACCGGCTGCCGCGGCCGCACATTACGGACATTGGTCCAGTCCGAGCCCCACATCTCACCCAGCCGACGCCAGAGGGCGAGGGCCGTCGATGAGGGCCCGATGATCGAGGCGCACGCGCGATGTCGGCCGGCCACTCGCGCCCAGGCCTCGATGGCGTCGGAGTCGGCATTCACCGGAACGAGGTTCGATCCGGCGTGGAACAGGGCTCGCAGAGAACCGTCCAGTTCGTATCCCCACAACGGGCAGCCCAGTCCGGTCTGGTCGAGCCCGGAGGAACGCACCCGGGCCGCGACGAAGACGTTCTCCACCGGATTGACCGAGAGCAACGCGACGGTCGCGGCCAGATCCTCTCGGCCGAGAACCCGCACCGCCCCCCGGCCGTGACCGGCGGGTGCGGTGTCCAAGGCCGTGATCCCCATCGTCTTAGGAGATACTCACCTGCGCCGCGCCGACAACCTCCGGGCCGAGCTCGTCGGCGATCCGCATGGCCTCCTCGATCAGCGTCTCGACGATCTCGCTCTCCTTGACCGTCTTGATCACTTCACCCTTGACAAAGATCTGGCCCTTGCCATTGCCGGAGGCAACGCCGAGATCGGCCTCACGGGCCTCGCCCGGACCGTTCACGACGCAGCCCATCACGGCCACCCGCAGCGGGATCGTCAGACCCTCGAGCCCGGCTGTCACTTCTTCGGCCAGCTTGTACACATCGACCTGCGCCCGGCCGCACGACGGACAGGAGACGATCTCGAGCTTGCGCGGCCGCAGGTTGAGCGACTCGAGGATCTTGATGCCGACCTTGACCTCCTCGACCGGCGGCGCTGACAGCGAAACCCGGATCGTGTCCCCGATCCCCCGACTGAGCAGCGAACCGAACGCCACCGCAGACTTGATCGTGCCCTGGAAGGCCGGACCTGCCTCGGTGACGCCGAGATGGAGCGGATAGTCGCAGGCATCGCTGAGCAACTCGTACGCCCGAACCATCACTACCGGGTCGTGGTGCTTGACGCTGATCTTGAAGTCGCGGAAGCCGTGCTCTTCGAACAGGCTCGCTTCCCACAGAGCCGACTCGACCAGCGCCTCCGGGGTCGCCTTGCCGTACTTGGCCAGCAGCCGTTTGTCCAGAGATCCGGCGTTCACCCCGATCCGGATCGATGTGCCGTGGTCGGCCGCCGCCGCCGCGATCTCTTTGACCTGGTCGTCGAACGCGCGGATGTTGCCGGGGTTGACCCGCACCGCGGCGCAGCCGGCCTCGATCGCGGCGAAGACGTATTTGGGCTGGAAGTGGATGTCGGCGATGACCGGTATCTGTGACTTGGTGGCGATCGCCGGCAGTGCCTCGGCGTCGTCCTGGCTGGGCACCGCCACCCGGACGATGTCGCAGCCGGTGGCGGTGAGTTCGGCGATCTGCTGCAGCGTCGCGTTGATGTCCGCAGTCAGCGTCGTGGTCATGGACTGGACGCTCACCGGGGCGTCGCCACCCACCTCCACCTTCCCCACCTTGATCTTCCGCGTCTTGCGGCGCGGCGCCAGCACAGGCGGTGGGAGGTCGGGCAAGCCCAGGTCGATGGTCATCGGTGTCATTCTCTATCGGGGTCGATTGTTGGTGCCAGCGTAGTCGGGTACCGTCTGCGCGGGCAGCGCCAGGGCTGTGATCTGTCTGTCAGCCGCTGCGTCCGGTTTCACTGTCCTGGTTCACACGGAGGAGCGCAGCGGTGGTTCTCGTCGTCGCGGCCGTCGTGCTCGACAACCTCGAGGCGCCGACCCGGCTGCTCGCGGCCCGTCGCACCGGGCCACCCGCACTGGCCGGCGGTTGGGAGTTCGCGGGCGGCAAGGTCGAACCGGGTGAGTCGGTGCTGGACGCGTTGCACCGGGAGCTGCGCGAGGAGTTGGGCGTGACGATCCGCGTCGGGTCCGAGATGCTGCCTCCCGGTGGGCGCGCGTGGCCGATCACGGATGGGCTCGTGATGAGGGTCTGGCTGGCCGAGATCATCGCCGGCCGGCCCGTCCGGACCCCCGATCACGACGAGCTGCGCTGGCTCGGCGCCACGGAGCTGTTCGACGTGGCGTGGCTACCCGCCGATATCGAGCTGGTCCGCGAGCTGGTCGAGCTGCTCGACAAGCCGGGCCGTTTCCACTAGGTGGCAGATCGTGCCGGGAGTACCCGGCATCATCCGCCACCCAACGGCCCCGTCGGACCGGCTAGAACAACCTGATCGGATCGATCAGGTCGGCCAGGATCAGGACGACGCCGGAGATCATGATGACCGCACCGACGGCGTATGCGACCGGCAGCATTCGCGCCGTGTCGACGTAGCCCGGATCGGGCCGCTTGCGCAGCTTCGCCCACGCGCGGCGCAGCGCCTCGTACAGCGCGCCGGCGATGTGACCACCGTCCAGCGGCAGCAGCGGGATGAAGTTGAACAGCGCGACGAACAGGTTCACCGAGCCCAGTAGGACGAACATCGTTGCGACCTTGTCGGTGGCGGTGAGCTGATTGGTCGAGGCGACTTCGCCGGCGGCCCGGCTGGCGCCGACGATGCTCATCGGCCCGTAGATGTCGCGCGGCTTGCCGGTGATCAGGTTGTAGGCGGTGTAGTAGACCTTCGCCGGGAATCCGACCAGCGCGTGAGCGGTCTGCTCGGTCATCGTCCACATGTCACCGATCACCGCGGCCGGGCCACTGCGTTCCCGGACGACGACCGGTTCGATCCCGAAGAACCCGGCGGCCACCCGCTTGGACGGATCCCAGCGGTCCGGCACACCGTTGATGACCGTGTTGACCGTTGGGAGTTGGATCGTCTCACCGTCTCGCTGGACGGTCAGGGTTACCGGCTGATCCAGGTTGGCCCGAATGAGAACCGAGATCTGGTCCCAGGAGTGGACCGGTTGGCCGTTGAAGGCCACGATCCGGTCGTCCTTCTGGATGCCGGACTGGGCAGCCGGGGTCTCCGGCTTGCCTGCGCAGTTGGTGTCCGTGGTGTCGGCCGGGACGATGCACTCCTGGACGGCGCTGACCACCGGCTGGATGCGGTTGACGCCGTACGTCATGCCGACCCCGAGAAGAATGACGAACGCGAGGAACACGTTCATCATCGGCCCGCCGGACATGATGATCAGCTTCTGCCAGGACTTCTTCTGGTAGAACAACCGGCCGTCGTCCTCGGGCTGGATGTCGACCCACTCAGCGGCGCGGGCGCTGTCAGCCAGCCCGCGGAACGGCCCGGTCGAGAAGGCGCGAAGCTTGGTCGGGCTGTCCTTCGCCGGCGGAAACATGCCGACGAAACGCACGTACCCACCGAGCGGGATCGCCTTGAAGCCGTACTCCGTCCCACCGATCCGCTTGGACCACAAGGTCTTGCCGAAGCCCACGAAGTACTGGGTGGTCTTGACCCCGAACAATTTGCCCGGCACCAGGTGACCGACCTCGTGCAAGGCGATCGAGGCCATCACCAGGGCGAAGAAGATCACCGCGCCGGCGAGGTAGATCACCCAGTCCATCTACGTCCTGTCCATCCCGGTCCTGCTCGTCGTGAGCTCGCGGGCCCTGATCCGGGCCCACGCATCGGCGGCCAGGACACCGTCGATGGTGAGCTGGTCATCGGAGCGCCACATAGAGCGTACGTCGGCGCCGGGTTCCCCGGGCGCCTCCACGGAGTGCCCTGTGCCCGCCCCCATGGGCCCTGAGCCTGTCGAAGGGCCACTCAGATGCTCGTCCAGCACCCTCCCGACGATGTCTGAGATGTCCAGGAATCCGATCAGGCCGTCGTGGAACGCATCGACGCATACCTCGTTGGCCGCATTGAACGCAGCCGGCGCGGTGCCGGCCGCCGCACCGGCCCGACGCGCCAGCGACACCGAGGGGAACGCGTCCTCGTCAAGCGGCTCGAACGTCCAACTGCTGGCCGAGGACCAGTCGCACGCGTGCGCAGCACCGGGTACCCGATCCGGCCAGCCCAGTCCGAGGGCGATCGGTAGCTTCATGTCCGGCGGTGAGCACTGGGCCAGGGTCGCGCCGTCGACGAACTGGACCATCGAGTGGACGATCGACTGCGGATGGACCACGACGTCGATCCGATCCAGCGCGATGTCGAACAGCAGGTGGGCCTCGAGAAGTTCCAGGCCCTTGTTGACCAGCGTGGCCGAGTTGGTGGTGACCATCCGGCCCATGTCCCAGGTGGGGTGGGCCAGGGCCTCGGCGGGCGTCACGTCGACGAGCTGGTCGCGGGTCCGGCCGCGGAACGGCCCACCACTGGCCGTGAGAATCAGCCGATCGACCTCGGTCGCGCTGCCGCCGCGTAGGCACTGGGCGAGCGCCGAGTGCTCGGAGTCGACGGGTACGATCTGGCCCCGAGCCGCTGCCCGGGTCACCAGCCGCCCGCCGATGACCAGTGACTCCTTGTTGGCCAGCGCCAGTCGGGTGCCCGCGCCCAGAGCCGCGAGGGTCGGAGCCAGACCGGCGGCTCCGGTTATCCCGTTGAGAACGACGTCGCACCGCTCGGCCGCAACCTGGGTAGCCGCATCCGGTCCGGCGACGATCCGCGGCAGTCGTGCGTCGCCGGTGGACCAGCCGCGCTTGCTGGCCTCGGCGTAGAACGCGAGCTGGAGGTCTTGGACCACGGTCGCCCGGGTCACACCCACCGTCCGTGCCTGGGTCTCGAGCGCCTGCCGGGCGAGCAACGCGACATCGTTCCCGCCAGCGGCCAGGCCCACCACCCGGAAGTCGCCGGGCCGGGCGGCGATCACCTCGAGGGCCTGCGTCCCGACTGATCCAGTACTCCCCAAGATGACGACGTCGCGCACGCCGTCACCCTAACCGGCTGGCCGCGTCGCAGCGGCGGCAACGTTGGCGACCGCGAGCGGGTGGGACGACGCCGGGCGCGATGCACCGCATCGTGGCGGTGGGTCGAACGCGCGCGTGCCCCCGATGGGACTCGAACCCATACTCGGGCGGGTTTAAGCCGCCTGCCTCTGCCGATTGGGCTACGGGGGCGTATGTCCGCCGATCCTAGTGGTGTGTCACGCCTGTTCTCTTGAGGTTTGGCGGCGTCCAGAGTGCTGCCGCCACAGTTCGCTTCCCGTCCGGACACCGTCCATGACCAGGAGAATCAGCGAACACCCGATTGGCTCCGACGGCGAGATGCTGGCTGTGCCCGGACTCGGAGCGGGACGTCGCCGAGGCCAGGCCGAGCACGATCCGTTCGCCGCCGCCGCCCTGGTCCGACAGCGAGCCACCGCGCCTGGGGATTTCCGGCGCGGTCAGTTCGGAGTCGCGCTGGGGGTGGAACCGCGTAGCCGGTCGAGCGTCTCGCGCGAGAGGTCACCGATCCGACCGGTCTCGATCCGATCGGAGATGACGACGGTGCCGTCGGTGCGGAAATGCATCGGTTGCAGGGACGTGATCAGGCCGGTGGCGTTGTCGCGGAAGTAGAAGTAGCAATCGGCCTGCACCAGGGGCGGGGAGAACGGGGTACTGAACGAGGTGATCGTGGGCTGTTTGACCCCACCGGCGGTGCCTTGCTGCATACCGACAGTCCAACTGCCGTCGCCGTGTCGAACGACATAGGGTCCCCGCTGCGTGTGCATGTGTCCCCAGAGCACCAGCCGCGCCGGGGGATCCGCTGCGCTCATGATCGGCTCGGCGGCTCTCGGCTGATGGACCATGATCACATCCACCGGCGAGGTGTCGGCCAACTGCAGCAGTCGCTGACCGAACTGTTCTTCGGTTTCCGGTCGGACCTGTATCCGGTCGACGCTGAACGGGATGTTGTGTTCGGGATCGGTGTCGCCGAGCAGGGTGATCCCGGCATCGGGAACTCGCACCGGTCGGCCGTTCATCACGGTCATCCCGGCCGCCTGCATCTGCTGAGCGGTGACCTGGGAGTCGTGGTTGCCCGGCGACACCAGAAGCGGGCGCTTGCCGGCGATCCCGACCTCTCGCGTGATGCAGCCGCGCTCGGCCGCAGTGCCGTGGACCGTGTCGTCGCCGGAGCTGAGCACGACCGCCGGGTTGGTCACCGCGACCACCCGCTCGAGCAACGTGGTCATTGCCTGGTTGCAGTGCAGGTCACTGTAGCCGAAGAGCATCGTCTCGCCGGCGGTCGGCGCCGGCAGTCGATCGAGTTGGTTCGACAGACTCGAGGTGGCGCTGTCGACGTAGGCATGAACGGCCGCCAGTTGGCGCTGAGTCAGCAGCTCGACGCCGGAGATGCCGCGGGTGAGCAGGTTGGACAGCAGCGCGTTGTCGACCGATAGATCGACCTGCTCACCCGCGATGTCGACCTCGACGGGGATCCTGGGGGTGGCCGGAATCGGCGTCGGCGCCAGGACCGAACCGATCACCAGCACCGAGATCCCGGCCCAGGTCATGATCACGCGTCGGCGCGAGATGTGCCGGACCAGGCGGGGAGCCAGCAACTGACGGCGCAGCAGCCAGACGGCCACCACGAGCATGATCACCAGCTCGGCGCTCGCCGTGTGTCTGATCACGCTCTGCACGACCCGCTCGGTGATCCCGGTCACGACTTCGTCCGGGTCTGCGTAGAGCACCGCGTACGCCGCGAGGGTTCGGTCGGAGAACAGCGACGTGCCCGCGACTGTCCCGCTGACCCCGCCGATCGTGATCGTGACTCCGACCGGTGCCGCCGGGCTCGGGAGGTAGGCGTTGCCGAGTGGGCCGAGATCGATCTCGACATCACCGGAGAAGTCGGTGGTGATCGTGGCTCGGTGTGGTCCGAGATAGTCGTCGACGCGCGCGTGCCCCACGCCCCAGGCCAACGCGAACGGCGCCGCGAGCACGGCGGCCAGCACAGCGAGCCCGAACGCGCGAAGCACCCGCCGCCAGACCGCCCGTCGACTTGCTCTGTGGTGGGCAGCGACTCGGGAGGTCAGGAACCTCCACCCGGTGCGTGGCACACGGGCGGGACGCACGCTCACCGGATCGGGGGGCGGCGTACTCCCCTGGCTCATGACGACGGGGTCACCTCGAGGGTCGAAGGACTCGCCGATTGCTCATAGTGATTCGAATCTACTCGGCAAAAGCGATCCGAGTCGCCGTTCCCTGGGCATTCCAGCCAGCGCGTGTGGTGGCGTGCAACTTGCCGATCCAGGGGGAGCGCGCCCTTCGACCAGCTCCTGGCACATACCTCGCGCCGGCGACACTGACAAGCTCGGGCAGTTGTCCGGTGTCACAGATAGAGCTTCCGGGCGTGCAGGGCGTGCGCACCGGCGACGCGGTCGATGAACAAGAAGCCGTCGCAGTGGTCGATCTCGTGCTGCAGCGCGCGCGCCTCGAAGGCATCGGTGGTCAGCTCGACCGCCTCGCCGCTCACCGGCAATCGTCCGCGTAGTGTCAGTCGGGTCGCCCGCTTGACGTCACCGGTGAGATCCGGCACTGACATGCAGCCCTCGCGGGCTTTCTCGTTCCGGGTGGCCTCGACCACCTCCGCATTCACCAGCACGATCAGTCCGTGGCTGGTCCGAGCCTTCGAATGGGTGCTGACATCGACGCAGAACGCCTTCCCCTCCACCCCGACCTGCGGGGCGGCCAGCCCGACGCAACCGGGCGACACGCGCATGGTGGCGACCAGGTCGGCGCAGAGCTGGACGGTGGACGGATCGGTCGGGTCCAGCTCCAGGCCGGGCTGGGCGAGCACCCTGGCGGGGGCGCGAACCACGACGCGCACCCGCCCTTCGGGTAACGGCGGTAGGCAAAGACTCACAGCTCGTCGCGCTCCATCGGCCGCAGCGTCGCCTCCACACCCAGACCGGCAGCGACCTCTGACAAGGTCCGTTGCAGTTCGTCCGCGGCGGCCGCGTTCGGCAGGTCGGCC
>JBBSQJ010000158.1:0-9973 GCA_038257965.1 Propionibacteriales bacterium
TCCAGCTGCTCGCGCTGAGCGGAGTCCAGTGACGTTCCGTCGTGCAGCAGGGTCTCGGCCGCCGCCTGGACTCCCGCGATGGGAGTGCGCAGTTCGTGGGCTGCGTCGGCCAGGAAGCGCCGGCTGCTCTCCTCCGCCTGCCGAGCTCGCGCCTCCGCACCCTCCAGGGCATCGAGCATCTCGTCCAACGCCTGCGCCGTCTGTCCAAGCTCGGTGTCGGTCCGCTCCGGACGGAGCCGTCCGCCGCGCTGTCCACTGGTGATGCTGCGGGCGAGACCGGCGACATCGTCGAGCGGGCGCAGCGCAACCCGGACGATCAGGATGACCAGGGCGGCACTCACGGCCAGGGCAACCAGTGAACCGAGGATCAGCACGCGTCGAAGTCGCTGCTGAGCACCTCCCACGAGGCCGGCGTCGACGCTGACGGTGATTGTCGAGCCGTCGACCCGTCCCGTGTTCAGCCCGGCACTCGCGGAGCGAGCATCCACTCCCGGCGTGCCCGACGTGAGAACGGTTCCGTTCTTCAGTTCCAACCGGGCCGACACCCCGTCGGCGCTCACCCGGTTGACGATCTGTTGCGGGCCGACCCCGGCCCTGGCGAGCTGACGCGCCAGCTGAACCCGACCGGCCAGCAGGGTGTCGAGATTGCGCTCGGACTGCGCGACGAAGATCGCGTTCACGACCACGCAGAGCAAGACCAGGACCACGGCGAGCCCGACGATCACGCCGACCGCCACCCGGGAACGGACCGGTGCCGCCGAGAATCGGCCGGTCACGAGCCGTCCAACCGGTAACCACGTCCACGCACGGTATGCAGCAGTCGCGCTCCCCCGCCGGCCTCCAACTTCCTCCGCAACGACGACACATACACCTCGACCACGTTGTCGTCGAACCCGTCGTATCCCCACACCGCGGTGAGAATCTGGGTCTTGCTGACGACCTGCTCTCGATGGGCGCTCAGGTACGCCAGCACCCTCCGCTCCGTCTCGGTCAGCTCGATCTCGGCGTCGGCGCGCCGGACCCGGTTGGCGTCCGGGGTGAGTTCGAGATCGCCGATCCGCAGGGTCGCGCCGCCCGGTCGGGTCCGGCGCAGCACGGCGGCGACCCGTGCGATCAGCTCGACCATCGCGAACGGCTTCACCAGGTAGTCGTCGGCACCGGCCGCGAGACCCTGGACGCGGTCCGCGGTGGTGTCGCGGGCGGTGAGCATGATCACTGCCGCAGTGCTGGCCTCGCGGACGAGGTCGAGCAGCACGAACCCGTCGCGCCCCGGCAGCATGACGTCCAGCAACACCAGATCCGGCTGTCGGGCGCCCAGGTCTGCCTCCAGCCGGGAGCCGTCGCGCAGCGCCGTCACCTCGTAACCATGGCTGCGCAGCGCCGTGGCGACCGCGACCCGGATGGTCTCGGAGTCCTCGACGATCATGATCCGGCTGGCGGGCATGCACCCATTGTTCCCGGGTCGAGTCCTCGGGCCGTCAGATCGTCAACGGATCCTCAGGAATCCACCGGCCGACGGGTCAGCCGGGCCGTCGCGCACCCGCGTACGGCATGTAGCTGATCTTGGTGTACTCGACCTTCTTGCCGGGCCGGGGCGCGTGGATGATCATGCCCTGGCCGGCGTACAGGCCGACATGGCTCGGGTTGGGGCCGTAGAAGAACACCAGGTCCCCCAGCCGGAGGTCGGCCTTGGCGACGGTCTTGCCGAACCTGAACTGGGTCGTGGTGACCCGAGGAATCGAGACTCCGGCAGCTTTCCACGCGGTCTGGGCCAGACCCGAACAGTCGTACGCGTTCGGGCCCTCGGCTCCGAAGACGTACGGCTTGCCCAGTTGGCTGCGTGCGAAAGCGAGCGCCACCTCGCCTCGATCGGACGGGGCGGACGGCGTCGCCGCAGGTGCGTGGGCGCTCGAGGACCGGGCGAGATAGGCCATCGATGCCCACCGCTTCGCGCCGGCGTAGGAGAACTCCGCGAATCCGGACTTGAACTTCCCGGTGATCTTGACGCCGGTGCCCTCGGCCAACGAGCCGACGATGCGGTACGCCGTCGACGGCCCGGTACGGACGTTGAGGGCCGCGGTGGTGATCTTGGTTCCGGTGCTGATCCTGGTCGGCGCTGCAGGCAGCTTCTGGCCGGTCCGGTTGAGGTACTTGCCGTACATGTAAGCCGTCTTGCGGTTGAAGCGGACCTTGACCCAGCCGCTGCGCGCCGATCCGGTGACGCTGATCCGTTGTCCGCGGACGAGCTCTCCGACAACCGTCTTGCTGGTGCTCGGGCCGGAGCGGATATTGACGGTGGTGGTCGCGACTCCCGTCTTCGTCGCCGCCTCCGCGGGCAGCACGGTGCCCGTTGCCAGCAGGGCCAGTCCGCCGGCGACCGCGAGGCTGATCGCCAGCTTCCACCGCAACACGTCGATCATAAACGGCTCCAGTCACTCGCGTCACATCAATCACTCGAACCTCAGAAACACTCAGGACACTAACCAGGTCACACTCAGCACCGCAAGGGTTTGAGTGACCTTTTCGTGACAATCGCAACCCGACACGCCGTTAATCTCGGAATTGTTGCATCCCCGCGCCCCCTCCCTCCATCCGGAAAGTGGGCGCCAGTGACAGTGTGGACCGTTTCAAAACTGTCGTTGGCGCCCACTTTCCGGATGAGGGTGGGCGGCAGGGGCGGGAGCTGACTAGCCGGTGAACACGGCCCTGACGACTCCGGCGCACCACTCGAGCAGCTCTGCGTCGCGGGGCGGCGGTCCGCCGACGGTCGCGGCTCGTGGTCGCGGCACCAGGATCATCTTGGCCACGTCCTTGACCACTGCACCCGGATAGAGTCGCTCGAGCCGGAGCTGGCGCGACTCCAGCAGATCGGCCGGACCGAACCTGATGAAGTTGCCCTGAGTGACGACTTCGCGGAGACCGGCCGCACGAGCCAGCACCCGGAATCGCGCTACCCGCAGCAGCGCGTCGACCTCGGCCGGCATCGGGCCATAGCGATCGGTCAGCTCCTCGCCCACCCCGGTCAGGTCCTCCTCGCTGCGCACCTCGGCCAGCCGCTTGTACATCTCCAGCCGCAGCCGCTCCGACTCCACGTAGTCCGTCGGCAGATGGGCATCGATCGGCAGCTCGATCCGGATCTCGGTCTCGGGCTCGCGGTCGTCGCCGCGGAAGTCGGCAACCGCCTCACCGACCAACCGGATGTAGAGGTCGAAGCCGACATCGGCGATGTGTCCCGACTGTTCCCCACCGAGCATGTTGCCGGCACCACGAATCTCGAGATCCTTCATCGCCACGGCCATGCCCGCGCCGAGATCGGCGTGCGCAGCGATCGTGGCCAGTCGATCATGGGCCGTCTCGGTGAGCGGTTTCTCCGGCGGGTAGAGAAAGTACGCGTAGCCGCGCTCGCGACCACGACCCACCCGACCACGGAGCTGGTGCAGCTGCGCCAGACCCATCAGGTCGGAACGCTCCACGAGCAGGGTGTTCGCGCTGGAGATGTCCAGGCCCGCCTCGACGATCGTGGTGCAGACGAGCACGTCGGCCCGTCGCTCCCAGAAGTCGACCATGACCTGCTCGAGGCGCTGCTCCCCCATCTGGCCGTGCGCGGTGACCACCCTGGCCTCCGGCACCAGCTCGCTGAGTCTCTTCGCCACCTTGTCGATGCTCTGCACCCGGTTGTGGATGTAGAACACCTGGCCCTCGCGCAACAGCTCCCGACGGACCGCGGCCACCACCTGACCCTCGTCGTAAGGTCCCGCGAAGGTCAGCACGGGATGGCGTTCCTCCGGCGGCGTGATGATCGTGCTCATCTCGCGGATGCCCGTGATCGCCATCTCCAAGGTGCGCGGGATCGGAGTCGCCGACATGGCCAAGACGTCGACGGCCGTCCGCAGTCGCTTCAGCTGCTCCTTGTGCTCGACGCCGAACCGCTGCTCCTCGTCGATGATCACCAGTCCGAGATCCCTGAAGGCCACTTCCTTTCCCAGCAAGCGATGTGTGCCGACCACGACGTCGACCTTGCCGTCGACCAAGCCCTCCAACGTGGCCTTGATCTCCCCGTCGGTCTGGAACCGCGACATGGGTGCGACATTGACCGGGAAGCCGGCATAGCGATCCGCGAAAGTCGCATGATGTTGCTGCACGAGCAGCGTCGTGGGCACCAAGATCGCGACCTGCTTGCCGTCCTGAACGGCCTTGAACGCAGCCCGGACAGCGATCTCGGTCTTTCCGTAACCCACATCGCCGCAGATCAGTCGATCCATCGGGACGACTTGTTCCATGTCCCGTTTGACCTCCTCGACCGCGGCCAGCTGGTCCGGTGTCTCCACGAAGTTGAAGGCGTCCTCCAGCTCGCGCTGCCATGACGTGTCGGGCGAAAACGCGTGCCCACGAGTGGCTTGCCGCGCCGCGTACAACTTGATCAACTCCGCCGCGATCTCTCGGACAGCCCTGCGGGCACGACCCTTGCGCTTGGCCCAGTCGCCGCCGCCCATCTTGTCCAGCGTCGGGCTCTCGCCGCCGACGTACCGGGTGATCTGATCGAGGGAGTCCATCGGGACGTACAGTCGGTCGCGGGGCTGGCCACGCCGAGACGGCGCGTACTCGATCACCAGGTACTCCCGGACGGAGCCGGCGACCGACCGCTGGCTCATCTCGACGTAGCGCCCGATGCCGTGCTGATCATGCACGACCGGGTCGCCGGGCTTCAACTCGAGGGGATCGATCTGGTTCTTGCGGCGGGTCGGCATCACGCGGGCGGACTTGTCCGGCGCTCGCTGACCGGACAGATCCGCCGTGGTGAACGTGGCCAGCCGGATCTCGTCGACCAAGAACCCGTGGTCGAGCTCACCGGTGGTCACCAGCGCCAGTCCCGGCACCGGTTCGGTGTCGACCGACGGCACGAAACGGGCCGGGATCTCGCGCTCGGACAGTAGCTCGGCCATCCTGGTCCCGGTGCCGCGACCCTCGGCGACCAGCACCACGTGCCACTGCTCGCGGACCAGCCGGGCGATGTCGCGCAGCGCGCCCTCGGTGTCACCGCGATACCCGGGAGCGGGTCGGGCCGCAATCGCGTGCGTCGCCACACCCCGGGTGTCGACCCGGGCTGAGAAGTCGACGATCTCCCCGTCTTCGGTGCGGATGGGATCCGCCGACCCGGGCGTCGCGCCCGAGGACCGGTGAGCCGGTCGAAGGGCCGGCTCCTGCTCGTCGGGACCATCCGGCCCGGCAGCGAAGGGAGACAGGGTCCACCAGGCCAGGTCGTGGTCCAGCGCGGTGCGGCGTACGTCGCCGAGCGGCTGGTAGGCCGAGGCGCCGAGGTCGATCGGTGCCTTCCCGCCGCCGGCCGCCGCGGCCCAGGATGCCTGCAGGAACTCGGCGCTGGTGGCGACCAGGTCCAGTGCGCGACCGCGGACCAACTCGGGATCGCAGACCATCACCAGGGAACCGGCGGGGAGCAGCTCGACCAGCAGTTCCATGCCGTCGACCAGCGCCGGCGACAGCGCCTCCATACCGTCGACCGCGTGGCCCTGGGCGATCCGCTCGAGCATGTCGGTCAGCTCGGGATGGTCGAGCGTCAGCTCGGCGGCGCGGGCTCTCACCGCGTCGGTGAGCAGCAATTCTCGACACGGGGAGGCGATCATCTCCGACCGTGCGGAGTCGGGCTGGGATCGCTGATCGGCCACCGAGAACGTGCTGATCGACTCGACGCTGTCGCCGAAGAAGTCGATCCGGACCGGGTGCTCCTCGGTCGGCGGGAAGACGTCGACGATTCCGCCGCGGACCGCGAACTCGCCACGTCGCTCGACCAGGTCGACCCTGACGTACGCAGCCCCCACCAGGGCTTCGGCCAACTCGTCGAGGTCGAAGTCCTCCCCCACGACCAGGCGGACCGGCAGCAGGTGAGCAAGTCCCTTCACCTGTGGCTGAAGCACACTCCGGATCGGTGCAACTATTACGCGCAGCGGTGCCGATCCGGGCTCGTTTCCGGCCAGTCTGCGCAGCACCACCAGCCGTCGACCGACAGTGTCGGACCGTGGACTGAGTCGCTCGTGAGGCAGCGTCTCCCAGGCTGGATAGTAGGCCACCTCGTCCGGCGGTAGGAAGGACCGACAGGCCTGCGTCAGCTGCTCGGCCTCGCGGTAGGTGGCGGTGACGAGCAGCAGCGGCCGATCTGGGGTTGCGTCCGCCAACGCGGCAGCGATCAACGGCCGCATCGACGACGGAGCGGAGACGTCGAGGGACCGGACGGCACGCGAGCGTGCCGCACCCCTGAGTTCAGTGAAGGTGGGGTCGGCGGAGCTGAGATTCACGAGTCCCGCAAGGGTCACCGGACAACGGTACTCGTCGCTCCAGACCACCCGCGCCGCGAGCGCCGTCCCCGGGCGCCTGCTCCCCGAGTCCGGTGTGTCAGCTGAGCCGCCTACCCGCGGTCGAGTTTGCGCACGTGCCGAGTGCGCAAACTCACCGGAGCAGGCAAGCGGGTGGCCGCGGTGGCGCGATCGGGCTCAGGGCGCGATCCGGCTCAGCGGACCTGCCAGCGCCGGGAACTGCCGCGTGCTCATCGCCTGCACGCCTGCGTCGTGCTCACCGTTGAACGGCGTTGTGGCGGTGAGGCAGCCGGCCGCAGCCGCGTCCTTGGGAGAGTTGAACCAGAAGCCGAGGTGGTACTGATGGATCGGGCCGGTCGTCGGGTTCTTGTTGGCGTCCGGGAAGGGCTGCTGGTCGTGAGTGACCGGCGCCGGCAACGCTCCGGGAGCGACGCTGAAGGTCTCCTCGTTGAACCGGCCGATGTACTTCACGTACGCCCGCCCGTGCTTGTCGGTCTGCAGGTCGCCCTGGTACCACGACATCCCGAAGGGCCCGTCGGGCTGCTGCAACACGAAGAAGTCGAACTCGGTCTTCTTGGGCAGGCCGCTGGCGTACACCCGCATGACCTCCGCCTCTTCGTGCTGCTCGATGCTCACCTTGGCCTTGGCGTAGGGCAGGCAGCCGTTGGCGACCGAGGCCGTGCTCCGGACCAGGTCGAACGTCGCGACCTTGTGGCCGTGTCTGTTCGACCAGGTGATGACCGGCTTCGGTAGCGAGGCGGCGGCGACCGGTACGGTCGGGGCGGCCGGTGCGGGCGCAGCCGGACCGGTTGCGGCGGAGGTCGCGGGGCTGGCCACAGCGGCGGCGACGAGGGCGGCCGAGCCGAGCAGCGACCCGATGGCGACGGACTTGCGATTCATCGCAGTTCCCTTTCGTGGTGCGGATTGGGGCATGCTCGACCATCGGCCCGGGGTGCTTGGTGAACTGCGTGGCGGTGCGTGGGGCACGCGCTCAGCGCGCCGCGACGGCGCGGTTCTGCAGGTTGTCGCGGACAGCTGTGGTCTGAGGATCTGGTTCGACGCCGAGCTCGTCGTGCAGGGTGGTGCGCACAAGTTGGTACTGCTGCAATGCCCGGGCTCGTTCACCGAGCGTGGCGAAGCACACCATCAACTCGCGATGAGCGATCTCAGCCAATGGGTCGAGTTCGATCAAGCGTTCGTATGCCGCGACGGCCCTAGCGGGCAGCCCCGAACGCCGTGCACATCTGGCCGCCGCAAGCAGCGCTCGCCGGTGCACCGTCCGGAGTTCGTCGCGGCTCGCTTCGACCCAGGCCGCGGAAACGGTCGGGAGGAAGTCACCGGGATACAGCGACAACGCGTGCTCCAGCAGATCCAGTTCGTCGCGGAGAGGCGATCCACCGTCAGGCTGAGAGTCTCTGACCGCGCGGGCTGCTGCCAGAGCGTCTCGGAAACCGGCGACGTCGTAGCGCAGGCTCGATTCCGCCAGGCGATACCTCCCATGCGCGAACACGACACGATCCGCTCCGACAGCGCGGCGCAGATGGTGCAACGTCGTGTGGAACGCGCTCCGCAACTCACGCGGCGACGCCTCCGGCCATAGGGCCAGACCGATCTGGCTCTTGTCCACCGGTGCTCGTTCGGCCAGGAAATAGAGCAGCTCGCGAGGCTTGGCGTAGCTGAAGTCGCCCGGGGAGAGCGCGCGACCGTTCAGCCGGACGCTCGCTTCGCCGAGTCCCCGCAGATCCAGCGGGTCACAGCCATTCGGTGGATCGGACGGGCCTTGATCGGACGGGGTGCTCAGCAGGCTTTGTCGCAGCGAGCCGATCGCGTCACCAAGCGCCGCGGTCTTCACGGCTCGGCGCTCCCGGTCCAGGGTCTCCTGAGCGAGCAGCGATGCGAGTTGTTCCCCGACGCGAGCTCTGGTGCCTGCGTCGACCGGTGGCAGCACGGCACCGATTCGATCGAGCATCGCGTCGGCGAGGCTCACGGCGCGGGCTGCCCAAACCGGTCGACCGTGGCCGAGCTCGCACACCGCCACATTGACCAGGACCGACGCGGTGCGCCACAGGTCGCCGAGCTCGTATTGGCGCTGCAGTGCCTCGGCCAGCAGCGACGCAGAACGCTCCGGCTGGGTTTGCTCTCGCGCGAGGATCGCCAACCACTCCAGCGCGTACGCGCGAGCCTCGGCCAAGTCGTCTCGTACCGCCCGGGACAGCGCGTCCTCGAGGCAACGGCCTGCGGTTTCCAGGTCACCGTCGGCGAGGGCTGCCCCGCCGAGCACGATGAGAATGTCGGTGACGGTACCGGTGTCTGCCCGAGCGTGAGCTGCGGCCAGACCCTGCTCCGCCAACGAGCGCGCCCGCTCGGTGGACCCCTCCAGCAACACCGTGAAGGCCAGCCCGACAGCAGCCAGCGCGGCAGCTTCGTCGTCGCCCGCCCCGGTCCAGCACGCGCACGCCTGCTCCAGCGTCTCGACGGCCAACCGGTAGTCCCCGCGTTCCCGCGCGATGCTGGCGAGGGACTGCAGGCAGCGCGCTCGACCAGGCTGGTCCGCCAGCGCCCGGAAGGCGGCCTCGGCCCGCTCGAGGTGCCAGGTCGCGCTGGAATAGTCGCACTGGAGAAACGCGAGTGTGCCGGCAGCCTGCCGTGCGCGAGCGATCAGAGCCGCGGCGTCGTCTGGTGCAGGTTCCACCCGAGCTCGGCCGTCCTCGTTCGCCCCCTGGCTATCGAGCGCCTGCTCCAGCCAGCCGCGTCCCTCGCGGTGCAGGCCGCTCGCCGTGGCGAACGGGGCAAGATCGGCCGCGAGCCGCAGCTCGCTCCAGGTCTGCCCCGTCGCGTGAGCCCACCCCAACGCAGCGCGCAGATCAGGCAGATCGCCGCGCAGCCGCGCGAACCACGTTGACTGCGCGGCGTGCCCGGCCTGCGCGAACGCTGCACGTGCGCGTTCGGCGCACCAGCCGAGATGTGTATCGCGGGTCGCGCCATCGCGTCCCGACTGGTGTAGTCGCAGACGCGCGTACTGGCGGACCGGATCGGCAAGTTCGTATCGCTTGCCCGCGATGTCGCGGACCGGATCGGGCGTCGGGCGGACGAGCGAGTGCTCGACCAGCGCGGTCAACGTGTCGAGGCTGTCCGAACCGTGCACGGCTGACACCGTTTCGAGATCGGGCGAGCCGGCGAACACGCCGAGCGTCGCGAACAGCCGGGCTTCGTCGTCGCTGAGCAGCCGGTGGCTCCAGTCCAGCGCATCCCACAGCGTCCGGTGGCGGCGTGGTCCGCTCCGATCGCGTCCGGCCAGCAGGCGGCCCGCATCGTCCAGGCCGGCCGCTAGCTGGGACACGCCGAGGACCTGGATGCGAGCCGCGCACAATTCGATGGCGAGCGGATTGCCATCCAGCCGGCGGCAGATCGCGGCGACGACGGCCGCGTCCCGGCTACCGAGCGCGAAGTCCGGGCGGATGGCTCGGGCGCGATCGACGAAGAGCCGGACCGCGTCGTACCCGAGGACGTCGGTACCGTCGTTCGCCCCTGGAGTACGCAGTGGGGGAAGCGGCCAGCGACGTTCACCGGCCAGCCGGAGAGGTGTCCGGCTCGTGGCCAGCACACGAACACTCGGGGCCGCGACCAGCAAGGCCCCGACCAGA
>JBBSQJ010000159.1:0-9760 GCA_038257965.1 Propionibacteriales bacterium
ACTCCATGATCGACTGCGCGGCTCGCTCGCCACCACCGAGCACCCCGCCGGTGCAGGTCAGGTGGGCCATGATCAGGTTCACGGTCTGGTCCGAGAACGGGGCGGTCAGAGTGCCGAGGATCTCGCGGATCATCTGGTCGTAGGCGCCGACGTTCTCCGCGGGCGTGTGCGCGATCACCTGCGCGGCCCGCACGGCGTAGCGCTGGGACAGGAACGGGAGCATCGCGACCACGGCCGGCTCACCGGTCGAGCGGGCGGTGAAGCGGTACGTGCCGCCTTGGTCGGCCGAACGAACCTGGCCGAACAACCTGATTCCCGCCACACCCATCAGCGGCCGGTACGCCTCGAAGGTCGCGCCGTGATCGTGGTTTCCGGCGATGGCGATCACCTCGATCCCGCTCCGGGCAAGCTTCAGCAGGCTCCGCACCACCAACCGCTGGGCCTCCGCGCTCGGCGCGACGTTTTCGTAGATGTCGCCGGAGATCAGCACCGCGTCGGCCCCGTGCTGTTGAGCCAGCGCGACGATCTCGGCGAGGACGGCCCGCTGCTCGTCCAGCCGCGACCGTCCCTTGAGCGTCTTGCCGACGTGCCAGTCGGAGGTGTGCAGCAGCTTCATGAGTGAGAGTCCTTGTGGTGATCCGGTCAGAACGGCGGCGGCGGCTCGATGCCGAAGTCATCGAGATCGTCCTCGTCCATGGTCGGCAAGCGATCGAACACATTCCGACCAGCCGAGTGCCCTGAGCCTGTCGAAGGGCTAGCCGCGCCGCCCATGGTCAGCGGATCGGCGCACTCGCTCAGCCGGGTCGCCCACGCGGGGAAGGGGAACTCGATGGCCAGCGGCACCGGGATCTCGGGCTGGGAGACGAACATCGTGCCCGGTTTTGCCAGTGTGGCGCGTTGTCGCTGGGACGGTGGCAGGAAGCCGTACTCCGGCCGCCCGGCCTCGGCCGGGTCCAGACGGCCGACGACCTTGATCGAGGAGTTGGAGACGATGCGGCGCTCGACCTCGCTCGCGGTCTGCTGTGCGCCGATCAAGATGATGCCCAGCGATCGACCGCGTTCGGCGATGTCGAGCAGGGAGTCCTTGATCGGCGAGTTCCCCTCTCGCGGCGCGTACTTGTTCAGCTCATCGATCATGGTGAACAGCAACCCACCCGGCCCGGCCTTCTCCTTGCGGGCGGTCTCGGCGGCGATCACCACTCCGACGACGAATCGCTGAGCGCGCTCGGGCAGGTTGTTCAGGTCGACCACGGTGACCTGCTGGTTCGCGGTGTCGATGGTCCGGTTCGAGGTCTCGGTGAGATCGCCGCGAAGGATCGGACTCAGCGCGCGTACCGATGAGCGCAGTCGGCGGATGAACGCATTGATCGTGCCGATGCCGGTGACCGGTCCGGCCCAGTCGGCTCGGTTCGCGTCGTCGGTCACCTTGTCGGCGATCAGGTCGACCAGGTCGGACCAGGTGCGGACGGTCCTACCGTCGATCGAGACCGCGCCGTCGCGGCCGGCCCGAACGGCGTCACGGGTCAGCCGGGTCGCCACCTGGTGGACCACCATCGTGTACTGGTTGCGTTCGTCCTCGACGTCGGCGAACACATACGGCAACAACTCGTTTCGGCAAAACTCCGCCAGTGTCCACCAGAAGGCGTTCACCCCCGACGTACGACCGGTGACGTGCGGACGGCCGGTCTGGTCGCCGGGAATCGGGGGGGCGAAGAACCCTGCGGAGCCGAACGGTTCCGCAGCCAGACCGAGCCGGGCGTATTCGGCGCGAAGGGCGTCGTCCAGGCGGCGGTTTGGCTGGTCCAGGAACAGCAGGTCCTCGCCCTTCACCGAGAAGATCAGGGCCTTCGCGTTCACCGCCCGCGCACCGAGTGCTCCGGACGTGAACAGCGCGTGCAGCAAGAACAGCGCGAAGCTGGTCTTGGTGGCCACGCCGGAGATGCCCGAGATCGACACGTGCGCGCCGCGGGTGCCGTCGAGGAACTCGAGATTGACGAAGATCGGCTCGCCGTCGCGGCCCATCCCGATCGGCACCTTGGTCAGCATCTGGTCGAAGTAGAGCGCGCGGTCCCGATCGGCGCCGGAGGCCCGGATTGCCGCAGTGCCGGGCAGCGGAGGGATGTAGCACTCCGGATCGACTCGGGTGGTAGTGATCTCGGCGAGTTCCTGGACGTGCGCCGGCAGCACCCCGTCCGAGATCAGGAAGACGTCCGAGCCGAACGACGCGCCTTCGTGCCGGGCGCGCACCTGCGTCACGACGCCGGACGTGCTGACCGGGCCGACATCGGGCACATCACGAACCGTCAAGACGACATCATCGAGCTGGAGGTACGCACCGGTTCCGATGGCCACCCGGAAGACCAAGGGGGTGGAGTCCTCGGTCCCGGCCACCAGTCCGACAACCCGATTCTTGCGGTCGGTCCGGTCCGGACCGCTCCTGATTGCGGCCGCGTCCGGAAGCGCGCCGTTGCTCATCTGTTCCTCGTCCCTCTGGTCGGCCGGCCCGAGCTCTGGCCACGGTACTGCGACCGGCCCGAGCCGTGACGTCGGTGTAAACCCGATGCCTGAACGGCGCTGCGGTGAAGTCCCGAAGATCACGAAGGACGAACTCTACGATGCTGACATGAGCGCTGCATCGACGCCGCCCGCCGGCCCGACCCGTGCGCCCGCGAGCACCGGTCGCGCGATCCTCAATACCATCAAAGGATCGGCGGGGAACCTCGTCGAGTGGTACGACGTCTACATCTACACGGTCTTCGCGATCTATTTCGAGGCTCAGTTCTTCGATCCCGCGGACAAGAACTCGATCGTTTACGTGTACGCGATCTTCGCCGTCACGTTCGTGATGCGCCCGGTCGGGTCGTGGTTCTTCGGTCGGTTCGCGGACCGCCGCGGTCGCCGAGCAGCACTCACCTTCAGCGTGGCGCTGATGTCCACGTGTTCGTTCATCGTGGCCGTCATGCCGACCCGGGGCGCGATCGGGGCCTGGGCCGCGGTGATCTTGGTGATGGCACGGTTGGTTCAGGGCTTCGCGACCGGCGGTGAGTACGGCACGTCGGCGACGTACATGTCGGAAGCCGCGACGGCCGAGCGGCGCGGATTCTTCTCCTCCTTCCAGTACGTCACGCTGGTCGGTGGTCATGTGCTGGCCCAGTTCGTCTTGCTGATCCTGCTGAACACCATGCAGATCGACACGGTCAAAGTCTGGGGTTGGCGGATCGGCTTCTTCATCGGCGGCATTGCGGCACTCGTCGTGCTGTGGATCCGGCGGACGATGGACGAGTCGCTGACCGAGGAGCACCTGGCGGCGATCCGCTCGGGTGAGGACCGGCAGGCCGGCTCCCTGAAGGTTCTCCTCACCGGATACTGGCGACCGCTCGTGCTGGTCTTCTTGATCACGATGGGCGGGACGATCGCCTTCTACACCTACAGCGTGAACGCCCCGGCGATCGTCAAGGCCACGTTCGGTGCGGACGGCGCCAAGGCGGCCAGCTGGGTGAACCTGTCCGGCCTGATCTTCTTGATGCTCCTGCAACCTGTCGGTGGGCTGATCAGCGACAAGATCGGCCGCAAGCCGCTGCTGGTGTTCTTCGGGACCGGAGGTGTGCTCTACACCTGGGTGCTGATCACGTTCTTGTCGCGGACGACATCGCCGATCGCGGCCTTCCTGCTCACGGCGGTGGGTTACGTGATCCTCACCGGCTACACGTCGGTGAACGCGATCGTCAAGGCGGAGATGTTCCCGGCCGAGATCCGGGCACTCGGCGTCGGACTCGCCTATGCGCTGGCCAACTCGGTGTTCGGCGGCACGGCCCCGCTGGTCTACCAAGTGTTCAAGCAGGCCGACCACGTGACCTGGTTCATCGGCTACGTAACGGTCGTGATCGCGGCGAGCCTGGTCGTCTACGTGTTCGTCCTGAAGAATCGGGCGGAGACTCCGCTCGACCGCGAACAGGGCATGGCGTACCGATCACGGGTGGTGGCGCCGAAGTCGTGACCGGATCCGCTCACCCCACATCCGGACCGAGGATGTGCCATACTGGTAATGCTGTTGCAATTCTTTAGCCGTGGTCAGTGCTACGCCCCTGAGGTTTGCGTGGGCGTAAGCGTATGAGCTGACGTCCGACAGCAATCCGAGAGTCGCGAGGTGCGACCTCGAGATGCTAGGAGAGTTTCATGGCACAAGGAACCGTCAAGTGGTTCAACGGCGAAAAGGGCTTCGGCTTCATCGCAGTCGACGGCGGTGGCGCGGACGTATTCGTCCACTACAGCGCGATCGAGTCGACCGGCTACCGCTCGCTCGATGAGGGCCAGCGCGTCGAGTTCGACACCACGCAGGGCCCGAAGGGTCCGCAGGCGGATCGGGTTCGCGCGATCTGAGTCATCCTCTGATCGCATAGCGCGTACGTCAGAGAGAGCGTCGGCCGTTCGGCCGGCGCTCTCCTGGTTTCCGACCCCGGTCCGCCCGCCGTCCCGTGCCGAGAACCGGATGGAGACCCTGGTCACAGCCATTCCCGGGCCTGTCCGAACTCGTCATTCCGCGGTCTGCTCGCGTATCCTGGCATCATCTGCGTGAGCACCTGTCTCGGTTCGCCTCCCCGATCCATTGCTTGCACTCCCGGCTGGGAAGTCGATCGCAAAAGAAGACCGAGGAGCTCGCTATCTCCATCGCCACACCCGCGGCCCACTCCGCCGCAGCGGCTCGGCTCGCCAAGCAGCCGGTGACCCAAACGTTCACGGCCCTCGCCCAACGTGTCCGTGAGCAGGGGCTGGTGCGTCGCACGCCCGTCTTCTACGCTGTCCTGCTGGCCGTCCTCGTCCTCGCCCTCGGTGGTGTGGTCACCGGCGTGATCCTGCTCCAGGAGTCGTGGCTGCAGCTGTTGATGGCTGGGGCCCTCGGGGTCATCTTGACGCAGTTTGCCTTCATGGGCCACGAGGCCTCGCACCGCCAGATCTTCACCAGCGGGCCGGCCAACGACCGCTACGGACGGTTGCTGGCCGTCGGGGTCGTCGGGATCAGTTACAGCTGGTGGATGAACAAGCACAACCGTCACCACGCGAACCCGAACAAGATCGGGAAGGACCCCGACATCGAAAGCGACACGATCTCCTTCGTGTCCGACGACGCGGCCGCCAGCCGAGGCTTCGTGCGCTGGATCACCCGTCGTCAGGGTTACCTGTTCTTTCCGCTGCTGCTGCTCGAGGGCCTGAACCTGCACGTCAAGTCCGTGCGCAGTCTGATCGACCGGGGCAGGCTGGAAGGTCGCTGGGGAGAGCTGGTGTTCCTGGTGCTGCGCTTCGCGGTATTCCTCGGCCTCCTGTTCTGGGCGCTCCCGTTCGGCATGGCCTGCGCCTTTCTCGGCGTCCAGCTCGCCGTGTTCGGCCTGTACATGGGCGCGTCGTTCGCGCCGAACCACAAGGGAATGCCGGTCGTGCCGCGCGACATCAAGCTGGACTTCTTCGCTAAGCAGGTCCGGACGTCGCGCAACATCCGCGGCGGCTGGTGGGCCACCTCCTTGTACGGCGGTCTCAACTTCCAGATCGAGCATCACCTGTTCCCCAACATGCCGAGGCCGCACTTGCGCAAGGCGCGCACCCTCGTGCGCGAGCGCTGCCGCACCCTTGGCGTTCCCTACACCGAGGCGAGCATGCTGTCCTCTTACCGGACGGTGATCGGCTACCTCAACCGCGTCGGTCTGTCCGCTCGCGACCCCTTCGACTGCCCGCTCGCGCAGCAGATGCGCCCCAGCTGAGCCAGCCTGCCCTGAGCCTGTCGAAGGGCGTGGCACCGGGGCATGTACCGGCCCTGAGTCAATTACCGACTGTGCCCTGAGCCTGTCGAAGGGCGTGGCACTGGGTCATGTACCGGCCCTGAGCCGGCTGCCGAATGTGCCCCTGAGCCGATTGCCGAATGTGCCCTGAGCCTGTCGAAGGGCGTGGCACCGGAGCCTGTACCGGCCCTGAGCCGATTGCCGAATGTGCCCTGAGCCGGTTGCCGAATGTGCCCTGAGCCTGTCGAAGGGCGTGGCACTGGGTCATGTACCGGCCCTGAGCCGGCTGCCGAATGTGCCCCTGAGCCGATTGCCGAATGTGCCCTGAGCCTGTCGAAGGGCACCCCACCGAGTTTCCCCCTGCAGGATGCGCGACCCGGAAATGCTCGACACGCAACGACCAGATCGCGCAGACTGGCGAAGACGGTGCGTCGACTCGGGAGGGTGTGGAAATGACCGAAGCGGTCCTGCTGGTCGGGACGAAGAAGGGTTTGTGGATCGGCCGCTCGGACGCCGATCGGAAGTCCTGGACCTGGTCGGAGCCGGAATTCTTGATGCAGGGTATCTATGCGACCTGCATCGACACCCGCGGGACCACGCCGCGGCTGTTCATCGGCGCAACGAGCGAGCACTTCGGTCCCGGCGTCTACCGATCCGACGACCTCGGACACACCTGGACCGAGACCCTCGGGGCGAGCGTGAAGTTCCCGGAGGGTCTGGGCAGCAGCGTCGAGCGGGTCTGGCAGATCCAGCCGGGGCGGGCCGACGAGCCCGACGTGGTCTGGGCGGGCACCCAGCCGTCGGCGCTGTTCCGCTCCGCCGATCGTGGGGAGTCGTTCGAGCTGGTCCGGTCCTTGTGGGACCACCCGCACCGGTCCGAGTGGGGCGCAGGCTTCGGTGGGCAGGCGATCCACACCATCGTGCCCCACCCCGACGACGGCCGGCGGGTCACCGTCGCCATGTCCACCGGTGGCGTCTACCGGACGAACGACGGTGGCGACAGTTGGAACCCGGCCAATAAGGGCATCAAGGCGTACTTCTTCCCCGACCCGTGGCCCGAGTTCGGCCAGTGCGTCCACAAGGTAGCTGCACACCCCGCCCGTCCGGACCGGCTGTACGCGCAGAACCACCACGGTGTGTACCGGTCCGACGATGGCGGGGGTGAGTGGACCTCGATCGCTGACGGGCTGCCGGCCGACTTCGGAGTCCCGATCGTCGTGCATCCGCACGACCCCGACACCGTTTTCGTGTTCCCGTTGGTGGCCGACGGCGAGCGGATCCCACCGGGCGGCCGGGCCCGGGTCTGGCGTTCCTCCGACGCGGGCGAGTCCTGGAGCGAGTCCGCCGCCGGTCTGCCCGACCACTTCTTCGCCGCGGTGATGCGCGATGCCTTCACCGCTGACAATGCCGACCGGACCGGCCTCTACGTCGGTGCCCGCGACGGTTGCGTCTTCGCCAGTCTGGACGACGCAGAGTCTTGGACCGAGATCGTCGAACATCTGCCGGACGTCCTCTCGGTGAGGGCCGCGTTGGTCTGAGTGCTTCAATGGCAGTAGGGCCGGCACACGAGCTCGGCCCACGACGGCCGTCCGCGATCCGGCTCGGCCGCGGAGTTCGGTCCCGGTTCGCGTGCCCTCCACCGCGACGGCCGGGACTGCCGAGGTCTTGAGGAGGAGACATGTTCGAGGAAGGTCAGTATTTCGCCGAGGTCGTCGACACCGGCGACGGGCTCTCGGTCCAGCTCGGCGCCGGTCACCCGGGACTGAACGACCCGATCTATCGCGAGCGTCGCGACCGCCTGGCCACCCTCGCCAGCGCCTGGCAACCGGGCGAGCCGTGCCCCACCATCGACTACACCGACGAGGAACATGACGTCTGGCGGGTGGTGAGCGAGGATCTGCTGGACAAGCACCGGACGTACGCCTGCCAGGAGTTCCTGGCCGGCAAGGAGGCGCTCGGTCTGCCCACCGACCACATCCCGCAGCTCGAGGAGCTGAGCGCCTGCCTCGCTCCCCTGTCGGGATTCCGGTACCAGCCGGCCGCCGGCCTGGTTCCGCTTCGCGAGTTCTACGGCGCGCTCGCCGATCACGCCTTCTGGGCGACACAGTACGTCCGTCACCACTCGGTGCCGCTCTACACACCCGAGCCCGATGTGCTGCACGAGGTCGTCGGACACGGGAACACGCTGGCCGACAAGCGATTCACCGAGCTGTACGAGGTCGCGGGTGCGGCTGCGCGGCGGGTGGAGTCCGATGCTGCCCTGGAGTTCGTCAGCAAGGTTTTCTGGTTCACCCTCGAATTCGGTGTGGTGCACGAGCCGGACGGACTGAAGGCATACGGTGCCGGGATCTTGTCCAGTCCGGGCGAGGTCCAGGAGTTCCGTGACATGACGACCCGCCCGCTGGACATCGTGGCGATGGGCACGACCGACTACGACATCACCCACTATCAGGAGTTGCTCTATGCTGCGGCGTCGTTCAGCCAGGTGAGCGATGTGGTCGGCGGCTTCTGGGACACGTGTGACGACGACAGCATCGCCGCCCTGCGGGCGACCGCTGCGGGCCAGACGTCAGGCTGACGACAGGGCGCGCACCAGGTGTTGAGTCTGGTGGACTGGCGGTCTTCCAGGAAGTTGACCGCGGCTGACCGCGGCTGACCGCGGCTGACCGCCTAGTGCCACTGTTGTCCCTGGTGGAGTCTGAGCCTGGTCAGTCCACGGCGGACTGCTTCCCACGATTACAGCGGGTCTGTCGGATGCCTGGGCCAAACGATCGATTGCGTCGCGAGATGCGGCGCCACGTCCACCGACGATCGATACGTGCAGGGTCTCCTAACCGAGGAAGGGCGATGCAGGTTGCCAGGAACGGTCGGGCGCACCGCCGCGAGTCGGTTGAGGACTATCGGGCGTCACCTCCGACTGGCGTGGCCGGTGTTCGTCGTCTTCCTTGCGCAGCGACTGCTCACGGTCGCGTTCGTGTATTACCAAGCAGGCGACCTGCGTCGGCTCGCCACCCGGTGGGACGCCGGGTGGTACCTGGGGCTCGCAGAGGGCGGCTACGTTTACCCCAACCTCTTTCCCGACGGTCGGGCACGGGTGAGCAACCTCGCGTTCTTCCCGCTCTTTCCGTGGCTCGTGCGCCGGATCGACGACATCGGCTGGCTCTCCTCGAGCCAGGCCTTGATCGCCGCGTCGTGGCTCGGCGGCCTGCTCGCGGCTTGGGCGATCTTCGCGGTCGGGAACGTCTGGTACGGGCGTTGGGCCGGCGTCGCCCTGTCCGCTCTGTGGGGGATGGCACCGTCCTCGCTGGCGCTGACCATGGGTTACCCGGAGGGCATGTTCACCGCCGCCGCCGCGGCGGCGCTGTACTGCCTGATCCGACGGCGCCCGGTCTGGGCAGGTGCCTGCGCGCTCGTCGCCGGCCTGTTGCGCCCCTCTGCCGTCGCGGTGATCGCCATGATCGGCGCGTATTTCCTGGTCGAACTCGGTCGCTGGCTCGCGCTGCGTCGATCACCGTCCGTTGACGGGTCGGCGCGGTCTTCCCAGGCGGCGCCGAACGACGCTGATCCCGCACCGGTTCGTGCGTTCGTCGGCACAGTGGTGTCCACGCTCGGCCTCGGCGGTTTCATGGTCTACGTCGGGATCCGCACCGGGGACGTGTTCGGCTACTTCACCGTCCAGGGCCAGTGGGGTCAGCAGACCGTCGGCATCGCGGAATACGTGCATGGCGTCTCGCACGGGCTGTTCAGTGCCAAGCCGGGGTCGTTCATCCCGCTGAACATCGCCGTTTCGATGGCGTACCTGCTGCTGTTCTGCCTCATCGTGTTCGACCGGAAACTCGTCTGGGCCAGCGCCTACGCCGCAGGTCTCCTCGTCATGAGCCTGACCCACGTGACGTATCAGAACGTCTACGCGCGACAACTGCTGCCAGCGTTCGTGCTACTCATCCCGTTGATCCGGATGCGGGTCTCGCGCCGCGGCGCGATCACCG
>JBBSQJ010000160.1:0-9575 GCA_038257965.1 Propionibacteriales bacterium
CAGGGCACACAAGGCCCAGGACACACAAGGCCCAGGACACACAAGGCTCAGGGCACACAAGGCTCAGGGCACACGAGGCTCAGGGCACCGGCTCAGGGCACTCGACGTCTGGGACACGGGCTCTGGGCACGTGCCCCTCAGGCGAGATCGGCGAGGGCGCGGTAGCCCTCTGTGGAGGAATCGCGCAGGAACTCGGCGCAGCGCTGCTGCTCCACCTCGTCACCGATTCTGCCGGCGGCGACGCTCAACGCCCACAGCGCACGCAGGAAGCCGCGATTGGGTTCATGCGACCACGGGATCGGGCCGCTGCCCTTCCAGCCGTTGCGGCGAAGAGCGTCCAGTCCTCGGTGATAGCCGGTCCGGGCGTACGCGTACGCCGTCACGTCGTCCGCCCGCTTCCCGGCGGACAGTGAGTTCTCGGCCAACAACGCCCAACCGAGGCTGGTGGCGGGGTTGCCGGCGACCAACTCCACCAACCGCTCGGCGTCGGCGTCGGCCAGCTCCGCTTCGACGGCAGCTGCGGGCAGGCGGGTCTCGGGCATCGAGGCCGCGAGCAGGTCAACGCGTGGGTCGGTCACCGATCAACCGTATCGTTGCTCGGCGGGCGTACCGCACCGGTGATCAGCATGGCCAGCGCAAGCAAGACCGCCACGGCCAGGATCGCTCTCAGCACGCTGTAGTGATCACCGAGGAACCCGACCAACGGCGGGCCGGCGAGAAAGGCGCAGTAACCGATCGAGGCGATCACACTGACCCGTGGGGCTGCAAGGTCAGGTTCGTCGGCGCCCGCGCTCATCCCGACCGGGAAGCCGAGCGCCAGCCCGACCCCCCACAGCACGGCTCCGACGAACGCGATCGCGACGTAGGTTCCGAACACGAACAGCAGGACCCCGACCACACAGATCACCGTGAGCACCCGGATGACCTTCACCCGACCGTACCGATCGAGCAGGTTCGGACCGAACCAGCGCCCGGCCGTCATCGCGGCCAGGAAGGTCGCGAACCCGAGAGTGGCGACCGCCGCACTCGTGCCGTACCCGTCGATCAAGGCGATCCCGATCCAGTCGTTGCCGGTGCCTTCGGCGAAGGCGAACGCCAGCACGAACAGCCCGATCATCAGCGTGCGCGGCTCGCGCCAGGCTCGCAACGCACTCCGCCTCGAGCTGCCCCTGTCCGGCTCGGCTGCGCCGTCGTCGGTGTGGAGATGATCGGCCAGGAAGCCGCGGACCGCGAACGGAACGCTGCCGGCGACCACCGCGGCCACGCCGACCAAGTGCGCCGTCACCGGCACGTGCATCGCCACCATGGCGGCCCCGATCAGCGCGCCCGCCACCGTCCCGATGCTGAACCCGGCGTGGAACCGCGGCATGATCGCCCGGCCCAGCCGTCGTTCGGCCAGCGCTCCCTGGACGTTCATCGCGACGTCCCACCCGCCCTGCCCGAACCCGAACAGGAACAATCCGATCACCACCGGGACGAGCCCGATCTGATAGCCGATACCGATCACCGCCAACGCGCCGGCATCCACCAGCGCCATGGTTCGGACGGTCCAGCGCGATCCGAAGTGTCCGACGATCACGCCGGACAGCGGAAGTGAGATCAACGCACCCGCGGCGATGGCCAGCAGGACCAGGCCGAGCTCGGACGGATCCAGGAGCAGTCGATCACGGACTTGCGGGATGCGGGACGCCCAGCTGGCGAAGGCGAAGCCGGTGGCGATGAAGACTGCGTACGTCCCCAGGACGGCCGCCCGGACCGCCGGCTCGGTCCGCCGGGCGGTTTCGCTCATCTACTCTCCTCGTCGACTTGCAAACTCTGTCGGGTACGGATGTCAGCCGCCATTCTCGACCGCCGCTGGCCGACACCCGCCGAACCCATCCGGCGTCACCGGTGTTGTGCGTCGTCGCAGGTTCTCCCACCACATCGAGGCCTTGCACCACCGCGCAGACTCACGCGTTGACCCCACGGTTCCCAGAGCTGTCCTCAGATCCAGTCCAACCGCTTGAACAGGGCGTACAGCAGGCCGGCTGAGACGACCATCACCGCGAAGTACAGCCAGAACCCGATCCAGGTCCCTTCCAAGGGGAAGTGGACGTTCATCCCCACGAAGCTCGTGACCAGCGTCGGCACGGCGATGACGCCGGCCCAGCCGGTGAGCTTCTTCATGACCTGGTTCAGCCGTACGTCGGCCAGGGCGAGGCTGGTGTCGAACACCGAGGCCAGCGCCTCGCGCAGCGCGTCCGCCGCGTTGGCCACTCGTTGGTGACGCTCGGAGAGCAGGCGCCAGTGCCGCTCCAGCTCAGCCCGCCGCTTGCCGGATCCAGATCGACCGTTCTTGGCCGCAGGCAGGCTGTCGGCCAGCTCGGCGATCACAGTTCGCATCGGGTCCGTCATCCGGCGCAGGTTGGACAACACCGTCCGCAGCCGGAACGCCCAAAGCTGCTCGGCCTTGCTCAGCGGACGCTCCTGGAAGAGTGCGTCGGCAAGCTCGTCGGTGGCCGTCTCCAGCCACCCGACGACCTGTTCGTAGTTGGAGATGATCACGGCGACCAGCACCTGCACCGCCGCCTCCACGCCGCCGACCGCTAGCCAGTCCTGCCGTCCGGCCAGTGTCCGGGAGGGTCGGAACCCGTCGAACTCGTCGACGGTGCAGATGAGTGCCCGATCGGTGAGCAACGCCGATACCGGATGGTCCACAACGGTTGCGTGATCGGTGTCGACCTGGAGCACGTTGGTGACCATCAGCCGAGCCTGGTCCAACTGGTCGAACTTGGCCCGGCGATCCGAAGCCAGCAGGTCACGGATGGCGAAGTCGTCGAGCTCGAGTTGGCCGCCGACCTCGTGCAGCGCCTGGGCGGCGTACTCGGAGCGGGGCAACACCCACCAGGCGGAGGCGTCGGAGTGCAACTGCAAGACGTCGCTCAGGTCGTCGCCCGCCAGGTCGTCGGCGACCACTTTGCCGCCCGACCACACCCGGCTCAGCGGCGCCGGTCGAGCGGCAGCGATGTCGGTCACGGCTCGGAGACTACGCCCACGGGGAGTGGGTCCGACCGACATCGCGCCGCAGGATGCCCTTCGATCTGCTCAGGCCCTGTCCGTGGGTGGCCTGCTCAGGCGTTGAGCTCGGTCGGGCTTGCTCAGGCGTTGAGCGAGGTTCCGGTGCTGCGCAGGTCCTCGCACGCGGTGACGACGCGGGCGGCCATGCCTGCCTCAGCTACCTTCCCCCAGGCTCGCGGGTCGTAAGCCTTCTTCTTGCCGACGTTGCCATCGATCTTCAACACGCCGTCGTAGTTGGCGAACATGTGTCCGGCCGCGGGCCGGGTGAACTCGTACTGCGTGTCGGTGTCGACGTTCATCTTGATGACGCCGTAGTCGACGGCGGCCCGGATCTCCTCCAGGGTCGAGCCGGACCCGCCGTGGAAGACGAGGTCGAACGGTTCGGTCTTGCCGAGCTTCTCCCCGACCTTGGCCTGAATTTCTTTCAGCACCTCAGGACGCAGCTTGACCGCACCCGGCTTGTAAACCCCGTGTACGTTGCCGAACGTCAGAGCGGTGATGTAGCGGCCCTTCTCGCCGGTGCCGAGCACCTCCACGGTGCGCAGACCGTCCTCGACCGTGGTGTAGAGCTTTTCGTTGATCTCGTGGCTGACGCCGTCCTCCTCGCCACCGACCACGCCGACCTCGATCTCCAAGATGATGTTGGCGGCAGTGGTCAGAGCCAACAACTCGTCGGCGATGGAGAGGTTCTCCTCCACCGGCACCGCCGAACCGTCCCACATATGGGACTGGAACAGCGGCAGGGCGCCGTTCTTGACCCGCTCGGTGGAGATCGCCAACAGCGGCCGGACGAACTTGTCCAGCTTGTCCTTCGGGCAGTGGTCGGTGTGCAGGGCGATGTTCACCGGGTAGTTCTTGGCCACCTCGTTCGCGTACTCGGCCAGCGCGACCGCGCCGCTCACCATCTTCTTGATCGTCGGTCCGGAGGCGTACTCACCGCCGCCGGTGGACACCTGGACGATGCCGTCCGACCCGGCCTCGGCGAAGCCGGCAAGAGCAGCGTTGAGAGTTTGCGACGAGCTGACGTTGATCGCCGGGTAGGCGAACGACTCCTGCTTCGCCTTGTCCAGCATCGCGGCGTAGACCTCGGGAGTTGCGATAGGCATGTGCGCTTCTTTCTACTCAGATCGGGCCGTCCCTCCAACACGCGGGGCCCGCGGACCAGCTACAGTCTGTCAAACCGGCCCCGCGGGCGGGACGGGGCGTGCATCCGGCGCCCTCGGCGGTTGTGCTCATCATCCAATCGGTGCCGGTTCGTTTCGCACGACCCGCGCCACGCCGATCTGGCTGTCGGCCATGCCGTAGAAGACGAACAGCTGTCCCTGGACATGCTCGACGGCCGTCGGGAAGACCACGTTGGGGACGATCCCGCTACGCTCGTCCGACGTTTCGGGCGCCAGCAATGGCCGGTTCGAGCGAGCGATGACCTCCCAGGGGCGGTCGGCGTCCAGCAGCATCCCACCGGCCGCGTAGTTGACGTGCTGCTGCTGGATCACCGCCGGGTCGAGCCGGCCCGTGACGCCGTGGTGGATCACCAACCAGCCTTCCGACACCCGCACCGGTGGCGGTCCGCCGCCGATCTTGAGTGCCTCGAACGGATGCTCAGGGCCGGCCACGAACCGGTGGCCCTGCCAGACGGTGAGGGCACGCGAGTCGCGCCTGGCATCCTCCAGCGGCACGAAGCCGATCCAGATGCTCTGTCGATCCGCTCCCGGGAGCGGGGACGCCGCGATGGTGTCGTCGGCTCCTGCCAGATAGCCCATCGGGCGATGCAGGACGGCCAGGCTCTCTCTGCCGTCAGGGGCGACAACCGGATCGGGGAAGAAGGCACAGTCCTTGTTCTGCAGCAGGTTGAAGTCGTACCCCGTTGCGTCGTCGTAGGCATACAGCACCGGACCCAGCCGCCGCCAGGACCGCAGGTCCAGAGATGCCGCGATCGCCGTCCGCGGGCCGAGGGGTCCATAGGCCACGTACGTCATCACGAACAGCCCGAGGGCGGCCACCCACGTGACCCGCGGATCCTCGACGCCGGCGTGATCGGTGGCCCGCTCCCAGCTGCGGTCGGGTTCCAGCACGACGCCGAGTCGACGCACCGATCGAGGCACGCCGTCGACGACCCCGATCCGGGCCAGGCCGACGCGTGAGACGTTTCCGGCAGCGACCAACCGCGGCAGCAGGTAGAGCTCACCGTCGGGGCCCTGCGCGCTGGCGGGGTTGAGCACGCCCTCGACCTCGAGCTCCTCTCCAGGCAGCGGCGACATGATGACCCCCTCCCGGACCAGCGAGTACGGAAACAGCTCGCTCACCCCTTGACTCCGGAGCCGATGTCGGTGGCGGTGAACCAGCGCTGGAACGCGATGAACAGCACAGCGACCGGCACGGCAAGCACCACGGCACCGGCCATCATGGCGCCGAACGGGTTGGCAGTGGAACTGGCGACGTTGCTGATGTAGTTGGCCAGTGACACCGCGAGTGGCTGCTTGTCGGCCTGCTTGGTGATCAGGAACGGCCAGAGGAACTCGTTCCATGGACCGATGAACGTGATCAGCACCGCCGTGACCAACGCGGGGCGTACCAGCGGCAGCGCGACGCTGAGGAGGATCCGCAACTCCCCGGCGCCGTCGATCCGGGCCGCCTCGAACATCTCCTTGGGCACCTGCAAGAAGTACTGCCGGAAGATGATCACTGCCGTTGTGTTGATGGCGAACGGCACTATCATACCGAGATAGCTGTCCCCGAGACCGTAGTCGCGGGCGATGAGGACGTACAGGGGCACCATCAGCAGTTGAAACGGAACGACCTGGACCAATAGGGCCAGGGCGAACAACGTTCCCCGGCCCCGCCACTGCAATACAGACAACGCGTAGCCGGCCAGGACGCCGAAGACGACGGTGCACAACACCACGCCGCCGGTGAAGATGCCCGAACTCAGCAGACCGGTGCCGAGATCGATCCGATCATTGATGGCGACGTAGTTCTGCACGGTCAGGTTTCCCGGCTGCGGGAAGGCGCCCGCAACGCTCGGGTCGGGTGCCGTCTGCAACGAACCGACAACCATGTAGTAGAACGGAAAGACGAAGGCGATCGCACCGATGAGCAGCACGACCATCCGGAGAGCACCAGAGGACTTCATCAGTCACGCTCCGAGGCGAAGCGGTTCTGAAGGAATGCGATGATCAACACGATGATCACCAAGATGACGCCGATGGCCGCGGCGTAACCCGGTTTGCCCTGCTGGATCCCTTGCTGATACATCACCAACACAGGTGAGGCCGATGCCCCGTTCGGCCCACCGCCGCCGGTCAGCAGATAGGGCTCGGTGAACAGGTTCGCTCCGATCACCGTGGACAGCAGCAGCACCAGCACTGTCGCCGGGCGCACGCCGGGAACGGTGACGTTCCGGAAGCTCTGGAACCGGTTCGCGCCGTCGGTCGCGGCCGACTCGTACAACTCGTTGGGGATGCTCTGCAGAGCGGCCAGGTAGAGCAGGATGTAGAAGCCGAGCTGCTTCCACAGCACGAAGAAGGCGATCGACGGCATCGCCCAACGCTCGTTGATCAGCCATGGCGGCTGCGGGGCGAGCGGCCCCAGCACCTGGTTGACCAGGCCGTTCCCGCTGAACAGGAAGAGCCAGACCGCGACCACGGCGACGCTCGCCGAGATGTAGGGCAGGTAGTAACTCACGCGCAGGAACGTGACCAATCGGACCGCCCGGTTGAGAAAGGTCGCCAGCACCATGGAGAAGACGACGGTGAGTGGCACGTTGATGATCAAGAAGATGCCGACGTTGACGAACGACTGCTGCACCTTCGGGTCGGTGATCGCGTCGATGTAGTTCTGGAAGCCGACGAAGGGTCGATCGACCTGAACCCCGGGGGCGGTGAAGAAGTAGTCGTGGAAGGACATGTAGCCCGCGAACAGTAACGGGTAGGCGAAGATCGCCAGCACGAAGAGCAGGTACGGAGCGCCCAACAGCCAGCCGACCGGGTGCTCGCCGAGGATCCGCTTCAGCGGGCCGCTGCGCGCCCGTCCCGGACCCGCCGGCGACCGCTTCGCGGACCCGGCGTCGATGACCGATACAGGTCTGGACGACATCGCTCGCCTACTGCTGCTGGGCAAGCTCGGTGACCTTGTCGGCGGCCCGCCGAACCGCCGTCGGCACATCACCCTCGCCAGAGATCACCGACTTGGTGTACGCGTCCCGAATCGCCTGCAACATCTCCACCGTGTGGGGGCCACCGGGCACCTCGACCGTCCGGCCGGCCTGGCTGCCGAACTCCTTGTAAGCAGGGTTTGCCTTGAAGTAGTCGGCGTAGACGGACTGCAGATCCTTGCGGAGCGGCATCTGACCGGTCACGTCGAGCAACTTGCCGTCCTGCTCTTTGCTCGTGGCGAACTTCAGCAGGTCGAAAGCAGTTGCTCGGTTCTTGCAGGCGGTGAACAGTCCGACGTTCTTCGCGTCGCTGAATGTGTAGATCTGGTCGGCAGGTTTGCCCTCCTTGGTCGGCACCGGCACCGAACCCCAGTTCACCTTGTCCTTGTAGACCGCGATGGCCCAGGGACCGACGATGGACATGGCTGCCTTCTTGTCGGCGAAGGAGTCGCCCTGGTAGGTCTCCTTGCTAGCGAGACCGCTCGAGTACAGGGACTTCCAGAAGTCGAACACGGCGATGCCGTCCTCGTCGCCGAAGGTGGCCTTGTTGTCGGCCACCAGGCTCTTGCCACCCGTCTCAGCTGCGTACAACGGAAGGAAGTCGAACTGGGACTGGAAGAACTCGCTCGTCGGCGCCGGCCAGATCGCGTACGGGGCGACGCCCTTGTCCTTGAGCGTCTGAGCGGTGGACAGGAATTCGGCATAGGTCGACAACTTGGGATGAGTGGGATCCAGCCCGGCCTTCTTGAACAGATCCTTGTTGTAGAAGATCATCACCGGGTTGGACTTCCAGGGCAGCTGGTAGTAGCCGCCGTCGGACGCCTTGTACTGCTGCGCGACGTCCCCGCTGCGCTCCTCGATGTAAGCCTGGCCGCCCTCGAAGTCGTTGAGGTTCACCAGGCCACCCTGACGCTGCCACTGACCGACCGCCGACGGCGCGGTGTTGAACACCAGGCAGGGCGCGGTGCCGGCGGTGATCGCGGCGCCGATCACTTCCTCGCTGCTCTTGCCGGCGGGGATCTCCTGTCCCTCGACTTGCTCGTTCGGGTGCGCGGCGTTCCACTCCGCGACCATCGCCTTACCCCACTTCAACTCGGCCTCGTTGTTGGAGTACCAGATGGTGATGGGCCCACGGGCGGTGTTCGCCTGGTCGGCACTGCCCTCGCCGCCACCACCACCCCCGCCGCCGCACGCGGCGACGCTCAGGGCAAGGACGGCCGCGAGGGCTGCTAGTCGCAGGGACGATCTACTGAACGGACGGCATGCCATGGGATGCTCCTTCTGCTATAAGGGGACGGGAGGGGGAGGCTGCGCGGTCGAGCGGCCCGGCACGAGCCGGCCCGCCGGCAGGTCGAGGTGATCGGCGCGACCATCGATCACCAGCGTGAGCAGCGTCCGAGCAGCGGCCGCGCCCCATTTCGCCGGGTCGGTCTGGACGGTTGTCAGTGGTGGGTGCACGTGCTGAGCGAGTTCGGTGCCGTCGTATCCGGTCAACGACATCTCGGCGGGGACGTCGACGCCGCGCTTGGTCAACGCACCGAGCCCGGCTATCGCCATCGGATCGCTCGCATACACGATCGCCGTCGGTCGGCGTCGCCTCCGCAGCAGCGAGCGCGTCGCGGCCGCACCCGCGGTGGCCGAGAAGTCGGTGTCCACGATTATGCCGGGATCGAGGCCGCGCGCCGCCATCGCGGCCTGGAACGCGACCCGTCGCCGCCAACCATGCATCATCGACGGATCGCCGGCGACATGGGCGATCCGGGTGTGACCGAGGTCGATCAGATGGTTCACTGCCTGACCGATGCCGGCGGTGTCGTCCACGCAGACCGAGGCCGTGGCGTCCGTTGCCTTGCCCAACGAGACGGCCGGGAGGCGAAGGTCGCTGAGCAGGTCGAAGCGACGATCATCTCGGCGCAGGTCGGTCAACAACACGCCGTCGACCCGGCGATTGTCCACGAGCGAACGGTAGGTTCGCACCTCGGCGTCGACGTCGGGCACCACGGAGAGCACGAGCACCCGGCCGGCTTCGCCGAGAACGGTCTCCACCCCGGCCAGAAAGCCGGGAAAGAACGGGTCCGAAGCCAGCACCGCCGGTTGTCGCCGGATCACGAGCCCGATGGCGAATGCCATCTGACGAGACAGCGTCCGAGCGTACGGGCTCGGGCGCCAGCGGAGATCGTCGGCGGCCCGCAGGATGCGGGCCCGAGTCGCCGCGGCGACCCCGGGGCGGCCGTTGAAGACGAAGGAGACCAGTCCCTTGCTGACCCCGGCTCGACGCGCGACGTCGGTGATCGTCGGAGCACTCGTCCGGAACTCAGGCACAGTCGAACATCCTCGTTTAGACCGGTTTAGGCGACGGTAGTCC
>JBBSQJ010000161.1:0-9428 GCA_038257965.1 Propionibacteriales bacterium
ACGTCGGTCTTCAGGCGCGGTTGATGAGCCAGGCGTTGCGCAAGATGACCGGCGCGCTGAGTGGAGCCGGCACGACCGCCATCTTCATCAACCAGCTCCGCGAGAAGATCGGGGTCATGTTCGGCTCGCCGGAAACCACTACCGGCGGCAAGGCGCTGAAGTTCTATGCGTCCATGCGTTTGGACGTGCGACGGATCGAGACCCTCAAGGACGGCCAGGAGATGGTCGGCAACCGGACTCGGATCAAGGTGGTCAAGAACAAGATGGCCCCGCCTTTCAAGCAGGCCGAGTTCGACATCATCTACGGCACGGGGATCAGCCGGGAAGGGGGCCTGCTCGACCTTGGCGTCGACACCGGCCTGGTGCGCAAGGCGGGCGCCTGGTTCACCTACGAGGCAGATCAGCTCGGGCAGGGCAAGGAGAACGCCCGCACCTACCTCAAGAAAAATCCCGACATTGCCAACGAGCTCGAGAAGCGGCTCAAGGAGCGGTTGGGCATCGGCCCCCAGGTCGACGTGCCCGCCGGAATCGATCCGGTGACCGGCGAGGTGGAGTTCTGAGCAGATGACGTCACCGGAGCCCGTCGATGCCGTCGGTCAGGTTCGCGACTGGCTGCGCCAGCAGGCGGGCCGCGAACCTCAGCAGACCGTCGAGAGTCGCGGTAGTCAGTCTCGATCTGAGGTCGAGATTCGTCCCGACCAACCTTCGAACCTGACTGGCTCGAGACCTCGAACGGGTTCCGCCGTCACCGCCGAGGGTGAGCGAGATGTCGGAGGAGATCCGGATGCAGATCCCGAGTCGGTGGGGCGTGCTGTCCTGATCCGCAAGCTGGCCGCTCGGGACCGCACCCGACACGAACTGGCCGACGCGATGGCTGCCGAGAACGTGCCGGAGGCGGTGGCCGCGGGACTGCTCGACCGGTTCGAGCAGCTCGGCCTGATCGACGACGAGGCGTTTGCCCAGCGGTGGGTCGAGTCACGACAGCGCCGACGACATCGATCTCGGCTGGCGCTGCGTCGCGAACTGAGCGGCAAGGGCGTGGACCGCGAAACCATCGACCAGACTCTGGCTGGGGTGAGCACCGACGACGAGTTGGATGCGGCGCGGGCGTATGTCGAGAAGGTCTCTGCCGGCATGGCGCGGCTGGATCCACCCGTGCGCCGGCGCCGGCTGGCCGATCGGTTGGCGCGCCGTGGCTTCGGATTCGACGTAATCAGCCGGGTGCTGAAAGATACTTAGAGTCGAATGAGCGGCGCGGTCGGGCCGCGCTTGACCCGACCCCGGGTGACACCTAATCTGCAGTCAGCGAGGTATCCCCGCAACGCTTGCTTGATATGACCTGAACCGCGGAGAGACATTCTGCGGCTGAAACTGCTACATCGACGCTCTTCTCAGGGGAGAAGTCAAGAACCTATCGCCCCTGCTCGACCAGTCGTCGCCGGACGACATGCGACGGAGCCAGCCTCCGACCGTGACGGCGCTGCTGCGGATGCCTCGTCCGATACACGCGCGGGCGCACGGACAGGAGCGCAAGAGATATGAGTGGAACGTTCCAAACGCTGGTTCTCGTCGGTTTGGCTGTGCTGATTGCCGTCGTGATAGCCCTGGCTGTGTTCGTGATGAAGCGGCAGTCGGCGTCGACCGCCACGCTCAGCAGGCGTGGCCTTGGCGAAAGGATCACCGACGACGCGGTGACCCGGGAGTCTGTCGCCCCGACCGAGGTCGACCGCAACGCCAACCGCGAGCGAGAGGCTCGGTTGGCCGACGCCGAAGCGACGCTTGTCGCTCGTCGGGAAGCGGCCGAGGCGGAGGTCCTGGAGCTGCAGAGTCGCGCAGAGGGCCTGATGCGCACGGCTCAGGTCTCTCGGGCCGAAGTCGAGTCGGAGGCTGCGACCCGTCGCAACGAGTTGCGCGAGCAGCGCAGTGACTTGGAGCGGCGCGAACAGCGCCTGGCCGATCGCGAAGAGCGTCTCGATGGCGAAGCGCGGACATTGGACGATCGGACCCACCAGCTCGATGAACTGAAGGCCGACCTCAAGCGTCAGCGCCGCGAGCTTGCCGATGCCGAGAGCGAGCAGCTGCTCGCTCTGGAACGGGTCGCGGGCCTGACCGCGGAGCAGGCCAAGGCCGAGCTCTTGGCGGCGGTGGAGCATGACGCCAAGCGGCAAGCGGTCCTGGTTGCGCGTGACATCGAGCGGCAAGCCGTCCGCGACGCAGAGACCAGGGCGCAGTCGATTGTGGTCGACGCCATTCAACGGGTCGCCTCCGAGCAGACATCGGAGTCCGTCGTCTCGGCCGTCCACCTTCCCGGCGACGAGATGAAGGGCCGGATCATCGGCCGCGAGGGTCGCAATATCCGAGCGTTCGAGCAGGTGACCGGCGTGAACGTGATGATCGACGACACCCCGGAGTCGGTGCTGTTGTCCTGCTTCGACCCGGTGCGGCGCGAAACGGCGCGGATCACCCTGACCGAGCTGGTCAAGGACGGACGGATCCATCCCGCACGGATCGAGGAGGTTCACGAGCGGAGCAAGTCCAAGATCCAGCAGCTCTGCCTGACCGCCGCGGAGGATGCCCTGGCGGAGGTGGGAATCTCCGACCTCAACCCAGATCTCATCCCGATCCTCGGCAAGTTGCGGTACCGGACCTCGTACGGTCAAAACGTGCTGAAGCACCTGATCGAGTGCGCCCACATCGCTGGACTGATGGCCGCCGAGCTTCGCCTGGACATCGCCCAGTGCAAGCGATCCGCCTTCCTGCACGACATCGGCAAGGCACTCACCCACGAGGTGGAGGGATCCCACGCACTGATCGGGGCCGACCTCGCCCGCAAGTACGGAGAGCACCCCGACGTTGTGCACGCGATCGAGGCACACCACAACGAGGTAGAGGTCCACACCGTCGAAGCGGTGCTGGTGCAGGCTGCCGACGCGATCAGTGGTGGCCGACCCGGCGCGCGGCGAGAAAGCATCGAGGCGTACGTCCAGCGGCTCGAACGGCTGGAGGAGATCGCCGGGATGCATGACGGCGTGGACAAGGTGTTCGCCATGCAGGCCGGTCGTGAACTCCGGGTCATGGTGGTGCCCGAACAGGTCGACGACATCGCAGCGCAGGTGATGGCGCGTGACGTCGCGAAGCAGATCGAGGAGGAGCTGACCTACCCGGGCCAGATCCGGGTCACTGTCGTGCGCGAGTCCCGGGCGACCGAGACCGCCCGGTGAGTCGGAGACGGCACGGTGAGTCGGAGACGGCACGGTGGGCCCGGAGACGAGACGGTGAGCCCGGACATCGACATCGACAACAGCGCCGCCCTTGACGTCGAGCGGATCCGCGCCGATTTCGGTTCGCTGGCTGCCGGCAACGCCCACTTCGACTCACCGGGTGGGACCCAGACGCCGCGCCAGGTCATCGACGCGATCGGAGCCGCCCTGAGGAACCCGCTCGCCAATCGGGGGTCCGACACGCCGGCCGCGCGTAACGCCGAGGAGATCGTGGTCTCCTCGCGCCAGGCGGTCGCGGACCTGGTCTCCGGCGATGCCCGCGGCGTCGTGGTCGGGCGCAGTGCGACCGAGCTGACGATGATGATGGCCCGGACATTGACGCGGGCCTGGCAGCCCGGCGACGAAGTCGTCGTCAGCCGACTCGACCACGATGCCAACATCCGCCCGTGGCTGATCGCCGCCGAGCGGGCCGAGGTACGCGTTCGGTGGGCAGACTTCGATCCGGTCACGGGGGAGCTGCCCCTCGAAGCGGTCACCGATCTGCTGAACGAGCGCACCCGGCTCGTGGCGGTGACCGCGGCCAGCAACCTGATCGGCACCCGGCCGGACGTCTCGACCATCGCCGCTGCGGCCCATGCGGTCGGTGCCCTGGTCTACGTCGACGGAGTCCACTACGCCGCCCACGCCCCGGTCGACGTCGCCGGGCTCGGTGCAGACTTCTTCGTCTCCTCGCCGTACAAGTTCTTCGGTCCCCACCACGGATTGCTGGTCGCCGATCCTGCTCTGCTGGACACACTTCGGCCCGACAAGCTCCTGCCGTCCACCGACACCGTGCCGGAGCGCTTCGAGCTGGGCACCCTGCCGTACGAGCTGCTCGCCGGCACCACGGCGGCGATCGATTATCTGGCCGGCCTGGTCGACGGAACCGGATCGCGCCGCGAACGGCTCGCCCGATCACTCACCGCGGCCGAGGAGCATCAGGCGAGACTGAGCGCAGAGCTCCGCTCCGGTCTCCGCGAGCGTGGGGGAGCGCTGTTCTACGGCGCCGACGCACCGCAGCGCACGTCGACCCTGCTGTTCGACCTGCCAGGACATCTTGCAGCCGACGTCGCGCGGCGGCTGGCCTCCAGCGCGGTGAGCGCGCCGGCGGGGAACTTCTACGCGATCGAGACGTCTCGGCACCTCGGGCTCGGTGACGGCGGAGCAGTGCGGGTCGGGCTCGCCGCGTACAGCTCGGCGGAGGATGTCGACCGCCTGCTGGAGGCGGTTGAGGAGATCGTCCAGCCAGTCCACCGCTAGTCCGGCGCCATCGTGGCTGGCGGGACGCGGACTCGTCGCTGCTATCGCTGCGCCGTCGCCGGGTTGGCGACACCCTCCTCGGCGCCGGTCTCCTCGATCGGAACGGCGCCGGCCACCGGCCTGACCGGCCGTCCTCCGCGGCGCATCCGTTGCTCGATCGCCCTGGCCACTCGGGTGAGAATGTAGTTGATCACGATGTAGATGACGGCCAGCACGATCAGCGTGGGGATGAGGTTGCCTCGGTAGGTGGACAAATTCTGGCCCTGGCGCAGGAGCTCGAGATAGGCGATGTTGTAGCCCAGGGCCGAGTCCTTGAGGATGACCACGAGCTGGCTGACGATCGAGGGGAGCATTGCCGTGATCGCCTGAGGCAGCAGGATGCTGCTCAGGGTCTGCGTCGGGGTCAGCCCGATCGCCCAGCCGGCCTCACGCTGGCCGCGCGGCAACGAGTGCACCCCGGAGCGGACGAGTTCGGCGATCACCGCGGAGTTGTAGAAGGTGAGGCCGACGACGACGCCGAACAGTGGAAGCAGCGAGCCGGAGATCTGCAGGACGAAGACCCCGAGGTAGTAGGCGAAGAACATCATCATCAGCACCGGCACGGCGCGGAAGAACTCGACGAAGACGCTGCACGCGCCCCGCAGCAGCTTGACTTCCGACAGCCGCCCCATACCGAGCAGGATGCCGAAGACGATCGCCAGTACGACGCTGATGGCCGAGGCCAGCAAGGTGCCGAGCAGACCCGGGATGAGGTAGTCCGTCCACGACGAGGGGTCAAGGAACGGCGACCACATCGCGGCGGTCAACTGTCCCTTCGCGGCCAGGGCAAAGATGATCAACGCGATCAGCCCCGCGAGCACGACGCCGCCGACAACGGCGAGGATGGCGTAGCGGACTCTGGCCTTCGGGCCCGGGACGTCGAACAGGACAGTCGCTTCACTCATCGCTGGACCACCAGTCTGCGGGACAGCCACGTGAAGAACAGCCCGACGGGCAGGGTGAGGATCACGAAGCCGGCGGCCATGATGAAGAAGATCACGAACAGCAGCGAGCCGTTGAACTCGATCATGTTGCGCATCAGGTAGGCCGCCTCGCCGACGCCGATGGTGGCCAGCACCGTGGTGTTCTTGGTCAGGGCGATCAGCGTGTTGCCCAGTGGAGCGATCGCCCCACGGAACGCCTGCGGCAAGACGATCGTCGACATGGTGGGGACGAAACTGAGCCCGATGGCCCGTGCCGCTTCCGCCTGTCCCTGCGGCACGGTGTTGATCCCGCTACGCAACGCCTCGGCGACGAACGACGCGTGGTAGACCGACAAGGCGACCACGCCCCACCGGAAGTTGTTGTCGATGATCGAGGTCGGCGAATCCTTCGGGGCCAGATTCAGGCCGAGAATCTGGAGCAGCCCGAAGCCACAGAAGAAGACGATCAGAGTCAGCGGGGTGTTGCGGATCAGTGTCACGTATGCCGTGCCCGCCGAACGGAGCACGCCCACCGGCGAGACCCGCAACACGGCGACCACGGTGCCGATCACCAGCGCTCCGATTGCGCCGAAGAAGGTGAGCTTGATCGTCACCCAGAACGCGGCGGGGACGTTGTATTCACTGAGCAGGGTCTTCAGCGCATCCATCGGCTCTCACTCTCCTCCCGGCCGAGGTCGGGTCCGAGACGACCGTCTGCGGCATCTCGGACCCGACCGGGGACTCGTCGACCGTCGCGGTCAGGTGCAGGGGTCCATCTTCGGCGGGTTGGTGCTGGGGTCGTACTTGAATCCGGAGGCCCCGACCGTGTCGTCCAGTGCCTTCTCCCATGCTCCGTCGGAGATCATCTTCTCCAGCGCCGTGTCGATCTTGGTGCACAGCTCGGTGTCGCCCTTCTTGATCCCGACGCCATAGCGCTCGGTCGTGAACGGCTTGCCGACGACCTTGAGCTTGCCCTTGTACTGCGGCTGGGCAGCGAAGCCGGCCAGGATCACGTTGTCGGTGGTGACCGCGTCGATGGCTCCGCTGTTCAACGCCTCGACGCACTTGGAGTAGGTGTCGTACTCCTGGAGCTGCACCTGGTTGGCGAAGGAGTCCTTCACCTTCTTGGCCGACGTCGAGCCGGTCACCGAGCAGAGCTTCTTGCCGTTCAGGCTGTCCGGGCCCGTGATGTCGGTGTTGTCGGCCTTGACCAGCAGGTCCTGGCCGGCGATGAAGTACGGACCGGCGAACGACACCTTCTGCTTGCGGTCATCGGTGATCGAGTAGGTGGCGAAGATCATCTTCACCTGGCCGCTCTGGAGTAGGGTCTCGCGCTGGGCCGACGGCGACTCCTTGAACTCCACGTCGGTGTAGCCGAGATTCTTGGCGACATACTTGGCCACCTCGACGTCGAAGCCGGTGTAGTCGCTGCCCTCCTTCAGGCCCAGGCCCGGTTGATCGTATTTGATACCGATCACGACCTTGCCACCGGACCCGGCGTCGCCTCCGGAACCGCTGTCACCGCCACCGCTACCCCCGCATGCCGCCAACGGCAGCGCGAGCGCCGCGGCGGCGGCCACGACGAGCAGCCTCGTGTTGATCTTCATCTGCGTCCCTCCGTCGATCTGTTGTCCTGGCGATATCTTGTCCTGGCGACCTGTTGTCCCGGACGGAACTCCGTCAGTGCGTCAGGATCTTGCTCAGGAAGTCCTTGGCGCGGTTGCTCGTCGCGGCGGTGAAGAACGTCTCGGGGTCGTTCTCCTCGACGATCTGTCCGTCTGACATGAATACGACCCGGTTGGCGGCCTTGCGGGCGAAGCCCATCTCGTGGGTGACGACGATCATGGTCATCCCCTGACTCGCCAGTCCGACCATCACGTCCAGCACCTCGTTGACCATCTCCGGATCGAGGGCCGAGGTGGGCTCGTCGAACAAGATCACCTTGGGATCCATGGCCAGGGCGCGGGCGATGGCCACCCGCTGCTGCTGGCCACCGGAGAGCTGCGCAGGATACTTCTCCGCCTGGTTGTCGACTCCGACCCGCTTGAGCAGTTCCATCCCGCGCTTCTTCGCCTCGGCACCGGACTTCTTGCGGACCTTCGTCGGCCCGAGCGTCACATTCTCCAAGATCGTCTTGTGCGCGAACAGGTTGAACGACTGGAAGACCATGCCGACATCGGCCCGCAGGTGAGCCAGCGCCTTGCCCTCGTCGGGCAGGGTGACCCCGTCGATCTGGATGGTCCCGGACTGGATCGTCTCCAACCGGTTGATCGCGCGGCACAAGGTCGACTTTCCCGACCCGGACGGACCGAGAACCACGACGACTTCGCCCTTGTGTACCGAGAGATTGATGTTCTGCAAGACATGTAGCTCGCCGAAGTATTTGTCGACGTCGGTGAGCACTACCAGCGGATCACCGATGTGTTCGGGAGCGACCGAGGCGCCCTGCAGGGGGTCCTGTTCGGAGCGATCTTCTTGCGCGTCACCATCCCCCACCGCGACGTCCGCGGTGTCCTGTTCCTCCGCCATCGGTTCACCCATGGTGCCGACACTAGACGAAAATGCTGGTCAGGTCGCGAACGCCGAGGTTGAAATTTGGTTACGGGGTTCGCGATCGGTGTTGTTTCCGGTCCGGATTGGGTATTGGTGTCACCCTTGCCGGGTCGCGTCGGCCGGTGATCAGGCGCCGTCGATGCCCCAACGCCCGTGGAACGCTCCGCCCGGCTCGAGCACGATCAGGTCGTCGTGCGTCGGGCCGTCGTTGAACGCGTCGGGACCGCAGGACATCGGCTCGACGGCGATGGACGCGTCGCGCCGGGGTCCCCCGGTGAAGACCTGGGCCCAACCGAAAGCCTCCTCGCCCCACAGTTCGGCCCATCGTTCGCCGAGTTCGAGCCTGACCCGCCACCGACCGTCGGCACCCCGATCGAGTCCGGTGAACGCGGTGTCCAGCACCTGGTCGTCGAGCCGCCCCCCCGCGCGACGGTCGTACTCGGTGGCGGTGACGTCGAGCACCACCACCGGCAGCAACCGGTCGTCGACCTCGAGATGGGAAGCGGCGGGAATGGTCAGATCGACGTCGTCAACGGATTCCTCTCCGACGGTCAGATAAGGATGCGCGCCGTAACCGAACGGCAGCGTGGTCGCGCCGATGTTTGCGGCTGCGACCTCGACGCTCAGGCCGTCCGGACCGAGACCATAGGTCAGGGTGGCCTCCAAGACCCCGGGCCAGCCCGGTTGAGGAAAGATCCGCAGCGTCTGGGTCACGCTGGACTCGCTCAGGTCGACCAACCGCCATACCGCATGACGGGCCAGACCGTGGGTGGCATTGTGTCGGGGCGGCTCCGACAGCGACAGTTGCTGCTCGACGCCGTCGAAAACGTAGCGACCGTCCCGGATCCGGTTCGGCCACGGGATGAGTTGCTGTCCGGCGCCGGCCGAGGACGCCCGGTCTGCCGGGAAGCCGCGGACCACATCGCGGCCCGCGTTCGTCAGGGCACGTAGCGTGGCTCCGACTTCGGTGACCACCGCCCGGTACGGTCCGGCACTGATCTCGTACTGCTCTCCGGTGGGCAACGTTGTGGCCATGCGGTCGACTCTAGCTACCCTGGTGCGGCCATGACTGTCACCCTGACCACCCAGAGCCACGCGACCCTCACCTCGGATCCGACCACCGCCCAGACGCGGACGTACGAGATCAAGACGTACGGCTGCCAGATGAACGTCCATGACTCCGAGCGGCTCGCCGGTCTGCTGGAGAAGGCGGGCTACACCCGCGCCCAGCATGATGCGCACGCCGACATCGTCGTCTTCAACACGTGCGCAGTCAGGGAGAACGCCGACGACCGGTTGTACGGCAACCTGGGTCGTCTCCGGCCGGCCAAGAACGCCAACCCCGAGATGCAGATCGCAGTCGGCGGGTGCCTGGCCCAGAAGGATCGCGAGA
>JBBSQJ010000162.1:0-9398 GCA_038257965.1 Propionibacteriales bacterium
ATTTCCTCGGCGGGACGCGACATCCGGTGGATCTCGTCGAGGAAGAACACCTCGCCCTCGACGAGCCCGGACAAGATGGCCGCGAGGTCACCTGCGTGCTGGATGGCCGGCCCGCTCGAGATCCGGATCGGCGCCGACATCTCCCCACCGATGATCATCGCCAGCGTGGTCTTGCCCAGTCCGGGCGGCCCGGACAGCAGCACGTGATCAGCGGTGCCACCGCGATGGCGGGCCGCTTCGAGCACGAGCCCCAGCTGGTCGCTCACCCGCGGCTGACCCTCGAACTCGGCCAGGCTGGTGGGACGCAGCGCCGACTCGGCAGCCCGTTCGGCCGGATCGGCGTCGGGACGGACCAGGTCGGTGACGTCGCCGCTCATGGTCGGGCCAGGGTCTGCAGGGCGGCCCGCATCAGCGAGGGCACCGACGTCGCCGGGTCGTCCCGGACCAGATGCTCGACCTCGGCGCAGGCGGCATCCGCGTCGCGAGCCGACCAGCCGAGACCCTGCAGACCCTGGGTGACCTGATCGCGCCAGGCGGGCCTTGCCGCCGAGCGAGCACCGCCGGGCGGCGCGAGGTTGACCAGACCGACACTGTTGATCTTGTCCTTGAGCTCGATCACCAGTCGTTGCGCGCCCTTGCGACCGATCCCGGGGACCTTGCACAGCTGGGCCAGGTTCTCGGTGGCGATGGCGTGACGTAGCTCGTCGGGGGTCAGCACCGCGATGGCGGCCTGGGCGAGTTTGGGGCCGACGCCCGTCGCGGTCTGGAGCAACTCGAACGACTCACGCTCGTCGACGGAGGCGAAGCCGTACAGGGTCATCGAGTCCTCACGGACCACCAGGCTCGTCGCCAAGGTCGCCGGCTGGCCGATCCGCAACTCGGCGGCGGTGTTGGGACTGACCAGGGCCAACACGCCGAACCCGCCCACCTCGACGACCGCCGACGTCGGGCCGAGTTGGATGACGATGCCGCTCACCTGGGCGATCACGAGACTCTCCTCGGGCTGGTGCTGGTGGGATCCGTGCCGATGGCACCCGGCGAGGGCTCCGCGCCGGCCGGCTGTGGCGCTGTTGCCGGCGGCGGGCGCGATGCCGGCGGCAAGCTGCTGTGCGCGGCAGCGGCAGACGATCGGCCCTCCGCGGCGGCGGTTCGTGAGCGTCTGAGCACGGCACGCTGGCGCTGCGCCGTGGCCGCCGCGGTCTGGCGAGCCGACTCGTATCGGTCGGTGATGCCGCCGCGCCAGACGTGACAGATCGCCAGCGCGAGCGCGTCAGCGGCATCGGCCGGTCTTGGGGGCGCATCGAGATCGAGGATGCGGGTGACCATCGCGCTCACCTGTGCCTTGTCGGCGCGGCCCGAGCCGGTGATGGCTGCCTTGACCTCGCTCGGAGTGTGCAGCGCGACGGGGATCCCTCGCCGGGCCGCTGCGAGCATGGCCACGCCGGCGGCCTGCGCGGTACCCATCACCGTCTGCACGTTGTGCTGGGCGAAGACGCGCTCGACCGCCACCGTCTCCGGCCGGTGCTCGACCAGCCAGAGTTCTATCTCCTCCTCCAGCCGCCGTAACCGCCGAGCGATGTCCAGCTCTGCCGGCGTGCGGATCACTCCCACACCGATCAGCCCGGGCGGCTTGCCGGGCCGACCCTCCACCACGCCCAGACCGCAGCGGGTCAGACCAGGGTCGATCCCGAGCACGCGCATCGATCCTCCACTGGTCAACCGAACAGACGTTCGTAACCCTAGGCGGTACCGCCGACAAGAACGCGTCCGACACGCAACCTGGTGCGACCCACGCCGATCCGCACTCTGGCTGCTACCCGCATCTGCTGGAATACGATGCGCAATGCCCAGATCGCGACACGTCTTGGCGCAACTGCTGGAAGACGACGCACAATGCCCCCAGATCCCGACACGTCTTGGCGCAGGTGTCGGACGACGACGCGCCCGACGCCGCTGCAGGCCAGATCTGCTCGCATCTGCCACCGCGTCAGGCAGCACAGGACGATCATCGGGTCACCAGCCTGACGGCCTCGGCGAACAGCTCGCTGGCCGATGCCGTCACCAGATCGGCACCCTTGCCTCTCAACTCATCCGCATGCTGCAAGCCGCGGAGCGAGGTGAAGACGAGCACCGGCAAGTCGGGATAGAGACCGCGCAGCTGCACGAGGAATTGCTGCCCCGCGTCGGCAACGAAGGTGCCGTTCTCCGTGCGTGCCATGTCCGTGACCGCCACGCTGTACGTCCCGCGCGCCAATTTGTCCAGACCCTCCGCGGTGGACAGCGCCAGGTCGACCGATATCCCCAGCTCATGCAGGGCGGCCACGATCCCGGCGTTGTTGCCGGGCTGGTCGTCCACCCACAGGATCGGCGTGGTGTCCTTGGCTCCGGCCGCTTGGCGGACCGCTTGCCGAGCCATCTGCTGGACCTTCCTCGGGTCCTCGCTGACCTCACCGCCCTGGGCGGCCCGCACGATCTGGTTGGTGACCCGCCGCACCTTCGAGGCGTCGGTCGCCTGCCGGTCGCTGAACTCGAACAGGTAGCGCAGCCGCAGCCGAGACCAGAGGTAGGCGAAGACAAAACCGACAGCGACGCCGTAGACGACGCCAGCACCGACGAAGGCGCTCGAGCTCGGCATCGTCATGCCCTGGCTGAGATAGTCGCTCAGCCCGCGCAACTGGTCCGGCACCTGGGCAATTGGACCAGGCCGACCCCGACGAGCAGTTTGGTGAGCCAGTCGGAGATCTCCTCGAGATTGGAGTTCCCCTTGTAGCGTTCGGCGGCTGCGGGCTGATAGTCGCTCAGAGCGCGCGGCAGCCCGAAGATGAGGCCGAGGATTCCGGATAGGGTCGCAGCGGCCAGCAGGTACAAGATCCAGCGGAATCCGTCGGCCCAACTCCCCCCGCTCGCCGCGACCAGAAGCGCTGCCACCACACCAACACCGAGAGCGCCTCCGCCGCCGGCGTACAGGTACTTCCACCGGGGATCGGCTGCCTTCTCGGCATCGCCGAATGTGTCCATCGCCACCACCAAGCCTCGGGCCCGGATCACCGACGCCACTGACGGCGATCTTGCCGCCGACTGTATTGAGCGGCTGCGGCAGCGCGGAAGACATTTTCGTGCTTCGACAGACTCAAGAGCACATCCCACAGGCCAACGGCAAGGCTCAGCGACCGACGGCCGCCAGCACGTCATCGCCCGCGTCGAAGTTGGCGTACACGTTCTGGACGTCGTCGGAGTCCTCGAGCGCGTCGATGATCTTGAAGAGTTTCTCCGCGGTGGGCGCGTCCACCTCTTGGGTGTAGTCGGGCACGAACGAGACGTCCGCGGAGTCGTAGTCCAGCCCCGCCGCCTGCACCGCCTTGCGGACCGCCACGGTGTCGTTCGGGTCCGCAATGATCTCGAACGAGTCCCCGAGATCGTTGACGTCCTCGGCACCGGCGTCCAGTGTGGCTTCGAGCAGGTCGTCCTCGGTGAGCTCGCGGCCGCCCTGTTCCCTGGCCACGGTGACGACGCCCTTGCGCGAGAACATCCGGGCGGTGGAACCCACGTCGGCCATCGTCCCGCCGTTGCGGGTGACGGCGACCCGCACGTCTGATGCCGAACGGTTCCGGTTGTCGGTGAGGCACACGATCAGCAGCGCGATGCCGGCCGGGCCGTACGCCTCGTAGGTCAGCGTCTCGTAGTCCGCGCCGCCCGCCTCGGCCACGGAGCCCCGTTTGACGGCGCGGTCGATGTTGTCGTTGGGGACCGAGGTCTTCTTGGCCTTCTGGATGGCGTCGTACAGAGTCGGGTTTCCGCCAGGATCACCGCCGCCGATCCGTGCGGCGACCTCGATGTTCTTGACGAGCTTGGCGAACAGCTTGGCGCGTCGGGCGTCGACCACGGCCTTCTTGTGTTTGGTGGTTGCCCACTTGGAATGTCCCGACATGCGCGCCAGCCTACTGGCTGACCGGCGGCGACGGTCCCACGTCTTCGGCCCGATCGCTCGTGCAGGCTCGGCTCGGGAGAACCGGCGCACCGCCCCGGCCCGCACGGTGACCGAGCTGGTCGCCCAGGTCGAAGCACCAACCTCGCAGGCCCGCTCAGGCTCTCCAGATCCGGGTGAACGGCTTGCGACCGCCGGCCTCCGGCGGGGCGGCCTGCTGCCAGATCCTGGCCCAGCGGGCGCTGGGCGGCTTGGCCACCGCGTCGTCGCCGTGCCGCTGGACGTCCCACCAGGTGGCTTCGTCCTCGGCCAGCAGTGCGCGTACGGCCTTCACGATCTTCGGCTGCATCTCGCGTGGGGTCTCGTCGGGTCGAGGCACGATCGGCGCCCCGTAACGCACGCTGACCCGCGGGCGGCCCGGAACCGGCCAGCCCCGACCTCGCGGCATCGCCGCGTACGTCCCGCGCAACCCGACGGGGATCACCGGCACCTGGTTGTGCACCGCGAGCCAGGCGCCACCCATCCGGAAGCGTCCCATCACGCCGTCCACCGACCGGGTGCCTTCCGGGTAGACGACGATGCTCCAGCCGTCGGCGAACAGGTCGGCCGGCGTCGAGGACAGCGAACCGCCCTTGCGCTCGATCGGGAACGTGTTGAACGCGATCGACGAGCCGGAGGCCCGCCACCAGACGTCGAAGAAGTAGTCGGCCGCCGCCGCGACCGCAGTCTTTCGACGACGTCGCTTGGGCAGCGTGGTCAACAGCACCGCGGTGTCCAGGTGCGAGGAGTGGTTGGCCACGAACAGGGCCGGACCCTCGAGCTCAGCGACGTACTCCAGGCCGTGCACGTCGAGGGAGACCTCGCGCCGAACGATCGGCCCGAGCCCGACGACCTGGACCACCTCGCGCAGCACGTTGGCCGGTGGAGTGCGCGCCCAGCCGGTGCGGAACCGCGATCCGTCGCGACGGCGGCGGGGAGCCGGCGGGTCCGACCGGCGCTTCAGCTCATCGGACATCGGTCACCACCGCCGGAGGGGTGTGCAGGAAGGTGATGTTCGGCTCGTGTCCGACCGTGGAGGCAACGATCTCCAGCGCGTCGGACAGCCGCGAGGCGGCCCGGAAACCCATCCGCTCGGCACTGACCCGATCGGCCCCGACCCACACCACGTCGCCCAGCCGTTGCCGGACGCTGGCGATCTCGTACCAGCGGTGCACCGGGTGCACGCCGTGGAAGGCGTGGCTGGTGCGGTACAGGTGGGCGTACCACGGATCGATGGCGAACTTCTGCTCGGCCTCGGCCTGGATGGCGTACGGGTCGATGTCGCCGAGCAGCGCCTCACCGAAGAAATCGACGTAGGAGGGATGGTTCAGCGGCGAGAAGTCGGCTGCCAACGGATGGTACGCGATCACCGCACCGCCCTCGCGCACCAGCGGAGTGCCGGTGTGGGCCGACAATGTGGCAGCCAGCGCCGACCAGGCCGCGAGCACCGGGTTGGTCACCGAGTCGACCGCGTACGGGTTCAGGTGCGCAACGCCGACGACCGCGACATCGGCCTGACCGCTCACCTCGACGCGCTGCTGGGCAAGCACCTGGTCGCGGCTCAGCTCGCGCACCGCGATCGGGTCGCCGGCGTTGACCGCGATGGTGCGGTAGCTGCCCTCGACGCCGTCGAGGAAGCGGCGCCGCTGACCCGTCGGCGCGACCCGCAACCCTTGGCGCAGGAGCGACCATCGAGCACGTTCTTGGACCCGCCACTCCCACTCGCGCCGACCGAGAAACTCTGTCGAGCCGCCGAACGTCGCGTTGTTCAGCACGGCGTCGACCTCGAAGACGTCGACCGCCTCCCCGATCACCGCCCCGATCGCCTCTGCCACGGCGATCTGCCCGCGCTCGTCGGTGGTCTGCAATCCGGTCAGACCCCGAATCTGTCGCACCGTACCCAAGGAGGTCAGCGACTCGGCCGGACCGGCGGGACCACCGCCGCCCGGACCGGCGGCCACATGAACGTAGACCAGGAGATCGGATTCGGCCACCCGCTTGCCGAGGCTGACCACCCCGGCCTCGGTGGCGCCGACCTCGACGTGCGCGTCGACATCCTCCGCGTCGTGGTTGACCAGCAGCCCGTCGGCGAAGAAGGAGCGGAACACCCGCTCCCCGACCAGTTGCTCGAGCTCGGTCGAGGTCAGCCGGCGATTCAGCCCGGTCGCGCAGATCAGGGCCACGTCGTCGACGCCGACCGCAGCGGCCCGGGTCAGCACTGCCTCGATGATCCGGCCACGGACGTCCGGCCCAGGCATCGCGGGCACCGGCGTGGTGTTGTCGTCGAACGCGATCGTCAGCCGCATCCCAGCACGCAGACGCTCGGTCAGGGGTGCCGACTCCAGCGGCGCGTCCAGGGCGACGTTGATCGCCTCGCGGAGATCGGGCACCGGATCGATCGGGTCTCCCGGGTAGATGACGCGGGAGCCGAGCGGAAAGCGCTCCATGCGGAAGCCGTCACCGTCGGGCACCACCAGTGGTGGCGTACGGTCGTCGACTTCGAGTACGAAACCGGGGCGAGCCATCTTCTCTAGCGTCCTGTCATCGTCGGTGTTTTTCGGGACAGACTTGGGAGTCTTTCGGGCGGACTTGCGGGCGGCCCGGTGGGAACCTGCTAGTGGGGCAGGATCCAGCGCGGGTCGCTGGGCTTGATCTTCCATTCCACGATCGACCACTGGTTTGAGTTCGCGGCCCGCATCAGCGGGATGTCGGGGCTGACCGCCACGGCGTTGCCGACCGCGGAGAGCATGGGCAGATCGGAGTGGGAATCGGCGTAGGCGAAGCTCTTGGCGAGGTCGATCTCGTGCAAGCTGGCGTAGTGGCGCAGCCAGGCCGGCCGGGACTCCCCGACCAACGGCGGACCGGTGAGGAACCCGGTGCAGCGACCGGCGAAGTCGACCTCGAGATCTGCGGCGACGATCGTGTCGAACAGCGGCGCCAGGGGTCGGGTCAGCGGACGGACCACCCCGGTGATCAAGATCGTGGTGTGCCCGGCGGCAATGTGCTCGCGGATCCGGCGCACCGCCTCGGGTGAGAGCCGGTTGAGAATGTACGGCGCGAGGGTGGTGTCGACCACGTCTTCGAACGCGGTCAGGTCGGCCCCCTTGTAGCGCCGATAGACCGCACGCAAGAACGTGCCGCGGTCGCGGTGATCGGCGCGGATGTAGGACGGCACCCGGCGCAGCACCCGGCCGAACTCGGCGACCCGTTCGGTGGACGACAGCTCGGGCAGTCGGGCCCACAGATACTGCTCGACCACGTTGGTGGACATGATCGTGCCGTCCAGGTCGAACACGGCCAGGGCCTGCGCCCCGGATGTGTCCTTGGACAGATCCTTCATCGTCGTCGGCCGATTGCCACGCTTGCGCCGGATCGCGTCCATCCGCCGGATCGGCGCGGTGATCGAGGGGCAGTGCACGTCCTTGATGTAGGTCGGCCAGTCGAATGCGACCGAATCGAATGCGAAGTCCTCGATGTCGTCGGGATGCAACGCGTTGGTCAGCGCCAACGTGTTGTCGTCGACGAAGTGCAGCTCGGACTGGGCGTATTCGTTGTAGAGGCCGAGATAGCGGCGCAGGAAGTCCAGCCGGGTCCGGAACCGGTCGAGATCCTTCGCGATCGTCCGGGTGCGGTCCGAGCGCGGGACCAGCGACAGAGCACGATCGGCGACCTTGTGGGCACGCTCGGAGGTGGACAGCAGCCGCTCCACCGATCCGGCACCCGGGAACTGCCACTGCGGCAGCCGGGCCGCACCACGCGGTCCGCCCTCGAACGGGTGCTCCACGAAGTACTCGCGGATCAGACCGTACAGACCGCGGAAGGTCATCGGGTTCCGGGCGCCGGAGTTGACGTGGTAGAACTCCGGCGTGCCGATCACCGGCTTGGTGGCGCAGACGGCGAGGATCGCGTTCACCACGTAGTCGCACGGGACGATGTCGACCGTCGAGTCGGGGCTGGCCGGGAACTCCGGGAGCTCGCCCCGCCCGTACGCCAGGATCAGCGGCTCGGCCATCTTGAAGCCCTCGATCCAGCCTGGATAGGGGTGCTTCCACGACGACTCGACGATGGCCGGCCGCACCACCGAGACCTCGACGTCCTTGCCGACGTCGGCGACGACCCGCTCGCCGAGCGCCTTGGTGAACGTATAGACGTCGGTCCAGCCCAACGACCTGGCGCGTTCGGTGCCGGCCTTGACCAGCTCGGCGTCCACCCACTCCTGGCGACGACGCTCGGTGTCCGCAGCCGTGGTCAGATAACCGGCCTTGCGGTGCTCCCGCTCGGCTTCCTTGCGCAGCCGGGTCAACCGGTCCGAGGTGCGAGACTCCGAATCGGTGAGGTCGCGCATCGCCAACCCGGCGGCGGTCTCGGCGTTGTAGTCGATGGTGTGCACGTGGGGTGCTTCGGGGATCGCGCCGCGTCGGCGGCCGGCGGTGTAAGCCGTCGAGATGTGGACGTAGTGCGGGATCTTGACCAGGTTGCCATCGTCGTCGCTGCACGCCTCGATCATGCGATCCATCAGCGCCTTCGTGCCGATGACATTGGTCGTGAATGCCTGGTCGATGGGTGGATCGAACGACACGTCGCCGGCGCAGTGCACGACGATGTCGATGTCGCGCGGCAGTCTCGGCACGTTCGGCAGGTCACCCTCAATAACGTCGATCCGGGCCCTCAACAGCTCCTCGGCGCCGCCCGCCGCCTCCCGAGGCTGTTTGAAGATGTCCTTCTTGACCACCCCGATCATCCGTTCCCAGGCGGCAGAGGAGCGCTTTCGGCGGACCAGCACGGCCGGCTTGGTGTCGGGCAGGTCGGTCAGGATCTTCCACAACAACTGCTCGCCGATGAACCCCGTGACACCGGTCATCAGGATCTTCTTGTCGGCCAGCAGGTCTCGCAGCCGGCCGTCGAGCTGTTGCACGGGATGGCCCCGATTCTCCTCGCCGTCAGAACCCTCGTCGGGTCGGCCGTCTGGGCGTCGGAAGGCCTCAGCAGGTGCACTCATGCGCGCGCGTCCTCCGCATCCGAGATCATCGGGCTGATCCCCCGAGCAGCCACCAGGGCTTCCTCCAAGGTGAAGTTGCCCACGTACAAGGCGGTGCCGATGATCGCGCCCTCTACCCCGTCTGGGACCAGCGCGGCCAGGTCGGCGATGTCGGTCAGCGTTGAGATCCCGCCGCTGGCCACGACCGGGGCGTCGGTGCGCGCGCAGACGGCGCGCAGCAGATCCAGGTTGGGACCGGACAGCATGCCGTCGGAGGCAACGTCGGTGACGACGTAGCGGGCGCAGCCGGCCCGCTCGAGCCGGTCGAGGGTCTCATCGAGGTCACCGCCGTCGCGCGTCCATCCCCGGGCAGCCAACGTCGTGCCGCGGACGTCCAGCCCGATGGCGATCTTGTCGCCGTGAGTGTTGATGATCTCCTCGCACCACTTCGGCTTC
>JBBSQJ010000163.1:0-9375 GCA_038257965.1 Propionibacteriales bacterium
AGGGTCGCGCTGAGCACGGTGATCGAGCCGATCCCGTGTGGCTTCGGCTCTCGGCCGCTCACCGGAACGTAGTCGTACAGACCCAGCAGGGCACCCTCTCCAACCGCCCGAACGGTCTCGGGCTCGTCGGCGCCGAGCGAGACAACGACCGCGAGTGGATCGCCGTCGGCGAGGGCGGCCGCCTGGCGGATCCCGGTGCCAGCCGTCTTGCGCAGATCGTCCACCGGCACGCCGGAGTCGACGCCGACGACGAGGATCCTGGGACCGTCACCGGCCGGTGGCAGGGTTCGGGTCTTGCCGGCGGAGGCTTTCGCGCCGAGTGCCGCGGCCATCTCGGCCACTCCCATGGCGTACGCCTCGGCGTAGGCCGAGTCGACATCGGCTGGGACGCCGATCATCCCGGTCTCGGTCAGACCGAGGACCAAGACGTCGGTGCCGCGTGGCAGCGACGTCGCGACACGGAGCGGGGGGAGGGTCGGCATGGGCACGTGGCGGTCCTTCCGGGTCAGAAAATCGCCTGCTGGGCAGCGACGATAGCGATCGTCCGGATCGGCGATCGTCGTACAGGCTAGCCGTGATCACGTCCCCTGGGTGGGGTAGGTTCGCCGTAGTCGAGACCGAACACGTGGTCGAGCAGTATGGTGAGGAGAGGCCCGTGAGCGACCCCATCGATCCGGCAGTTCTCGACACCCTGCACCAGTCGCCGTTGCACGCGCGACACGTCGCCCTGGGCGCCAAGTTCGCACCGTTCGGCGGCTGGACGATGCCGGTGGAGTACGCCGGTGCCGGGGTGCTGGCCGAGCACAGCGCGGTGCGGACCGCGGTGGGCGTGTTCGACGTGAGTCACCTCGGCAAGGCAGCGGTCCGCGGGCAGGGCGCTCGGAGTTTTCTCAACGACTGCCTCACCGCCGATCTCGGTAAGATCGCCGCCGGTCAGGCGCAGTACACACTGCTGTGTGCGCAAGACGGTGGCGTCGTCGACGATCTGATCGTCTATCTCCGTGGCGACGACGACCTGCTGCTGGTGCCGAACGCCGCCAACTGCGCGACAGTGGTTTCCATCTTGGCCTCCGCCGCGCCTGCGGGCATCGAGGTGGTCGACCGGCACCCCGACTTCGCGCTGATCGCTGTGCAGGGCACCGAGTCCGACGAGGTGCTGACCGAAGCCGGCTTACCGGCGGGCCACGACTACATGTCCTTCGCCGAGGTGGAGCGGGAGGGAGTGGCGCTCACGGTGTGCCGGACCGGATACACCGGTGAGCGCGGCTACGAACTGATCGTGCCGTCGGAGGCGGCGGAGTCGGTCTGGGACGGGCTGATGGCAGCAGGGGAGCCGTACGGCCTGCAACCTGCCGGCCTCGGCGCACGGGACACCCTCCGGACCGAGATGGGCTACCCACTGCACGGTCAGGACATCTCGCCGACCATCACCGCAGTCCAGGCCCGGCTGGGCTGGGCGATCGGTTGGGGCAAGCCGACGTTCTTCGGCCAGGCCGCGCTGCGAGCGGAGCGAGAAACCGGTCCGGCTCGCACGCTCCGCGGGCTGAAGGCGGTCCGCCGCGGGATCGCGCGGCCGGGGATGAGGGTGCGATCCGGCAGCGGTGCCGAGCTCGGCATGATCACGTCGGGCACGTTCTCCCCGACGCTGAAGACCGGCATCGCGCTCGCGCTCATCGACTCGACCATCAAACTCGACGACATCGTCGAGGTCGACATCCGTGGCCGCCAAGAGGCGTTCGTGGTGACCAAGCCGCCGTTCGTCAACCCGCGGGTTCGTGAGGCGTGAGGTCTCGCCCGAACCGGTTGGAGCCAACCCCGGCCCAACTCCGGCATCGCCGCCTATCCCACTCCGAAAGTGGGCGCCAACCACGCTGTGATGCGTTTCAAATCTGTTGTTGGCGCACAGTTTCCCGGTCAGGCGACCACGAAGGTGGTCTCGCCGCGGAGGGGAAGACCGGCATCGATCCGCTCCCGGTCGCGCTGGCCGAGCTGCGGCAGCGCCCCGAGCCGGAACCAGTCCACTTCGGTTGACTCTTCGTCCCCGACGCCGGCCTCCCCACCGATGTAGGTGCAGCGAAAGGCCATCGAGAGGAACTGGCAGACGTCGCCATTGGGATACGTCTTCGGCGGATCGGTCCGCAGCAGGGCCAGCCGGTCGATACGAGCCCTGACCCGTGTCTCCTCGAGGATCTCGCGGAGCAGGCACTCGGCCGGCTGCTCGCCCGGCTCGACGATGCCGGCCGGCAGCGACCATCGTCCATCGTCGCTGCGTCGGGCCAGCAGCAGCTCCTGCTCCGGTGGATCGCCGCGGAGCACGACGGCCGAGACCCCAGGCAGGAACAGCAGGTCGTGGTGGACGTGGCGGCGCAGTTCGAGGATGTACGTCGGTGTCGGCACGGCCTCAGTCTGGCTGAGCCGCCCGACGCCCTTCCTCCCGCCGCGCAATGCCGCTGGTGCGAAACTGTTCAGCTGTTGCAGCGACACGCCGGTCAGAGCTGCGAGAGCTGCACAGTTTCAGAGCTGCGAGAGCTGCAGAGGGTCAGACTTCGGGTTCGAGGCTCATCGGGCCGTAGATCAGTCGGTCCTCCTCGTAGAGCGTGACGGCCCGCACCCCGGCTGCGAGGAGGTCGGGATACCACTCACCAAGCCACGTCTCCGCCTCGCCCTGGGTGGGAAACGTCTTGTCGAGCCCGGAGTCGCGTACGGCGGGCTCGCCCTTCCACTGCCAGCTCATCGGCCGATCCTAGGTGAGTCGCTTGCTCGGTGACGCCTGGCCGACGAGGTCACCGTCGCGTTGCACGGCGTCGCCGAGCGTTTCGTCGATCCCCGCCATCGTCTCCGCAGACAGCTTCTTGCCCGCCGCCGCCGCGTTCGCCGCGACCTGCTCGGGCCGTGATCCACCGGTGATGGCGGTGGCGATGTTGTCGTTCTGCAGGACCCAGGCCACGGCAAGCTGGGCCATCGTCAGACCCTCGGCCTCGGCCAGTGGCGCGAGCTGTTGCACCCGGGCGAGCAGGTCCTCGTTCTCGACGAGGTTCTTGATGAAGTTCGCCCCGCCCTGGTCGTCGGTCGCGCGCGACCCCGCCGGCGGTGGCTGCCCGGGCCGGTACTTCCCGGTCAGAACCCCTTGGGCGATCGGGGAGAAGACAGTTTGGCCGATACCGAGCTCGCGCGACGTCGGGATGACGGCTGCCTCGATGATCCGGTACAGCGCGTTGTACTGCGGCTGGTTGGAAACGAACGGGATCCTCAGTTCACGAGCCAACGCGTGACCGGCCCGCAACTGGTCCGGGGTCCACTCGCTGACCCCGATGTAGAGGGCCTTCCCGGCCCGGACGACGTCGGCGAAGGCCACCATCGTCTCTTCCAGCGGAGTGAAGTGGTCGTAGCGATGAGCTTGATACAGGTCGACGTAGTCGGTCCGCAACCGCTTCAGCGAGTTGTCGATCGACTCGTGGATGTGCTTGCGGGACAGGCCGGTGTCGTTGTGGGTCTTGTCACCGGTCGGGAAGTAGACCTTGGTGAAGATCTCCAGACCCTCGCGGCGCTCGCCCGCCAGGGCGTCGCCGAGGATGGATTCGGCCCTGCCGTTCGCGTACACGTCCGCGGTGTCGAAGGTCGTGATCCCGGCTCCGAGTGCTGCTCGGACGCACTCGGTCGCCCGCTCGGCCTCGACTTGCGAGCCATGGGTCACCCAGTTGCCATAGCTGACGGCCGAGATCTTGAGGCCGCTGTTGCCGAGAAAACGGAACTCCATAGTTCATCTCCTGAAATTCGTTGGTGTCGGATCGGTCCGGGGACAGCCGCGATGCAGAGCCGGATCGCATTTTGACGCGGCCGAGTCACGCCGATCACACGGGGTGTTGCGGCGTGAGGGCGTAGGCCGCGATCCGGTGACCGGTGGTGACAAGCCGGGCTCAGTACTCCTCGCCGCGCTTGATCCGCGGGGCGGGCATCCGGAAGCGTCGGATCTGAATAGTCCGGTTCATGCCGTACATGAGCAGTCCCTTGGACGAAGCTTTCGGCAGCCGCTGGGCGAGCACCCGCTTGAAACCGCGCCACATCAAGAAGCCGTCGAACAGCACGACCAAGATGAACGCATACATCGCCACCGTGCTGAGCACGGCGATCCGGGGGATCGTCGTGCTCAGGAAGGTCAGCGCCAAGATGACTACCAGCGCCGGGAGCAAGAACTCCCCGATGCTGAAGCGTGAGTCGACGTAATCCCGCATCAGGGCCTTCTCCGGCACCGCCTCGCGGGCGCTCACCGACCTGGCCCGTTCGATCCTGTTGTAACGCGACGTCTCCCGCCGGGCCTCCTTCTTCGACATCGTCCGGGTGACCCGCTGACGGCGAGCCTGCTCGGCCTCCTTGCGGCTGGGCGTGGGCCGACCCTTCTTCTGGGTCTGCGCACCACCGATCTCCTGCACCAGCGGTGGTGCCGACTCCGGTCCTTCTTCGTCGGCGGCGGACTTGCGCCCGAACAGTGCCACGATGTCCTCTCCTCGAGATGGTTCCGGCCTGCCGGCGACAGCTGCCGGAGTCAGGGATCGGCCGGTCAACCCCGAGATTGTCTCAGGGGCTCGACCCAAAACGAAACTACTCCTCGCAATGCCTTGTGTGGTTGTTTCGGCTCGGGCATAGTCTGGACGCCTTGATGTCGCGTGGCACGGCCGGGAGCGGACGGCTCGTCGGAGCAGCTGCGCGCTCGTGACCGGAAGGACCAGCCACAGCTCATGGGCATCTTTCAGCGCATGTCGATGATCTTCCGTGCGAAGACCGACAAGGCTTTGGACAAGCTCGAGGATCCACGACAAACGCTCGACTACTCCTATCAGCGCCAGCTCGAGCTGTTGCAGAAGGTACGTCGCGGGGTCGCGGACGTCGCGACCAGCCGCAAGCGGGTGGAGATTCAGGCCAACCAGCTCAACCTCCAGATCGACAAGCTGACTCAGCAGGCACAGAAGGCGCTCGAGGTCGGTCGCGAAGATCTGGCCCGCGAGGCGCTGACCCGCCGCTCCGGACTACAGCAGCAGCTCGCCGACCTCCAGGGCCAGCACGCTCAGCTACAGGGTGAGGAGGAGAAGCTGACGCGGGCCAGCCACCGATTGCAGGCCAAGGTCGATGCGTTCCGCACCCGCAAGGAGACGATCAAGGCGACCTACTCCGCGGCCGAGGCACAGACTCGAATCAACGAAGCCTTCTCCGGAATCGGGGAGGAGATGGGCGACGTCGGACTGGCCATCCAGCGAGCCGAGGACAAGACCGCACAGATGCAGGCCCGCGCAGGAGCCATCGACGAATTGCTGGCCAGCGGCGCGTTGGAGGATCCGACCGGGATGGCCAAGGACGACATCACCGTGGAGTTGGAGCAGCTCGCGTCCAGCTCCGAGGTCGAGGACGAGCTGGCGCGGATGAAGGCCTCGCTCGGATCCGGCACCAGTGGTGCCGCTCCGGCCATCGAAGGCCAGCAGCCAGGCCAGGGAACCGCGACCGACCAAGCGCCGCCTCGGTCAGCTCCGCAGCAGCTGCCGCCGGCTGAGGCCCAGCGGGGTGGCTATCAGCCCCCCCAGCCCTTCGACGAGCCTGCCGAGCCGCAGCCCAACTCGGGAGAGCTGCGGTGATCATCCGGATCCTGGGAGAAGGCCAGTGGGAGGTGGCCGACTCCGACGTCTCCGACCTCAACCAACTGGACGCGGAGGTCGAGCGCGCAGTCGTCGCCGACGATCAAGCTGAGCTTTCGGCGGCGCTCACCAAGCTGCTCGAGGAGGTCCGGGCCAAGGGTTCGGAACTTCCCGACGAAGACTTGCGTGACTCCGACCTGATCCTGCCGGCCGCGGACGCCACCGTCGAAGACGTACGCTCTCTGCTCGATCCGGCGACAGGCGAAGGGCTCATCCCCGGCTGATCGGTCAGCGGTCGGCCGGCCGTGAATGGTGGACCACCTGTCGTCGGTCGAGGCACCGGACCGACTCACCCCGACGGGGCCACTGAGCCTGGGCGCCCCTCCCGACTCTGCAGATTCAAAGCCGCGGTCGGCACGCCAACCTCCACGTGCTGAAGCAGATCATCGAAAGGACGTGACTCCTCCTCGAGTCAAGGGTCGCGCAGGGTGGACGAGTTCCGGTCCGCCGCCGGGCCGGCCGATCGGTTCGCTCAGTCGCGAGCGGTCTCGCCGGGCAGATCGAGCATTCGCTGCAGCGCTTGTCTGGCGTAGTGCTCGGTGTCGGCATCAACCACGATCTGGTTCACGACCTCGCCGGCGACCAGACTCTCCAGAGCCCAGACCAGGTGGGGGAGATCGATGCGGTTCATCGTGGCGCAGTAGCAGACATGCTGCTCGAGGAACGTGATCTTCTTGTCCGGGTGGTGGTCGGCCAACCGTTTGACCAGGTTGAGTTCGGTGCCGATCGCCCAGCTCGAACCGGCGGGTGCCTGCTCGATCGTGCGGATGATGAACTCGGTGGAGCCGATCAGGTCGGCCTTGAGCACGACCTCATGAGCACACTCGGGGTGAACGAGCACCTGGACACCCGGGATCCGGGTCCGCACCTCGTCGACCGCCTCTCGGGTGAATCGTCCGTGCACAGAGCAGTGACCCTTCCACAAGATCACCTTCGCCAATCGCAACTGGTCCGCGGTGAGCCCCCCGTTCGGCCGGTGTGGGTCGTAGACCACGCAGTCGTGGAGACTCAGACCCAACTCGAGCACCGCCGTGTTCCGCCCGAGATGCTGGTCGGGGAGGAACAGCACCTTCTCGCCCCGCTTGAAGGCCCAGGTGAGGACGGCCTTGGCGTTGGATGACGTGCAGACCACGCCGTCGTGACGACCGCAGAAGGCCTTGATGTCGGCGGAGGAGTTCATGTACGTCACCGGAACCGTGACGTCGGCGATGCCGGCGTCTGAGAGTGCATCCCAGGCGTCCTCCACCTGTGCCAACCGTGCCATGTCGGCCATCGAGCAGCCAGCCGCAAGATCGGGCTGGATCACCTTCTGCTCCGGTGAGGTGAGGATGTCGGCAGATTCCGCCATGAAGTGCACACCGCAGAAGACGATGAACTCCGCTTCGGGCCGACCCGCTGCGTCCCTGGCCAGCTTGAACGAGTCGCCGGTGACGTCGGCGAACTGGATGACCTCGTCACGCTGGTAGTGATGACCCAGCACGAACGCGCGCCCGCCGAGCGTCTCCTTGGCCTGTCGAGCGCGCTCGACCAGAGCGGGATCCGATGCCGACGGGAGGTCGCCCGGGCACTCGACGCCGCGCTCGGAATGCAGATCCGCCTGGGACCCCAAGATGTAGAGCGACAGGCTCCGCTTGGCCGGTGCGGACGGCGCCTGGGGCGAGGTGGTGGTCATTCGCTCAGCGTAACCGCTCCGACGGTCACAGGATCCGGTCCGCCAGATCCCGACGGCATGACCCAGATCGACGTCCGGGAGGACGAATCAGCCGGACCGTTCGGTCTGACGCTCGGCTCGCCACGTCGATACCGTCCAGCCCTCGAGTAGCCGGCCTGCAAAGATACCGGGCGTGCGGATCCTCGTGGCCAGCGACCGAATCGGCGCGCTCAGTTCGCAGCGCGCCGGGGAGGTGATCGCGGCTGGTTGGCCTACTGCCTGGACTCAGGTCGTGCCGGTCGGCGAAGCCGGTCGGGGCTTCGTCGAGGCATACGCCGACGCTTCGGGCGGGCAGTCGGAAACGACGACGAAGCCGACCGGAGTGGCGACGGTGGTGACCGGTGCCGCGGGCTCGGCGCTGGCGTGGGAACCGTCGACCGCCTCGACGGGCGCCGCCCTCTACGACGCGACCTCGTGGGATTGGGGCCGGGCGCTGCGCCGGGTCCTCGAAGAACGGCCGAGCACCGTCTACGTCGATCTGGCCGGTCCCGCTGTGCACGACGCCGGGGCCGGCGCGCTCGCTGCGATGGGCGCGCTGGGCGACCGACCGCTCGACCGCGGCGCCGCGCCGCTGTCCGAACTCACCGAATTGGACCTGGCACCGGCCCTCGACCTGGTCGAGGGAGTCGATCTCGTCGGAGTCGTGCCCGAGGCCGAACTGTCGGCGCTCCTGCTGGGGCTGCGCGGGATCACGTCGCGACGGGGGCGAGAGCGCGACGAGGACACGGGGCGGATGCTGGCGGTCGACGCCGCTCTCGAGCGCTTCGCCGCACTGACTGCACACGAGAGGTCCAACGCACCTGGTAGTGGCGCCTGCGGCGGCCTGGGCTTCGCCGTTCTCGCCCTGAACGGGCGTCTGGTCACCGGTCCGAGCGTGACCTTGGACACAGCGACAGTGGGCGATCGGCCCGACCTGGTCGTGACGGGTTGCTCGGTGTTCGACTTCGCCCGCCGTGGCGGAGGGGTGGTTGCCGAGGCCGCACGCCTGGCGGGCGAGGCGCTGGCGCCATGCATCGTGCTGGCCGGTGAGACGTACATCGGCGCTCGCGAGATGCGCGCGATGGGTATCGAAGCGGCTTACGCGGTACGGCGCGAGAGCACGTTGGGTGCCGTCGATCAGTCGTGGTCTCCGACCGAGAGCGAGCTCGCGCAGCTCGGCGCGCGGGTCTCGCGGAGCTGGCGATGGTAGTGCCCGGCCGAGAGGTCACTTGGGCTCGTCGCCGACCGGCTCTAGACTGGCCAGTAGACGGAACAGCCGTAAAGCTTCATCGGTTGTCCGGTTCGTAGGTTTCCGCCACCCAGCTCCAGGAGACAGATATGACGGCAACGGATCAGGGCACCACCGGTGCACCGGTGGTCGACGGCATCGTCCTGACCGACGGTGCAGCCTCGAAGGTGAAGGCGTTGCTCGACGGCGAAGGACGCGACGACCTGTCGTTGCGGGTCGCCGTCCAGCCGGGCGGCTGCTCTGGACTGCGTTACCAGCTGTTCTTCGACGAGCGCAATCTCGACGGCGACATCATCAAGGACTTCGGCGGCGTGCACGTGGTGACCGACCGGATGAGTGCGCCGTATCTGATGGGCGCCACCATCGATTTCGTCGACACCATCGAGAAGCAAGGCTTCACGATCGACAACCCGAGCGCGACGGGCTCTTGCGCGTGCGGCGACAGCTTCCACTGAGGCGTCGCTGATCGGCCCACTCGGGCCACCTCGCGCGTGACTCCCTGCCCCGACCGAGTCCCGGGGCAGGGAGTTTCGTGCGTCCTGGTGCGGATGGTCTCCCGGAGGAAACTGTCGGATTCGGCCGCTAGCGTCGAAGCAACCTTCAGCGCACGCCTAGTAGCGTGTTGCGGCTAATGTTTGGGGTATAGGTGGCGGAGTTTGGTTCGGGCGTCGACGGTGGTGAACTGCCAATCGACCTGACGCTGATCTGCGTTGGTCTGGTGCTGCCAGGCGGTGAGTTCAGCGTTCAGCTTG
>JBBSQJ010000164.1:0-9235 GCA_038257965.1 Propionibacteriales bacterium
AGGCGTCGAGGTCGGGGCGCTCGGGGGCGGCGAACGGCGATCCGTCGAGCCGGTGTTCCAGCTGGGCCAGGCCGCCCTCGGTGCGATCGTCAAGCGTCACCCCCGCCTGGAGAATCCAACCGGAGTCGACGATCAGACCGGCGTCGGCGGCGAGCGCCGCCACGACCAGGCGGTCGGGAGCACCCAGCAGGTGCCGGCCGGCGTCGAGGCTGAGACGGGGATCCAGGGGCTCGTCCCGAGCGTGGGTTGCGATCGCGGCGGTCAGGGTGTCCTTCCACGAGGCCCATCGGTCGGCGTCGACCAGCGAGTCACCGACGAGACGTGCGCCTTCATCGAGAAGGGCGGCGGTCGTGGACTTGTCCAGCTCCGCGAGCGGTAGCGCGCCGGCTCTCGTCAACCTGGTTCGAGACAGCGTGATCTCGTCGTCGATCGCCCGGCGGAGTTCGCGCGCTCTCGCGGCCGCCGCGCCTCGCCTGCGCAACTCCGGCGGCGCGACGTCCACCACGATGGCACCGGCCGCAATGGCCCGGCGACCGGGGTCGCGGAGGATCAACCGGTCTCCGCGCTCCACCGGCAGGGTTCGGTCCAGGGTGAGCCGTAGCATGTCGGCGTCCAGTCGACGTACGCGAGCGGGCACCGCGGCCGTCCCGAGATGAGCGACGAGGTGGGTCGCCAACTCAGCCTCTGGTCGGGCTGGATCCGCGGCTCGTCCGGGGACCGGTCGGATTCGGCGGACGTCGAGCCGGTCGGTCAGTTGCCAGGAGTCCGGGGTCAGTAGCGCGTCGCCTCGACCGACCTCCTCGGACGTGACACCCCGCAGGTTCACCGCCACCCGTGACACGGCGGTGACCGTGTGCTGCGCAACATTCAGACAGTGCAGCCCGCGGACGTGTCGCCGCCCACCCTGCCCGGCCAGGCTGAGCTCGTCCCCGACCGCAATCCGGCCCGCGCCGAGCGTGCCGGTGATCACCGTCCCAGCGCCGCGGATCACGAACGAGCGATCGACCCACAGGCGAAGTGGGCCGTCGGTCCTGGCCGCCGGTAACCGCCGGACGAGCCGGGTCAGGGACCCGCGCAGGGCGTCCAGCCCGGCACCGGTCCGGCCCGACACCGCGACCGCCTCGACGTGGCCGAGGCTTGACGCGGAGATGCGCGAACAACCTTCCTCGATGGCCGGACCGGGCTCGGCGAGGTCGCTACGGGTGACGACGAGCACTCCGTTTTCCAGCCCGAGGGCGTCGATCGCGGCGAGGTGCTCGCTCGATTGCCGGCGCCAGCCTTGGTCCGCGGCGACGACGAACATCACTGCGGGGGCCGGGCCCACACCGGCCAGCATCGTGGCGATGAAGCGTTCATGACCGGGGACGTCGACGAAGACCAGGTCGTCCTCGCCGAGTCGGGTCCAGGCGTAGCCGAGGTCGATGGTGAGCCCTCGGCGCCGTTCTTCCTCCTGGCGATCGGGTTCCATCCCGGTCAGGGCACGGACCAGCGTCGACTTGCCGTGATCGACATGTCCGGCGGTGGCGACGACGAACACCGGATCAGACTCTCGAAGCGGCCTGCACGGCCGCGAGAAGCAGGGTGTCCTGCTCGGCTGGGACACACCGGAGATGCAGCAGGCACGCCCCTTGCTCGAGTCGGCCGACCACGGGAGGCTCCCTGGTTCTCAGCCGCACCGCGTACGACTCCGGCAGCGCCACTGCCCACCCGGGCAAGGTCAGACCGGGTGCGCTACCGCCACCGACAGCACCGTCCGACGGCACTGCCCGTGCGCCGACGTCCGTCAGCCGATCGGCGAGCGCCTCGGCTCGGTTTCGCAGCGTGGCTTCGTCGACCCGTAGCGCCGACTCGGTCGGGGTCGTCGGACCGCGCAGGGTCGCCTCGAGGGCGGCAAGAGTAAGTTTGTCTACCCGGAGCGCACGAGCCAAGGGATGGCGACGGAGATGTTCGATCACGTCGGCGTGGCCGAACAGGAGGCCGGCTTGCGGACCGCCGAGAAGCTTGTCGCCGCTGGCGGTGACGACGGCTGCGCCGGCCCGGAGTGCGGTATCGACGTCGGGTTCGCTCGGTAGCAACGGATCCGGGGTCAGCAGGCCGCTGCCGATGTCGACCACGACGGGTGGCCCGAGGGCGGCCAGGTCGGTGACCGAGACATCGCAGGTGAAGCCCGTGACCCGGAAGTTGCTGGGGTGCACCTTGAGAATGCAGCCGACGTCGGGCCGGAGCGCAGTCTCGTAGTCGCGCAGGTTCGTGCGGTTCGTCGTGCCCACCTCGGACAAGCGGGAGCCGCACGACGCGATCAGGTCGGGTATCCGGAATCCATCTCCGATCTCGACCATCTCGCCGCGGCTGATCACCACCTCGCGCCCCGCCGCCAAGGCCGTGGTGGCCAACACGAGTGCGGCCGCGCCGTTGTTGACCACCAGCACCGCCTCGGCGGCCGGCACGGCATCGGCCAGCGCGGCCAAAGTTCCTCGGCCCCGGCTCGCACGTTGGCCGGTGTCCAGATCGAACTCGACGTCGGCGTACCCGGCTGCCTCGGCCAGTGCTGCGATCGCCGCGGCCGACAGGGGAGCGCGGCCGAGATTGGTGTGCAGGACGACCCCGGTGGCATTGATCACCGGCCTCATCGACGACATCGTGACCGGAAGTCTGCGGACGGCCTCGTCCGCTACCCGATCGGGGTCGATGGTTCCCGTCCGGGCCCGTTCTTGCGCCTCGTGCACAACGCGCTTGACCGTGTGGACTCCGAACCGGACCGTCGCCCGGACCAGCCGCGGATCGGCGAGTAGCCGATCGGTGCGGGGCACACCGCGACGCGGGTCCGGCTGCAGGGTCGACACGAGCCGATCCTAGGTCGCCGGTGGAGTCGTCGTGATTGGCGGAGGCGGACGGGAATCGAACCCGCCAAGCCGAGCTGCTCGGCTTCACCGGTTTTGAAGACCGGGAGGACCACCAGGCGCCTGTACGCCTCCGGTACGAGCCTAGCGAGAAGTCCCTCGGTCCCTCCGCTCGTGCACCTCCAGTTCACTGCTCGAGCAGATGGGCGGTAGTCCACGGTCGGTCGCTGCAAGTCGGCTATCCGGACCGTGTGATGCGTCGGCCAGCGCCCTGCCGATGCCAACCTCGGCCGCTCAGGAATTGCCGGGAATCAGTGTGGACGGATCAGGGCATCGGCATCACTTGTAAGTGGGCGCCGACTTATATATAGTCGAAGTATGTCGTTGATCCAGCCGAACCTCGGTCCCGACTTGCGCCGGTGGATCGTGCCGAGCATGCTCTTGCTGATCGGGTTGGCCTGGATCGGTGGCCGTTTCCCGGGAGACACGTTGAGGGGGACGGCACAATACGGCCTCGTCGCGATCCACGCGGTACCGATCGTGGTGGTCGTCTCCGCCGTGTGGTTCGGTGTCTGCGGGGATGCGTCGACGCGATGGCAGGGGGTCCTGCTCGCGGTCGCGATCCTGGTGAAGGGATTCACGGTGTTCGCGATCGTCTGGGCGATGACATTTCCGGGCGGATTCGGACCACATGGTGTTCTGGATTGGCTGCCGATCGGGACCGCGAACGCCGGCGCCGGGTTGTTGTTGCTTGCCTTCCTCCGCACCCGCCGCACCCGCCGAACCCGGGCGGGTGCGGAGTGAGCACCGCCACCGCGAAGCGACAGCGGCTCGGGGCCTTCGAGCGGCGCGAGTCGATCATGGACGCGGCGAGGAGGTTATTCGCCCAGCACGGTTTCGAAGCGACCACCACGCGGATGATCGCTTCGTCCGCCGGCATCAGCGACGCGATGATCTACCGGCACTTCCCGTCGAAGCGCGATCTGCTTGGCGCGCTTGTCGAAACCATGACCGGTGAGTTCACCGCCATGGCGGCCCCGGCGAGTACGGATCGACCAGTTCCACCGCTCCCCTCACCAGACGCGCTACTGGGCATGATCGGCAGCCAGTTCTCCGACGCCTTCGAGGCCAACCTCGACCTCATCGTGTTGTTGATCAGCAACCGCGAACTCCTGAACGACGATCGGCGCCTCGTGACATTCGTCGACGAAGCAGCGGCCCGGCTGGGAAGAGTGCTCGATCCGGCCGATCCCGACCACGGGTACCTGCTCGCGCGCGGATTCATGGGTGCCATCGCGAGCCTGGGACTCCTGCAGCGCACCCTCGGACTCGATCAGGTACGAACAGTCGACCGGCACCAATTCGTCGCCGCCCTCGCCTCTGTGTTCACGTCCGGCTCCGGCGGGCCGGGCACCGATCACCCTCCCGCCACTGAACGGCCATGAGCCCGCTGGCCGACGTCGTCGCGGTCGCGATGCTTGGAGTGACGGCCGGGACCTACGTCAACGGTGTCTTGGTTCTGCTCCCCGCGCAACGCCGGTTGGCGGCCCGCAGCTACATCGAGCAAGAACAGGCAAACACCGCCCTCGGCACCACCCGCTATCGGGCGCTGATCGTCGCAACGACGTGCGTCCAACTTGCTGCACTGCATTCGCAACCTGATGCGCGGCCACGAATCCTGACCGCCACCAGCATCCTCACCGTTGGCGTCACCACGGCGCTTGTCACCGTTCGCAGGGTGGTGCCGATCAACGTCGCAATCCGCGGCTGGGACCCAGGAAACCCACCCAGCGACTGGTCCGCCGTCCGCACCCGCTGGCACCAACTCCATGCCGTCCGAACTGCGGGATTCACCCTCGCCCTGGTCCTCCAGATCTTCGCTGCGACCGATGTCTCGCCCAGGATGTTCGTACCGACGCGGCAGTTCCGGCCGCGCCGGAGAACCGCACGGCGTGGATAGGGACACGTCGATACGGAAACAGAGTCCGGCATCCGGCGCCTGCCCATCGCGGTAGGTGATGAGGCGCCGGGCGCGCCGGCGCAGGAGCCAGTCGCTCGAGAGACCTCCCAGACACGAACGCCGGCCAGCCCATTACGGGGAATGTCCTGCACGTTCGTGGATCGCGTCCCAGTTGCGGTGTAAAAGACTCGTCGACGAGGTGCCTCCGGTGGGCATGTTAGCGACGGCGCCGACGGTTACGGCTTGCTCGGCTGCGTTTCCTGTTGATCTGAGCGCAGTGGGCGGTTGGAGCAGTTGTCGTCGGAGATCTTGGAGGAGGCGCAGACCGGTGGCGGTCATGGTGAAGCCGCGCCAGCCGCGCGGCCAGCCCGACGAAAGGCGGGCTTGCCCTCGGTGTCGATGCCCCCACGCTGTGAGCAAGTTCGGCTGCGGCGCCGACGTGGTAACGCCCGACGGTGTTTGCGGTCTCTCTCGCGAGTGGTCTCGACCAGACGCTACCTGGTCAGGGTCCGTGGTCCCCCAGCTTTTGCGGTGTCCGGCGTCGTGCCTGAGCTGAGAAATCCTCCCACGTCCGCGGCAACTACACCCGGATTGCGAACTGGGTCGTGTCGCAGGCTTGGTGTAAATGACAACGGTGATCAGCGCTCCGCAATTCCGCCGAGCATGCCGGAGATGAACCGCTTTTGGAGCACGAAGTACAAGATCACGATTGGCGTTGCGACGATCACCCCGGCGGCTGATAGGAGCGAGTAGTCGGTGAGGTGCTCACCTTTGAAGAAGGCGAGGCCGAGCGGAGCTGTCCTGCGGTCTTCGCTTACGATCAGTACTAGCGGGATCAAGAACTCGTTCCAGGTCCACATGGTGATCAGGACGCACATCGTCATGATCGCTGCGAGGGATGGTGGAACGATCACCTGCCACAGGACGCGAAGGTCACGCGCGCCATCGAGCCTGGCGGCTTCGATGATTTCGGTCGGAAAGCTGCGGAATTGGTTGCGCAGCCAGAACGTCGCGAAAGCGAGTGATTGGGCACTCTGTGGAAGGATGAGGCTTGCGTACGTGTTGGTCAGACCGATGCTGCGTAGATTGAAGTAGAGGGGGATGATGAACGCCTCGGCCGGCAGCATCAGTCCGGCGAGCATCACGAAGAAGATCACCGACGAGCCGCGGAACGTCAACCGGGCAAAGGCGAATGCGGCCAGGATTGCGAGCATGGTGGTCAGCACGACAACCGATACCGTGACGATAAGGCTAGACACCATGTAGGTGCTGAAGTGCCCGTCGGTCCATGCATGGCCGAAATTGGCGAGGTCGATCCGCGTGGGCAGGGCGAAGGCGCCGCTGTTTTCGGCGGCCGGGGTAACGGCACTCATGAGGACGCCGATCAAGGGCACGATGGCGAACAGACCGAATAGGGTTAGGACGACGTGGTCGAGGGTCTTCTCTCGGGTCGTTAGCCTCATGCGATCTCTTTGGGCTGGAGCCGGCCGATGATCGCGGTGACGATCATGATCACGACCGTCAGACAGATCGCGACGGCGGACGCGGAGCCGACCTGTCCGGTGTTGAAAGCTCGGTTGTACGCCTCGAACGCGGGCACGGTGGTGGAGTTGCCTGGCCCGCCTGCGGTGGTGATGTAGACGAGATCAAAGGTCTTCAGTGCCGACACCAGCGTCAAGGTGAGGGCCGCCGCGATCTGACCGCGTAGGGCCGGCAGTGTGATGGCGAGGAACTCCTGGCCGCCGCTGGCCCCGTCTAGCCGGGCCGCCTCGAAGAGCGCCGGCTGGATATTGCCCACGCCCGACAGAAATAGCACCAGACACAGACCGATGTTGAGCCAGGTGCCGACGAATCCGATTGCGATCAGCGCGAAGTCATAGTCACCGAGCCAGACTCGGGTGATTGAATCTAATCCCACCAGGCGCAGCAAGGAGTTGAGCAGTCCGTCGGGGGAGTATATCGATACCCAGATCGTGGCCACGACTACTGATGCGATCACTTGGGGAAGGAACAGCACCGTGCGGTAAACGCTCATCCCGCGCAGCCGGTTCGCCCGGGAGATCATCCCGGTGAGGACGAGCGCCAGGGCGATCGGCACGACGCTGTAGAAGAACATCAACACGATCGCGTGGCCGAACGCGGAGCGCAACTCTCGGTCCGTGAACACCGCGACGTAATTCTCGAGTCCGGTCCAGGTGGCCAGCGACATCCCGTCCCAGTCGAAGAAGGAGTACTGCAAAGTCTGTAGGAACGGGAGCCCGAGGAACACTGCGAACAGCACGAAGGCAGGTAGCACATAGACGTAGGCCACGAGTTGGCTGCGGCCGCGTACACTCTGGCGGACCCGAGGCGAGTCCGCACCCGCCGAGGTTGCCTGCCGCGACGGGGACGAGGTCACGATCAGCGGCCCTTGTTGAAGGCCGCGTAGTCGTCTTGGAGCGTCTGGGTGAACTGCACCGGGCTCTGCTTGCCTGCGACCAGGTCCTGGGCGGCCGCTGTCAGCGTGTTGTAGAAAGTCGGGGTTGCGTAGTCGAGGTAGGGCGTGATGCCGTTCGATTTCGAGATGGTCACATACGAGTCGGTGATCGCAGCGGCTAGCGTGCCGGCAGCGGGCTGGTCGCCGTCAGGTACGACCGCCGGCAGGTTGCCCGTCTTCACCAGTACTTGTGAAGCGGCCTTGTTGGTGATGAAGTCGATGTACGCGGCAGCGGCGTCGGGGTTATCCGCCTTGGAGGTGATCGCCCAGGCCAGGCCGATGCCGCCCATCGTCACCGGGGTCTCGGAGCCTTCCGGCTTGAGTGCGGTGAAGCCGATGTTCTTGGCCTCGGTTGAGGACTCCAAGGTCGCTTCGTACCACGTGCCGGTGATCAAGAACGCCGCCTGACCCTTGCCGAATGCGTTGACGGCGTCGTCGCGGGTTATGCCGTTGGCGCCCTTGGTCATGTATCCCTTGCTGGACCAGTCCTGTACGGTCTCTGCAGCTTGCACACTCTCGGGGTCGGTCCACGCGCCACCGTTGGAGGTGACGAGGTTGTTCACCTTTTCCTGCCCGGCGATGGCCGAGAGCACAAATCCGTAGAGGTGGATGCCAGGGCTCTTCTCGACGTCGCCGTAACTGAGCGGAAGCATCCCGGTGGCCTTGACCTTGGTCATGTCGTCGGTCAGCTCAGCCAAGGTGGTCGGCGGGGCGTCGATGCCGGCCTTCGCCAGCACCTTCTTGTTGTAGTACAGGCCGACCAGCTCACCGGTCTGCGAGACGCCGTACAGGTTGTCGCCCTGCCACTGCTTGCCGTCGGCCGAGAAGGAGTTGAGCTTGATGAAGCTGGAGGGGAAGTAGTCGTTCCAGCCGTACAGATCGGCATAATCGTTCATCGGCCGCAGATATCCGGCCTTCACGAATGCGCCCATATCCGGGTAGCCCTGGTTGGCTTGGACGACGTCCGGTGGGTTGTCGCCGGACAACGCAAGTCTGAGAGTGGTCTTGAGGTCGCTGAATGACCGGGACACTCGGTTGATTTTGACGTTCGGGTACTTCGTCGTGAATTCGGCGTTCAGCTGTTTCTGGGCGGCGCCGATGCCTTCGTCTCCGGTGTTTTGATCCCAGACGGTGAGGGTGACCGGTTTGGTGCCGAAGTCCTTCGACACTGGCGGCAGGCTGCTCTGCTCCGCGGGCGGGGCGGTGCCGCTGCCAGGGGTGCATGCGCCCAGGCCGAGCGCGAGCGCGGTGACCACGGATGCGAGGAGTGTGGTCCTTGTGATGTGCTTCATGGTTCTCCGATCGGTCGAGCCCCGCGTTCGGAGCACTCGGGACGCTGGTGAAGGTGCTGAGATTGCCGCCGCGGTGTCCAGGGACAGAGACGAACATCGGTGGAGCATCAATCGGGCGGATCCGGGCGGTTGGAAGCGTCGAGGAACCTCCAATTACCGGCGGGCTTGGCGGTGGCGATGAACTCAAGCAGATCTCGGCGGTTCGGAGCGCTCGCCCCGCCGCCGAGCCCGGTCACCGAGAGGGAGGCGTTCAGGCCGGCAAATTGCAGTTGGGTGACCAGGTCCCAGTCCCCGCGAGCCCGCGCCGCCAGGAAGGTCGCAACGAATACGTCACCGGCTCCGGTGGGATCGACGACGTCGACCGGTACCGATGGCAGTTCGACTACCACCCCCGCCGCCGAGTCGACCGCGACCACGCCGTCACCGCCACGGGTCACCACAGCCAGCGGTACCCGCTCGGCCAAGCGTTCGGCTGCGGCCCGCGCGGAATCGGTTCGGGTGTAGTGCATGGCCTCGACGTCGTTGGGTACGAAGATGTCTACCTGGCTCAGGCGGTCCAGCACACTTGGGCACCAGACGCCGGTGGAGTCCCAGCCGACACCGCCGACCACAATGGTGCCGGCCGAGCGCAGGTCGGAAACCCACGGCGGCAGCATGTCGCCGACGC
>JBBSQJ010000165.1:0-9030 GCA_038257965.1 Propionibacteriales bacterium
AGCGAGTCCGGGCCACTCAGTCGGGTCAGGTCCCACTCGGCTCGGACGTAATCGGAGTCGCGCGGCAACTCCGTGATCCGCAGATGTCCACGGACGGCGAGGTCCAGCAGCGTTGCCGTCACGTCGATCGGGTCGACCTGCTCGTCGACGAGGGTGCCGATCTCGCCCGGCCTCACTTCGCCGAGCACCCGGAACTCGGTCTGGCCGGGACCGATCGGGACGAACTCGCCGGCCCGCGTCAGTTCCACGGTCGCGGCGTCTCGACCTGCCTGGCGATGCATCGCCAACAGTCCCAGACCGCCCAGAATGAGCAACCCCAGCGCGATTCCCAGCGGAAGGGGCTTGGCGGAGAAGGCGCGCCCGACGGTCCACAACTCCTTGATCTGTTCGTCGGCGGCGACATCGCCCGGCGCGAAGCCGATGTCGACGGAGACCACCTCACCCGGCCCGCGGGGACCGTCGGAAAAGGTAGGGAGCGGGGTCTCGCCGGTGCCGCCCGAGGCCGCACTGCACGGCACCTGGGAGTTCGGGGCGCCCGCGTTGCACTCTATGTAGGTGAACGGCGCCGGGAGTTGGACGGTCGCGATGAACTCGGTTACGTCGGCGCTGAAGCCTTGCAGCAATGCCCACTGCAGCGCGGTGCCCGAATCCGTCGTGCGGACGACGCCGGTCACCGTGTAGGAGATGGTGAGCTGTTTGGCTCCACCGGTATCCACCGTTACGGTGCTGAATCGGCCGGCATCGCTTCGTTGCGGATCAACCGGCTTGCCGCCGGCGGTCGCAGCGAGTCCGGACAATCCCATGACGTACTGACGCTGGCCGACAAGATCTTGGCGCAGCTCGAACCGCTGCGACACCTGCGCAGGAGCCTTCCCGGCGAAGGTGATGGTCTGCTGCACCTCCAGCGCTCCGTTGGCGTCGAGCACGGCGCGAGCCGCGAAGGTCGAAGCGGTGCCCTCGGCCGCGGCCGGCAGGCTGAGGGGCCCGACGAGCAGACCGAAGACGGCGATCAGCATGGCTGCACACATCGCGATCGGTCGGGTCTGCGGCGTTCGGTGTCGGACGCGGCTGGCTGAGGTCGTGTCGGGCACGGGCCAAGCCTCCCATAACGCGGTGGACTCGACCCGAGGTCCATTAGGGTTTGGCAGGTGACGTCGCAGCAGTGGGGTGGTGGAGGAGGCTGGCCGAGCCAGCCTCCGGCGTACGGCGCACCGGTTCCGCAGCCGTACTCAGCCCGGACGTTCGTCCAACCCGCCAGCGGAACCGGGTTCGGGGGCGCACAGCCGGGCCTGCCGCAGTACGGTTCCTCGCCGCAACTGCCACGTCGCCCCCAACGCAACCCGCTGAAGAGGGTGCTGCTCGGACTGATCGTGCTGTGTGTGCTCGCTATCGCGGGCCTGGTGATCGTCAACGTCGCCGGTGGCGACTCCGACGTCGCCTACCAGAACGAGGACTATCAGGTTCCGCCGCCGGACGCCTCACCACCACCGATCCCGCGCCCGCAGACCGAGCAGGAGGCGCAGGACTTCTTGACGCTCAACCCGTTCTACGATCAGACGGCCCCACTCCCGGTGCGTTGCGTGAGCCAGCCGATCAACGTGGCGACCGCCAGCGACGCCCAGCTCGAGGCACACTTCGACGGCCTGATGGAGTGCCAGGTGCGGGTCTGGCAACCGCCGGTGACGCGGGCCGGATTCGAGATCGTCCGGCCGACCGTCACGATCTACGGCGCCGAGATCACTACCAAGTGCGGCACCAGCGATGTCAACGCCTTCTACTGCAGCGCCGATCAGCAGATCTACTTCAGCAACCAGCTCGCCGAACACGTTCAGATCGTGGCACAGGACAAGTGGGCCGCAGACGTGGTGATGGCGCACGAGTTCGGCCATGCCCTGCAGGCACGGACGGGAATCCTGATCTCATCGGCCGCCCTCGGTCAGCTGTCCGGAGACAAGTCGGCCGAACTGGCGTACAGCCGGCGGTCGGAGACCCAGGCCGACTGCTTCTCCGGCATGTTCATGCGCGCGGTTTCGCGATCACTGGGCGTCCAGCAGGCCGATGTGGCCGGTATCGTCGCGACCTACCGCGCCGTCGGCGACGACACCTTGACAGGGAAACCGAACGTCCAGGGCAACCACGGAGTCGCCGCCAGCCGCGTCTACTGGGGCAACACCGGGCTCGGGACGAGTGACGTCGGCAGGTGCAACACCTTCAGCGCGCCGGCGAGACTGGTCCGCTGACTTCTGTCGCCTGGCCCCCTCGCCCATTGTCGATCACGAGGCAGGTGGCGATGGCGGCAATCCCCTCGCCGCGGCCGGTCAGCCCGAGCCCATCGGTGGTCGTGGCCGACAACGTGACCGGGGCGCCGACGGCGTCGGACAAGAGCCGCTCCGCCGCCAAGCGGCGCGGACCCAGCTTCGGACGATTGCCGATCACCTGCACGGCGATGTTGCCGATCTCGAAACCGGCGTCCCGGACCCGGCGAGCGGTCTCGGCCAGGAACGCGGGGCCCGCTGCTCCGGCCCACTCCGGCTCACCGGTGCCGTAGTTGCTGCCGAGATCGCCCAGCCCACACGCGCTGAGCAACGCGTCACACGCCGCGTGGGCCACGACATCGCCATCGGAGTGACCGACCGGCCCGACTGGTTCGAAGACGAACTCGAGCCCGGCCACCACCATGGGGCGGCCGGGCTCGAGTCGATGAACATCTGTGCCGATGCCGACGCGCACCTTCGGGAACAACAGAGCAGACTCTGGGTGCGGATCAGTCGGTGATCGCCGATCAGGAGGCGAGGACCTCGTCCAGCAGGATCTCTGCCTTGTCCTCTTCCACCCGTTCGGCCAGGGCGAGTTCGGAGACGAGAATCTGGCGGGCCTTGGCCAGCATCCGCTTCTCGCCGGCCGACAGCCCGCGCTCACGTTCGCGACGCCAGAGGTCACGCACAACCTCCGCAACCTTCATCACGTTGCCTGAGTGCAACTTCTCCAGGTTCGCCTTGTAACGCCGCGACCAGTTGGTCGGCTCCTCGGTGTGCGGTGCGCGCAGCACACCGAACACCCTCTCCAGCCCCTCGGCGTCGACGACGTCACGGACGCCGACGAGGTCGAGGTTGCAGGCCGGGACGCGAACGATGAGATCAGTTTGGCCGACGATGCGCAGCACCAGGTAGATCTTGTCTTCGCCTTTGATCTGACGAGTTTCGATGTCCTCGATGACAGCTGCCCCATGATTGGGGTAGACCACCGTTTCGCCGACTGTGAAGGTCATATTGTTTTGTGCCCCTTTCGCGTCCTCCAGTTTAGCACGTTCTCAGGGACACCCCTGACGGTGTTTGCGCTAGCCAGAGCGGCAAATTGGGTCTGGCGCATGCTTGACAAACACCTGGTGTCTATGCGTCGGCTTTGCCTGCTGATCTCCTCACGGCGCACCAGGGACCCTCGACGAAGACCCGTACCCAACCACTAGGCTCATCCCAGAGCCGTCCGACCCACGGACGGCCGATGGTGCGCAGTTGCTGTCCGAAGGCAGCAGAGGGAGTCGACATCGTGGCTGAGATCTCGCGTCGCGTCCGCCGTCCCGGTCGTCGCCGATGGGTGCCGACCCTGGCCATGATGTTCGTACTCGGACTCGTCGGGAGTGCCTGCGGCTTCAACGTGCAGACCAACTTGCCCTACACGCCGGCGGACGGGGTCAACCTCGAGGTCGGCTCGGTGCAGATCCGCAACCTGATGGTGCTGAGCCGGGCCGACGGCGAAGGGTTCATCAGCGCCACGATGTCGTCGAGCGAACCCGATGCTCTCGTCGGTGTCTCCGGCATGGTGATCAAGTCCGACGGATCGGACGGCGCGGCCCTTACGGCGACGGTCCCGAACCCGGTGGCCGTCGGCAACGGGGTCCCGACCGTCCTCACCGACCGGGCACAGTTCGTGACCGTGAGGGGCGACGGTCTGAAGCCCGGGCTGACGGTCGACCTCACGCTGCAGTTCAGCTCGGCCGGCGAGACGACCCTGCGCGTACCCGTGGTGGACGCCAATCATCCGTACTACGTGACGGTCAGCCCGTCGGCGACGCCGAGCGTGTGACGTCGGTGGATTCGCTGCTCTTGTGGGCGGCGGCCCGCACGAATTTCAGAAGGATCGGGCGCATCTGTCGCGCCTGATCCTTCTGAATCTCCAGACCACACTGCTCACCCGTCGAACTTGTAGCCCAGCCCGCGCACCGTGATCAGGTGCTCGGGTCGGGCCGGGTCGTCCTCGATCTTGGTGCGCAGCCTCTTGACGTGCACGTCGAGGGTCTTGGTGTCGCCGACGTAGTCGGCACCCCAGATCCGGTCGATGAGCTGACCGCGAGTCATCACTCGCCCGGCATTGCGCAGCAGCATCTCGAGAAGCTCGAACTCCTTCAAAGCCAGCTGGATCCTTCGTCCGTCGACACTCACCTCGTGCCGCTCGACGTCCATCCGGACACCCTTGGACTCGATGACGTCGGCGATGAGCTCGGCGTCTTGTCCGCGTCGAAGCACGGCACGAATTCGAGCCACCAGCTCGCGATGGCTGAACGGCTTGGTCACATAGTCGTCCGCACCCAGTTCCAGCCCGACCACCTTGTCCACCTCGGAGTCGCGGGCCGTCACCATGATGACCGGAACCGATCCCCGCTGCCTCAGCTGACGACACACCTCGGTCCCGGGCAGGCCAGGCATCATCAGGTCGAGCAGCACGATGTCGGCGCCGAGCCGGTCGTACTGCGACAGGCCGGCCGCCCCGTCAGCGGCCTGGACGACATCGAATCCTTCTCGGCCGAGCATGTAGGCCAATGCCTCGCGGTAGGAATCCTCGTCCTCCACGACTAGCACACGGGTCATGTGTTGAGCTCCTGATGATCGGTGCTGCCCTCGTCGGCCGGTTCGCCGGCGAGGTCGTCTTGGCTGGTGGAATCGTGGTGTCCGCCCGAACGAGCGCCGGCGTCCAGGTGAGCCGGTAGACGAAGCGTGAACGTCGAGCCTCGCCCCGGCTGGCTCCACACCGAGACCTGGCCGCCGTGAGCAGCGGCGATGTGGGAAACGATGGACAGCCCGAGTCCGGTGCCGCCATTCGCCCGGCTCCGGGCGTAGTCGACGCGATAGAAGCGCTCGAAGATCCGGGACTGCTCGGCGGGCAGGATGCCGATCCCGGTATCGGAGACGGTCACCTCGACATGATCGTCATCACTGCCGGCATCGAGATGAGCCGCGACGACGACCCGGGCGCCGGAATCGGAGTAGATGACGGCATTCTCGACGAGGTTGCCGACCGCAACACCGAGTTGCCGGGCACTGCCCAGCACTCGGGTGCCGGGCGTGCCCGCAACGGTCAGCGTGACGCCGTGCCGATCGGCGTCGACCCGGCTCCGGTCGACCGCTTCGGCGAGCACGTGGTCGACCTCGACGACCTCTGGCCGGGTCAGCGGATTGTCCGACTGCAGCCGTGATAGCTCGATGATCTGGCCCACCAGGTCGGACAGTCGGGCAGACTCGATACCCATCCGGAATGCGAACCGGCGCACGGCCGCAGCATCGTCGGCTGCGTCCTCGACTGCTTCGGCCAGCAACGCTATGGCGCCGATCGGTGTCTTGAGTTCGTGGCTGGTGTTGGCGATGAAATCGCGACGCGTCTCCTCGACGCGACGAGTGGTGGTCTGGTCGTCGGCGAGCACCACGACCAGATCCTCGCCCAGTGGCGCCACGTGGACGACCAGGTACGTGGTTGCTCCCAGCGAAGGGCGCTTGATCTCGAGGTCTTGTGAGCGCGGACGCCGCTCACGTCGCACCGCCCGGACCAGATCCAGCAACTCGGGTGCGGTGACCCTCGTGCCGCGGACCAGGCCGAGGTGACGGGACGCGTCGGTGGCCTCGAGCACCTCGTCGTGGGGTCCGGCGACGATCCCCGCCGCGCTGTGCATGGCGAGGACCTCGGCGACGCCGCTGGGGACGGTGGCCTCGGGCTGCGCGAACGGCTCCTCAGGATCGGGAGCCGGCGGACGACGACGCGACAGCAGTGCGCCGATGGCGGCGCCGACGACCAGCGCCGCCACCACCGCCACGATGGTCGCCGAACTCACAGCTGGCATCCTAGGTGGCGGGCCGGATCGTCTGGACGACTGCGAGCCGGATCAACCGCGCTCGGCGGCGACGTTCGCGACCAAATTCATCCGGCGTTCATCGAGCGAAGCGTCGGGATCCCACGCATCCGCCTAGGGTTGGGGTGGGCCGGCTCCGACCGTCGCGAGAGTCAGACGATGGGCCGAGACGATGGGCCGAGACGATGGGATGTGGGGATGCGCGAACTGTATCGCGAGCAGCTCGACGACATTCTCACCGATCTGGCCCAGATGGCTCAGCAGGTGTCGGCCGCCGTCCGCTTCGCGACCACCGCCCTGCTCGAGGCCGACATCCATCTCGCCGAGCATGTCATCTCCGACGATGAGCAGCTCGATCTGAAGCAGGCGGACGTCGAACGGCGCTCGTTCGACCTGCTCGCCCTGCAGGCGCCGGTGGCCGGCGAGCTGCGGATCATCGTTGCCAGCCTGCGGATGGTCGCCGAGCTGGAGCGGATGGGTGATCTGGCCGCCCACGTCGCCAAGATCGCCCGGTTGCGCTACCCGGACTCCGCCATTCCCGAGGCCCTGCGCCCGAGCTTCGTCAAGATGGGCGATGTCGCGGAGAAGATGGTGATCGCGGCCGGACAGACCCTGCACGATCGCAATGTGCGCAACGCCGAGGAACTGCGGGACCGCGACGAAGAGATGGATGAACTACGACGGACCCAGTTCCGGGTGCTGCTCAGCGACGACTGGGCCTACGGTGTCGAGGCCGCCGTCGACGTGGCTCTGCTCGGCCGCTACTACGAGCGGATCGCCGATCATGCGGCTTCGATGGCTCGCCGGATCATCTACGTCGTGACGGGCGAGTTTCCCGAGCACGAGTACTGGCCGCAGCCGTGACAGCCGGCCCGGCTGGCCGGACAGGGTTTCCCGGGTCTACTTCTTGCCCTGGTTCTTGACGGCCTCGATGGCGGCGACAGCGGCCTCCGGATCGAGATACTTTCCGGGGCCGGTCGGCTTGAAGTCGTCGTCCAGTTCGTAATGCAGCGGGATGCCGGTCGGGATGTTCAGGCCCACTACGGCGTCGTCGCTCATCTGGTCGAGATGCTTCACGATCGCTCGCAGCGAGTTGCCGTGCGCGACGATCAACGTCAACTTCCCTGCGCGCAGGTCCGGGACGGTCTGGTCGTACCAGTGAGGCAAGGCCCGCTGCAGCACGTCCTTCAGACACTCGGTGCGCGGCCTGATCTCGGTGGGGACATTGGCGTAGCGGGGGTCGTCGAAATTCGAGAACTGGCTACCGTCCTCGATCGGCGGGGGCGCGATGTCGTAGGAGCGTCGCCAGATCATGAACTGCTCCTCGCCGAACTCGGCGAGGGTCGATGCCTTGTCCTTGCCCTGAAGTGCTCCGTAGTGCCGCTCGTTGAGTCGCCACGAGCGCTTGGTCTCGATCCAGTGCCGATCGCTGGCATCGAGAGCGATCTGGGCGGTGTTGATGGCTCGACGCAACACCGAGGTGTGCACGACATCGGGCAGCAGACCCTTCTCGACCAGCAATTCCCCACCACGTTTGGCCTCCGCCGCACCCTTCTCGGTGACATCGACATCCACCCAGCCGGTGAACAGGTTCTTCGCGTTCCACTGGCTCTCACCGTGCCGCAACAAGATCAAGGTCGACATGACGCCGAGCCTAGTGGTCGGGACTGACGAGCCGACACCGGTCCACCATGTCGGCGCCACGGTGTTGACCCGGGCAGGCGACCGAATCGCCGACCGCTCCCGACCGACCCGCCGCCTTCTCGCGCCGTTTCGTCGACGGACCCGCTCTGTTCCCCCTCGAGCTTCCACCGGCGACGAGTCGGGAGGCCGAAAGTCGGTGAGTCGGCACAGCCGGTCAGTCGGGAAGGTCGGTGATCGCCGGGTCGAGATGGGCGAACGCAGCAAGGTTGGCGGTCGACTCACCCCGGGAGCGGCGCCAGGCCCACTCGCGACGGATGCTGTCCGCGAAGCCGAGTTCGAGAATGACGTTGAAGCTCGAATCCGAAGTGTCCGCCACCACACCGAGCAGGCGGTCGACCTCCTGTGCGCTCACCGACTCCAGCGCAACACGGCCGGCCAGATGGATGTCGCCGAGCGCGTCCAGGCAGAACGCGAGGCCGTAGAGCTTCAGGTTGCGTTCCAGCAGCCAGCGGTAGACACCCTCGTGGTTCTCGTCGGGCCGACGGGCAACGAACGCCCGCACGCCGAGCCCGTACGTCCCGACTTCCAGCGCACACTCGGTGCTGAGCTTGCGGGTGCCCGGCAGACTGACCGAGAACAGCCCGGGCCTGTTCTCGGCCCAGGAGAGGTCCAGGTCGCGGAGCACGTCGCGAATCACCACGGCCGCCCGCGCTGGTGCGTCGGGATCGCTCATCCGTCCTCCGGGATCAATTCTGTTGCACGAACCATCGCGTCCGATATCCGTCCAGCCACAAGGAATCGTCGGTCAGCGGCGTGTCCTCGGTCAGCGCGTCCCACGCCCAGTTGCCGACCGGAACGACCCACCGCTCGAGCTCTTGGCGCTCCGCGGTCAGGTTGTAGACCCCGACCATGGTCTGCACGGGATGGCGTCGGATGAACACCAGCACCGCCGGATTCACCGGATCGACGATCTCGGTCTCCACGGAGGCGTCGAGACTCGGCATCGACGCGCGCACGGCGATGGTGTGCCGCAACGCGTGCCATACGCGGTACTCCAGGGTTCCCGCCACGTGCCGCAGTTCTGCGGTCTCCCACGGCATCGCCGGCCGGTGGATCCAGCGATTGTCATCGGCGTGATCCGGATCGTCGACGAAGTCGTAGTCGTTGCGCAGCGCGAGTTCGTCGCCCATCCACAGCAGCGGCAGTCCACCGAACCCGAGCACGATCCGATAGGCGAGCAGGTAGCGCTCGACAGCCAGATCCAGGTG
>JBBSQJ010000166.1:0-8939 GCA_038257965.1 Propionibacteriales bacterium
CCCTCGGCGGCGACGTCCCCTTCACCATCCTCAGTGTGCTGCCGTGGCGGGCCACCGTCCGGATAGCCCACCGGTTCCGGTCGGGCCCGGCGTTCCTGGTGGGCGACGCGGCTCGCACGGTCTCTCCACCGGGTGCCTTCGGGCTCAACACCGGCATCGCCGACGCGGACAACCTGGCCTGGAAGTTGGCCATGGTCATCGACGGCGAGGCCGGTGAGGGGCTGTTGGACACCTATCACGACGAACGACACGCCCGTCTCGGAGATGGTCACCGAGCAGGCCCTGTTGCGGTGGGCGGATCCCCGCCTGCACTGGGATCGCAGCGCCGTCGCCGAACGCGCCGCAGTCGGCGCCTGGAACGCGCCGATGGTGACGATGGGTTACCGCTACGACTCGTCGGCGATCATCGATCCACTACTAACCGTTCCGTCCACCGAGGACGTGGCCGCCAGTCTCGACGGGGCACCCGGCTCGCACCTGTGGCACCAGTGGATCGGCGGGCTGTCCACCCTGGACCTGATCGGACCGGGTTTCACGGTGCTGTCCGCCACCGCGGTCTGGGACCACGCGGCCAGCGGTCTCGACCTGCCCGTCAGGCGGCTTGACCGCGCCTGGGCGGAGTCGGTGGGGATCGGCGAGGCCTGTGCCCTGCTCGTGCGTCCCGATGGTTTCATCGCCTGGCGATCCGTCGGGGCCGCGACCGAGAGGCTCGGGGACGTCCTGCGCACGATCACCTCACATAAACCACGGCGGGCCTGACCTCCAATTCGGCATAACGGGACTTGGCGTGCGTGACCTCGACCTGTTGTCGGATTCATCGATGTGTCCGTCGATGGCGCCCTGCCTCGGAGCAGGCGTGCTGGTCAACCCTGCCGCCGCCACGGCTCGTGCTCGTGCGAGAGCCAGACCTCCGCAGGGTCGAGCGCGCGGATCAGCCGCTGGCCTTCGGTGCGCGGCTGGTCGAGTTCGGCGAAGAAGACCGCCGTGTCACCGGCGATGACGACTGGACGCCCGCCCGTGTCGATGACGACTACCTGCGAGCCTCGCGTGTGGCCTGGCGTCGGGATGAGCCGGAGCCCCGGCAGCAGCTCGAGCGCGCCATCGACCGGTACGTACTGCACGCCGGGCGCCTCGACCCACTCGCGGATCGTGTAGTCATCCTCGCTGCGCGCGTCGTCGAGCTCTTGGCGCTGGACGTAGATCGGCCTGCCGGCGAAGAGGTGGTTGCCGCCGCAGTGATCGAAGTGCAGGTGCGTGTTGATGACGACGTCGATGCTGGCCAGGTCGAAGTCGGCCTGCGCGCTCAGGGGAATCAGGCGTGGATCCATGTCGGCCACCGCCGGGTGCAGCTGCGTCATGCCGGTGTCGACGAGCACGCGGGCGTCGGGATGGTCGATGACGTGCACGTAGACCGGCATCCGCTCGCCCTCGGCGAGCAGTTCGGCCACGAGAACCGGAGTGACGGTCATGAACGTAGGCATTGCTTGCTCGTTTCCCTCCTGATGCTGGTCGCGCTGGGCACAGCTGCTAGCACTACGACTTCGCAGCTGCACAGAAATCATCGGTCAAACTCAACCGCCTGGGGACTGCCGGCGCACCGGCCCGATCGTAGTTTGATCGGTTGCTGCCGATAAGGGTAAAGATCTGGTGTGCCCAGACTCAGGACGGTCTCACCGAACGACCCCGGCTGGACCCGACGCCGGGCCGGCAAGGGGTTCGTCTATCTCGACCGGGACGGCAAGCGACTGGCACCGGAGGACATCGATCGCTGCAAACGACTGGTCATCCCGCCGGCCTGGGAAGAGGTCTGGATCAGCCCGGTGGCCAACGGCCATCTGCAGGCCGTCGGCACCGACGATGCCGGTCGCCGGCAGTACCTGTATCACGAGCAGTGGCGGATCAAGCGGGACAAGTCCAAACACGACCGGGTGCTGACGGTCGCAGCTAGACTTCCCCGTGCCCGCCGCAGGGTAGAAAGACATCTCGAGCTGGACGGGATGCCGTACGAACGGGCGTTGGGGACGGCCTTTCGCCTGCTCGATCTGGGCTTCTTCCGGATCGGCGGTGAGGCGTACGCGGAGACGAACAACAGCTTCGGGCTGGCCACCATCCAGAAGGAGCACGTCACGGTGTCTGGTGGTGAGGTCGTCTTCGACTACATCGCCAAGTCCGGGCAGGAACGGTATGTCGCCCTCGCCGACGATCTTGTCCGCGCCGCGGTGCGTGACCTGCTCCGGCGACGTGGCGGAGGTCCGGACCTGCTGGCGTACCGGGACGGGCGGCACTGGAAGGACGTGACGTCGAGCGACATCAACGCCTACATCAAGGAGATCGTCGGCGGCGAGGTGTCGGCCAAGGACTTCCGTACCTGGCACGGCACGGTGATAGCCGCGGTTGCGCTGGCGCAGGCCAACGAATCCGCACGGACCGTGGCGGCCCGGCGGCGTGCGGTGTCGAACGCCATGAAGGACGTCGCGGGCTATCTCGGCAACACACCGGCTGTAGCGCGCAAGTCGTACGTGGATCCTCGGCTGGTGGACCTGTTCGCCGACGGCGTCACCATCTCCCCCAAGCTCGCCTCCACCGACACCGATCTCTCCGATGGACTCACCCACGGCAAGATCGAACGCTCGGTCTTGAACCTGCTGTCGACGCCGAAGTCGAAACTGGGCTGACGAGCGCCCCGGGACAGGTTGTGGCTCCGCTGGGTACGTCGTCGACCGGCACGGCGGCGACTCGGGCTCAGTAGTCCGACTATTCGCTACGTTCGGACCCGTCCGTCGACTCGCCGGAGTACTCCGATCCGCCGGCGGCTCCTTCCGCCTGCTCCGAGTCCGCGGTCTCGTCGGGCGAGTCTGAGTCCGAGTCGGAGTCGGGCGGCGCCGCCGGCACGTTCTGTTTCGTGGTCGGCAGGTCGGCGGTGTCGATCGAGTCGTCCTTCGCCACCCGGCCGGCCGCGGCCTTCGCTTCGCCGATCGCCTCGCCGGCCTGCTCGAGCTGGGTCGGGTCCGCATCCTGGGGTTCATCGGGCATCGTTGTCATGGCCGCTCCTCGGTGCTGGGTACGTCCAGAACGTACCCCGCTCTCGGTCCGGTGACACGAGTGGCCGCCATGACGAAATCCGGCCTCCGGCCACGGCGGGCCCGCAGCGCTACACCCCGCTCAGCAGTCGAACACCGACCAGCAGATGTCGTTCCGCAGCCGCTGGTCGTCGAGTACGAGCGCGCGAATCGCGGACGGAAGTTGGCGACGCTGCCATCGGCCCTCGAGTCGTGCTGCCACATCACTCTCCCCTGCCGGCACGGCAGCACGTGCTGCCTTGATCGCATAGGCTGCCGCACCGAGTTCGTGCGCGGCGACGTGTGCGACGGCTCCCGCTTGGCCGGCAGCGTACGCGGCATACCGTGCTGACCCACGCAGATCCCTGGCCGCGCCCATCGCGCGGCCGCCCGCCGCACGAGCCTGCATCATCTTGACCTCACCACGCACCCACGCGCGGGCGTCTTCGATCGCTGCACGTGGTCGACGGTCTTCAGGCTGGACCGCCTCGAACAAGTGAAGGACGTGTTCGGCACACGACGCCGCCCACAGGGCGAGCAGATGATGATCCGAATCAGTGAGGGTCCCCCCGCGACGGAGCGTGATGAGGCGAGGGTCCCGAACCTTCGAGATGATCATGGTCGCGCGCTCCTTCTCAGTGGACGGGCCACCTCGTCATACGGACCGCCCTGGCAGGTCAGAGGGTGGCCAAGGACTGCGGACCAACCGCGACCGGAACCATGACGAGAGTCACCAAAACCTACGTTCGAAGGAGCTGATTGACCATCCGTTGGCGAAACCCTGGTTTCTCCTCAGCCGGCGGCTTGCACCACCAGGTCGTCGAAGCTCACCGTGATCGGGAAGTTCGTCGCAGACCCGGACAAGAAGCTGAGCACGCTGATCCCACCGGCCGCCTGCAGCGAGCTGGACGAGTCGGCCGTGCTCAGGTTCCACGACGAAGGCTCAGTGCTGCCGACCTTCCAGACCTTGGCCTTCAGCGTGGTCGTCCCGGTGCCGCTGGCCTGCACCCGCAGCTGCAACTGGCTACCCACGGTGTAGTTGTTCGCCGAGCCGAGCGTGACCGACGTCAGGGTGGTCTCGGTGCCGCCGACCAGTTTGGTGATGTAGACGGTGAGCTGACCTGTCGTGCCCGCCACCTTGACCTTGCCGCGGTACTCGTCGTTGCCGACCACGCGGACTCCCGCTCCGGCGTACTCGCCGCCGCCGTCGGCCAGCTTGGAGAACGCGGTCTTGACGGTGAGATCCGAGCTCGTCGAATTCACTCCGCTCAGCACAGCACGAGGACCCGCGCTGGCCTTGGTCAGGGACATGGTGCCCGACGAGCCGTCGACCGCGAAGACGCTCGAGCCGCCGAAGACCGTCCACGGCCCGCCCTTGTTCGCCGAACCCCAGCCCCCGCTGACCGTACGAGCGAAGTCGTCGCCCGCCAGTGGACCTGTCGAGGCGGTGGCGGTGACGGTCTTGGTGACCGAATCCGTCGATCCGTCGTTGTCGGTGACGGTGAGCTTCACCTGGTAGCCGCCGGCGGCCGGGTAGGTGTGATTCGGCGTCTTGCCGGTGCCGGTGGAGCCGTCACCGAAGTTCCAGTCGTACGAGCTCACCGTGCCGTCGGCGTCGGCGGACCCGGAGGCGTCGAATGACACCAGCAGGTCGCTCACCGCACTCGTGAAGGCGGCCGTCGGGGGCGTGTTCGTTGCGGTGGTCACCGTCTTGCTCGTCGTTGCCGTGCCGCCGGATCCGCCGGTGTTGTCTGTCACGGTCAGCGTGATCGTGTACGTTCCCGCGCTGCCGTACGTGTGCGATGCGGTCGGGCCGGTGCCGGTGGACCCGTCACCGAAGTTCCAGGCGTAGCCGGCTATGGTGCCGTCCGGGTCGGTGGAGCCGGAACCGTCGACGGTCACGGCGAGCTTGTCGACCGAGGTCGTGAACGAGGCGGTGGGCGCCACGTTCACCGCGCCCCCGGCCCCCCGCGTGTGGTGCTGCGAGATCTGCGTGTTGCTCAACACCGTCGGGTAGACCGCGGCCTCGTCGATGCTGCCGGCGAGGTAGTCGCTGCTCGGACGGCTCGGCCAGCCGCTCAGACTGTCGCCGCCGATCCGCCAGAACCCCTTGTAGTCGTACGCCGAGGTGACGTCGGAGCGCGAGGCGACCCGCGTGCCGTCGACGAACAGAGCCATCCCACCGCTGCCGAAGGTCGACACCACGTGGTGCCACTTGTTGTCGTTGTAGGCACTCGGGGTCGTGATCACCTGGTTGACGAGCGCTGGGGTGGAGATCCCGAACGAGATCCGGCCGTTGTTCAGCATGTAGGTGTGCCGGTCCCTGGTGTAGCTCGCGCCGGTGGAGCTGGAGCCGAAGCCGACGATCTTGCCGCCACGGGTGGTGTTGGTCTTGATCCACGCCTCGGTGCTGAAGGTGCTGGGTGCGGTGCCGAACGAGTTCGTCGCCGCCCACCCGGTGGAGTTGCCGCTGAACGTGGCCGCCTTGTCCGGGTCACCGCTGAGAGCGCCCGCTGCACCGAAGGTCACGCCGCTCTGCAGGGCGGCATCGCGGAAGTCCGGTCCGAGATCCACAGCACGGGTCCCGCCGGAGTCACCGAGGCGCCAATAGCTCTCGGCGCCGTCGGCCAGCACCCCTGCGCTGTAGGCGGGCACGGTGCTGGCCCCCGCCGCCACGACGGTGACCGTGTCGGAGCGCGCCTCGTTGCCGAACGAGTCGCTGACGAACACCCGGTACTTGTAGCTCTGACCCGGTGTGAGACCGGTGTCGACGTAACCCATACCCGGTCGATCCCATTCACTGGACGCGCCCGTGGTCGTGTGGATCGGCTTCGTCGTGTTGCCGTCTCGAATCACCTTGTAGGTAAGGGTCTCGTTGTCGCGGTCCCAGTTGGACAGCCAGCTCACCCGGACCTCACCCGGGCGGACCGATGTCAGGGCCGGGTTGATCTTCGACCCGGTCAGTTCCGGTCCGATCTTGTCCGGGGCGATCGAGGAGACCGCGTAGCGGACCAGGCCCTGCTGGGTCACGCCGTTCGCCGTCGGGAACTCGCCGCCGTAGACGACGTAGTCACCGTTGCCGGTCACGGTCCAACTCGCCTGAGCCTGACCGGTGAAGGTACCGGAGGTGAGCTTCGGCAACCACTTCAGCAGGCTGGGCGCCGGCGTTCCGGCCCAGTTCGGGTAGCCCACCTGATCGCGGGTCAGGGTCTGGGTAGTCGCCTTGCTGAAGGCGGTGGCCCAGTGGTTGACCCAGGTCTGCAGTTGCGGGAAGCCGTCCGGCAGGTTGCCACAGTAGTGCGCGTGGCTGGAGGCGTAGACCGCGTCGGCGCCGGACATCGGGTAGCTGTCGTAGGTGTCGCCGTGGCAGTCCTCGACCCAGGCGATGGAACCGTCGCTCCACTTCATCTTCGAAATGCCCTCGAGGTTGCCCCCGGCGCCGAACACATACCCCGAGACGTAGAGGTAGTCGCCATCGGTGCGCACCGCAGTGATCCCCGCGCTGTTGCCGGCGTTGCGGACGGCGGTGTTGCCGAGCCACGGCAGGCTGTTGCCGTTCAGGTCGACCGCGCCGAGTCCGTACCCGGGGTTGGACGATCCGTTGAGCAGCTGGAACTTGCCCCCGATGACGAGCTTGTCGCCGCCCGGGGAGAGCGCCATCGTGCTCACCTGGGCACTGACGCCGGCCGCGCTGGTGGCGGACGGGGCCCAGCTCAGCAACGTGCCGTCACTGGCCCGGGCTGCGGCGAGCCGGTTGCGAGCCACACCGTTGACGGCCGTGAAGACGCCGCCGAAGTAGACCGTGCTCGCTGTCGGCACGATGGCCCGGACGCTGGCGTCCGCACCGGCCTGGAAGCCGTTGATGACCGCGCCGGTGGTGGGGTTCAGGGCCACGATCCGATTTCGGGTGATCCCGTCGACCGTGGTGAAGGAGCCGCCGGCGTAGATCACCGACTTGTCCGGCGAGGCGGCAAGGGTGAAGACCTCACCGTTCGTCGCCGGGGCCCAGCTGGTGATGAGCTCACCGGTGGAGAGGTTGTAGGCCAACAGGTTGGCGCGCGCGGTGGTGTTCACGCCGGCCGCGGCACCCGCCGGCCGAGCGGTGGTGAAGTTGCCACCGGCGTAGACGGTATTCCCGACGATGAGCTGGGTCCAGGCAACCCCGTCGATCTGCACAGTCGGCAGCGGATCGGCCGACACCGTGGTCGGCGTCGCCGGGTTCGTCGGATCGATCGGCGCGGTATCAGCCTGCGCCGGCATCGGCAAACCGGCCAGCGAGAGCAACACCGCTCCCGCTACCAGCAATCCGGCGCGCTCGAGCAGCCTGGTTCCAGCAACCTTCATCTGCGGTCCGTTCCCCCGTCGACCAATGCGTCCCCCCGACCCGGCATCGGGTCGGCCGCCAAGGCAATGAAGTCCGTGGACGATTGGTGATACGCGACCGCGACCGGCACCGACGTGCCTCTCCTGCGATGCACACGTCGACATGACGTCCCCAGTGCACAGCCGAAAGCCGCTTGCGCGAAGAATCCCCCGAGACTCGCTGTCATAGCGTGCGGGGGCGGAGCCCCCACGAACCCGATACTAGGTCATGCCGGGCCGCCAGCAAGCCGAATTCTCCAATCGACCCACCGATTGGTGACCGACTGCACAAATGTGCCAGCCATCACGGGCCGGCGCTGGCGGCCGGTCGGAACTCGGGTCGCACCTGTCCGAGCACCGAGTATCAGGTCGTCGTGGTGGCCTCGTCACGCCAACTGTGCTGCGGGTCGAAACCGAGCAGGCGACGAGCCTTGCCGATCGAGAGCAGGGTGTCATGCGGTCCTGGATCACCACGAACCTCGACCCCGGGGAAGCACTCGGCCATCAACTCGGCGTTGGGCCGTTCCATCACGGTGTCGGCGTTGGCGATGACGAAGATCTCGCAGCCGGTGAGGTCACACTCCAGTGCACGGCGCACAGCCTGCGCTCCGTCTCGCGCGTCGATGTAGCCCCAGAGGTTCCACTTCCGCTCGGACGCGTCGCCCTGGAAGCTCGCGAAGGTCTGGTAATCCGGCGGCAGCATCACGTTGGAGAAGCGCAGCCCGATCATCTTCAGACTCGGGTCCCAGCGACACAACTGGGCCGCCATGGTCTCCTCCATGGTCTTGACCAGTGAGTACGTCGACTCCGGCCGCGGCGGGTACTCCTCGTCGACCGGGACGTACGGCGGCGGCGTGTCGAACGGCAGGCCGAGCACCGTCTCGCTGGAGGCCCAGACGATATTGCTGATTCCCGCACGCCGAGCCGCGCTGACCACGTTCCAGGTGGAGTTCATGTTATTCGCGAACGTGGCGTGGTTGGGCACGATCCCCGGGGCCGGCACGGCGGCGAGATGCACGAGAGCATCGACACTCGCGTAGCGCTCCTCCACGCCGAGCATGGCGTCCAGCACCTGCCCGTAGTCGGTGAGATCTACCGCCACGTACGTCACGCCAGCCGTCGGCCGTGCCCGATCGAAGACCACGACGTCCCAGCCGTGCTCCTCCAGACCGGCGACCACCGCCCCGCCCAGTTTTCCCGCTCCCCCGGTCACCACGACAGTCGGCATGTCCAGCCCTCTCACCACGCGTCGGAACATCATTGAATCGACTCACAACCTAGTCCCGTCGTGCCGTCGCAAATCGACTCGGTGGCGCGTGACCAGCCGGTAACCCGATTCGTCGCCGAACTCGATGGGCCCACCTCCGGCCGCATCGCGGGAGTCGACGGTCCGCAACCGGCACGGTCTGTGCCGCGCGACTGACCCTCAGAGCTCGGCCAGCCACTCCACGAACGTCTGCACACCGCGCACCGCGTTCGGCCCGGGCAGCAGACTCCCGTCGCGCTGCGCCCGGCCGA
>JBBSQJ010000167.1:0-8830 GCA_038257965.1 Propionibacteriales bacterium
GACGACGACCGCCGCGGCCACCGACCACTTCCCCACCCTGCGCTCCGCGTACCCGAAACCGCCCTTGAGTCCACCACAGACCGCCCCGGTGCCGGCTCCGACGCACCCCCGGGCCGGACCCTGGTTCGACGCCGCGTCCACCGCGGCTCGACCGAAGTCCGCATCGGGACGATGAGCCGGGTCGCCGCCGCGTCCGAGATCGAAGATCACCGCGGCCGGGACGATGGGTACGACCACTCCGGGCGCGACCGGCCAGCCCAGGCCCTGCTCCTCCAGGGCCGCCATCGCACCGTCGGCGGTCGCGAGGCCGTACGCACTGCCGCCGGTCAGCACGACCGCGTTCACCCGGTCGACCATGGCGGTCGGGTCCAACAGATCGGTCTCGCGGCTGCCGGGTGCACCACCTCGGACGTCGACTCCCCCGACCGCTCCGGGACCTTCAGGTCCGTCGGTGGACACGATCACGGTCGTTCCGGTCAGCCAACCCGGCGAGTCTGCAGTGTGGTGCCCGATGGCGAAGCCGTCGATCATGACCACATCCTGCGCCGACGCCGGACCACGATCCAGACCGGGTCAGGTCGCGAACCGGGTGCCCGCGAATCCGGTGGCGATCGTCTTTCCCGCGCCGAACCTGCCGGCGGCGGTGCCCAGGAACAACACCAGCGAACCGCTCGAGGTTCGGGCGATCAGATCGGCCCTGCCATCGCGGTTGACATCGCCGACCGAGGTGATCGAGGCGTACCCAGCCCAGCCCGTGCCGATCAGCCTGCCGGCCTTGATCCCCGACCTGGTGCCCGCGTACAGGTAGAGGCGGTCGCCCGATCGAGCCACCAGGTCACCGATCTTGTCACCCGTCAGATCCCCGATCCCGCGTACCAGGTCATGAGTGTGCCAGCCGCTCGCGAGCTTGATCGACGTCGCCCGACCGGTCTCGCCGTTGCCGGGCAGCAGCCAGAGATTGTCCGCCGTGGTGAGCGCGACCAGGTCGGGGTGCTTGTCCCCGGTCAGATCGCCGACTCCGGTAAGCACCCGCGCGGAAGCCGCCGTGCCCAGATCGGCGCCACTGGTGAGTTCGCCTCGACCGTTCTCCCGGTGCAGGAGCAGTGCGCCGCCCGAGCGGGTCGCCACGTCCTGATAGCCGTCGCCGTTCCAGTCGCCCGCGTTGACGATGTTGGTGACCCCGAAACCGGTGCCGAACACTCGGCCGGTGCCCAGGCCGGACGTCGTCACCGGGTAACGGACCAAGGTGCCGCCCGCGGTGATGATCAGCAGTTCGGGCCCCTGCGTGGTGTCGTAGGTCCGCGGGAAGCTCGCGTACTCGGGGCCGGCCCCGACCGCGCTCGTCGGCGTGCCCGGGATCGAGGAGCCGCCACCGAGGGTGAACAGGCTGGAGCGCAAGCCGAAGGCCGATTTGAAAGCTCCCCCGGTGATCGTCACCGTCCGGGTGCTGCCGATGATCTTCATGGTCTGGACCCGGCCGCCCCAGCTGCCCGAGCCGTCCCGTGCCGTGATCTGGATCTTCCTGACCGTGCCGACGGACCAACGTCGCGCCACCGAGTTCGCCGTGATCGTCCTGGTCCAGGCCTGGGACTTGATCACGCCGTCGTACGGGTCGGGGTGTGCTTTGAGGTAGACGTAGTCACCCCGCGCGGCCGCACCGCCGTTGGACGAGGCGAACTGGGTCAGTGCGATCGCGCCCTTGTAGGTCAAGATCACGTTCACGGTGGCCTTCGCCGCGGAGTTGCCACGCGCCGTCTCGCGGACAAAGCGCCTGCCGCCGGACGTGACGGCGTAGCCGCTGTAGACCTGGCAGGCCGTGGTGTCACAGATGTCGTAGCCGCTGCTCGACGACCACGACCTCAGCTTGGCCGCGTACGTCCGGGCGGCGACCGCCTGTGCCTTGACCGCCTCCATGGCCCACGATGTCGGCACCTCCGACGGCACCACCGAGCGAACGTAGTTCTCCATCGACACGGTGTTGACGCTGCGCCCGCCGGTGCCGCGCTTGATCAACGAGACCGTGCCCCGGTACTCGCGGCGCGACCCGTTCGGCATGCTCACCGTGACGATGCCGGCCGACGTCGATGCCTTCCAGGTGGCCGTGCCCAGCCCGGTGCCCTTGACCTTCCAGGAGCCCGACGAGGTCTGATAGTGCAACCTGTAGCCACTGCCCGAGCGGCTGATCCGCCACGCCTTGTACGCCGTTCCGGCCGGCACCCGGTAGGACCTGCTGCCGGAGGTGATCTTCAAGCCGGATGCCGGCCGTACCCGGAGGTCACCGTCGTCATCGGCGGTGATCCAGACCCGGATCGACTTCTGCGACAGGGTGCTCCGCGTGGTGCCGGGGTAGTAGAACCCCAGGATCTGCTTCCAGGTGCGACCCTTGACCGCCGCCCCGTACGCGCCGTACTGGCTCATCCCCCAGCCGTGGCCGAACCCCGATCCGCGCACCGTGAACGAACCGGACCTGGGGGCGATCGCGGTGTCCGCGGCGGCGGTCGGTACGCAGACGAGGGCGCCGGCAAGCACCAGCCCACCGCTCGCAACAGACACCGCGAAACCGCGGAGCGCTCGGCGAGACGGCGGGATGGTCGACATCGTCACTGACATAGAGCAATCCGATCGGCTGGGGAAGTAATCGCAGATTGCCCGATGTCAAGCGCGACACGCCAGAGTTTGGCCAGAGTGTTATGTGATGAGAGTGAAGAAGGGCACGTCATGTGCCCTGCTCGCCCGCCGCTCGCGCTCGGAACGCGTCAGCCGGCGGCCCTGCGCAGACTCCGCAGGTGCAGCACGCGGAGTTCCTCGGCGAGCTCCGGCGCCGGACCCGAGACCGAAACGTGCGGTGCGATCGCCTGAACCGGCAGCGGGCTGACCGGTGAGGGTGTGATGATGCCCGCCTCGGCGCGCCAACCGAGGTACTGCTCGGCCGACGCCGCATAGACGATCCGCGCCAACCCGACCCAGCCGTGGGCGGCCGAGCACATCGGGCAGTGCTCACCGGAGGTGTAGACCGTCGCCCGGGCACGCTCGTCGGACGTCATGGCCGTGGTGGACCAGCGCGCCAGCTCGAACTCCGGATGGCGGGTCTGATCACCGCCTGCGGTCCGGTTGCGGTCCTCGCGGCGGACGTTCCCGTCCCCGTCGACCAGCACCGAACCGAACGGCTCGTCGCCGGCCTCCAGGGCCTCACGAGCCAGCTCCACACACCGCCGGAGATGAACCAGATCCTGCTCGGACAGGCTCATACCGACCCCTGCGCACCACTCAGCCGCCCGGCCAACAGAGGATCCGGTTCGTCACGAACCGCCGGAGGCTCGAAGTCGGGTGCCGTGGTCGGCGCGGCCCACTGCACGGCGTTGGCGAGTACCCGCTTGATGTCTCGATGGTGGTACACGGGGTATTCCTGGTCGCCCGGGGAGAAGTAGAAGATCCTGCCCTTGCCGCGCCGCCAGCAGCAGCCCGAGCGAAATACCTCACCCCCGCTGAAGCCGGACACGAACACGAGTTCGTCCGGCTCCGGGATGTCGAAGAACTCGCCGTACATCTCCTGCTGCTCGACCACGATCGGCTGCGGCACCCCCACCGCGATGGGGTGGCCGGGTGAGACGTTCCAGACCAGTTCGGCGTCGGCAGAGTTGCGCCAGGCCAAGGAGCAGGTCGTGCCCATCAGCTTGACGAAGATCTTGGAGAAGTGGCCGGAGTGCAGCACGAGCAGACCCATCCCCCCGAGCACGCGGCGGTGCACCCGGTCCACCACCTCGTCCGAGACCCCGGAGTGGGTCGCGTGACCCCACCAGGTGAGGACGTCGGTGTGGTCGAGCACATCGGCGGGCAGACCGTGCTCGGGCTGGTCCTGGGTGGCGGTGCGCACCTCGACGGCGTCACCGAGCACATCACCGAGGCCGGCTGCGATCGCACCGTGCATGCCGTCGGGGTAGCGCGTTGCCATCCCGGCGCGATCACGTTCGCTGAGTTCGTGGAAGTTCTCGCCCCACACGGTGACGCGGATCGGTCGAATCATGCGCCCATCCTGTCGAACGCCGGCGGTGGTCAGGCCGCGGGGACACTCCTTTGTGCCGCATCGCCGGCGAGGAAGTCGAGCAGCAGCGTGTTCAGCGTCTCAGCGGCGTCGATCTGCAGCCAGTGCCCGGCACCGGCGATCCGCTCGTAGCGCCAACCGCCGACCGTGTACCGTTTCGTGCCCGTCATCGCCGCCTCGGTCACGGCGAGATCGCCGGTGCTCCAGACGCCCATGGTCGGCGCCTGGATGGGTGGCGTCGGCGCCGCCGGGGTCAGCAACGACCGGGGCGGAAGGACGGCGCGGTAGAGACCGAGGCTGGCAGTCAGGGCTCCGGGAACCCGCAGGCGCTCGATGACCTCGTCGCTGTTCGGATGGCGTGCCCACTCGCGCAGGTTGGCGAAGTCGTCGGCGGCCAGCCACTGTTCGGCGATGCCGGGGACCTGGAACAGCAGCATGTACCAGGACTTCTCGCGCTGCTCCCACCCGGCCTGGGCGAAGGCCGCGGGATGACCGACGGACAGGCAGGTCAGGCTGGCCACCCTGCTCGGTGCCAGTGCCGCGAGCAGGCAGCCGATCGCGCCGCCCCAGTCATGACCGACGACGTGCACCCGCGCCAGCCCGCGTTCGTCGAGGACGCCGAGCAGATCGGACAACACGTGCAGCATCGCGTACTCGGTGACGTCCTGCGGTTTGTCCGATGCACCGAACCCGCGCAGGTCAGGTGCGATCGTCCGGTAACCGGCGGTCGTGAGCGCATCCACCTGTCGGTGCCACAAGGCGTGAGTGTCCGGCCAACCGTGGAGCAGCAGGACCGGTTCGCCGCGTCCTTCGTCCTGGACGAACAGCCGGACCGGCCGATTCGCAGCAGACCGGGTCGGCGCCGGCCGGCCGTCGACGAGAGCGACCAGGTCGTCGTGCCGCGGCGCCTCCTCGGGGTACCGGGGTCGGTTCGCTCCCACCCCGATCACCGTCTCGAGCAGGCCCGGTGCGGCCAGAGCCTCCGGCGGGGGGACCAGCATTCCGCCGATCGACGCCTGGGCCCGCAGCGCGTCGGGATCTCGCAGGGCGGCCGCGTACAAGGCGGTCGTCATCGGCCATGCCGGATCGGGCGTGGAGTACGTGGTACCGGCGAGATCGGCGTCGATCTCGGCCAGCCGGTGCCGATCGAAGGCGCGCGTCGCCGCGTACCACGGTGTCACGGTTGACGCGGTGATCTCGTCGAAGGACCGCACCAGCAGTTCCGGCTCCGTCGTCGGCACGTCGCGCAGCAGGTCACGCAACGCAACGGCGTGCAGCAACCCGATCGACGCGCCACGTCCGATCGAGGGATTGGTGCAGGCCCAGGCGTCGCCAACCGACACGAGTCCGGTGCACACCGGCTGGTCGTCGACGACGAAGCGACGGTAACGGTCCTCGATCCCGGCGATCACCTGGATATCGGTGATCGGTTCGGCATCGACCCATGCCCGCGCGGTCGGCACCTGGCCGATGGCTCGCGACCAGGCCTCGACGTCGCGCAGCCCGCGTAGCCGCTGGTCCCGTGAGGAGGTCACGAAGCCGACGCCCCACGTGTCGTTGTCGGCGGGCAGGGTGAGCACGGAGTACCCGTGGAAGTGCTGCAGCACCATCGCCTGGGCCTGGGGCTGCCGCCCGTCCCGCGCGCGGAAATGGCGGGCGTAGTAGACGAACCCCACGTCCTCGCGCTCCTCGACGAAACGTCGACCACCGATCGCGGCCAGCATGGTCGGCACCGTCGAGCGGCGCCCGGAGGCGTCCACCACCAGGTCGGCACCCACCGTCACCCCGCCACGAGTCACCACCCCGGTGACGCGTGGTTCACCCCCGACCGCCTGCGCGTCCGGTCCAGCGTCGAGGCCGGTCACCTGGATGCCCCTGCGGATGCTGACCCCGGCGGTTCGCACGGCGACCGTTGCCAATGCGGCCTCCACCACCGGCCGTCGCGCCGTCACCGTGTCGAACCGGGTGTCGCCGGGTCGCGGCCCGCCGGTGATCGCGGGAGGCAGCAGGTGGACCAGGTTCACCCGGCCGGCGCCGAGGTGGCCGAGCTCCTCGATCACCGCCGGTAGCTCGGCCATCATGGTCTGCGTCCAGCGGGGCAACAAGAAATTCAACTGGTTGAACTGGTTCACGCCGCGCCGTTCCCAGGTCGACCACAGCTCCTCGCTGCTGCCGATCGGCTCGGCAGGGTCTCGCTCGAGCACGGTCACCTCGTGTCCGTCGCGGGCGAGCAGCATGGCCGTCGCCAGACCGTTGAGCCCGGCCCCCAGCACCACGATGTTCGACATGTCTGCTCCTCCAGGTCAGTGACCACCACGTGATTGGGGTCACCGACCCAGGATCAGCGGACCGGTTGCTCAACCGACAGATCGTTCGATGCTCATTTGCTGTTCAGTCCGGCCTGGAATTCACTCAGCTCAGCTTGGATTCATGGCCAGCGCCGGTGAGACTCGCCGGTCTCAGATCGCCGATCTCGACCGCCCAGAGCACGTCGGTGAGTTGCTCGAGCCCGCGCGCCAGGTGGCGCCGATAGGTGGAGAACGGTAGGTCGAGCACCTCGGCTGCCGCTTCCTGGTTGGGCGCGGCATGCACGTACGTCCGGTCGAGCACCCGACCCGGCGATGCGTTCCGTGGGCCGCGGCCGGCCTGCTCGATCCCCGCCAGGAGTATCGACCGCAGGTGTTCGGGGGAGGACTGGTCGAGCGTCATCGCCAGCCGCGAACCCATCAACGCGCTGGTCCGCAGCTGCTCGGGCCGATGGAGATCCCGCAGCGCCGCCTTGACGGCGGCCACGAAGTCGGGACGAGACAGCGGTGCCGGCCGGAGCAGTCGCGCCGGCGCGGGACCGGACTCCCCGGTCAGCTCCCGCTCACCCAACAGGTCGAACCAGCGGTCCGGCGGCAACCGCCGCCAGTCCACGCCGTACAGCGTGAAGTCCAGTCCATCACAGTCGGCGTGCAACTCGGTGGTCAGCGCTAGATAGCGGAAGACGGGGCCCCAGAACTCCGGGTCCACGGTCACCACGAACGACCAGGCCAGCGGCTGGGTGGTCCACAGCATCGTCGAGCTGACCGAGCCCACGACCACTGCGTACGGATCGCGTTGATAGCCGGTCCGGCCACCGAGGAAACGGGCCACGGAGATCGACTCGCCGGGGCGCACGGGCGCCGTCTCGGCCACGAAGTCCAGCGCGGTCCGCATCACCAGGTCTGTTCGGGCGAGGTCGTCATCACCCGGCCAGAGCGCTTGGAAGACGAAGGCGTCCAGTCCGGTCGACGATCGAGCGACGGACAGGTTCTCCGGCTGACTCGCCAGCCAGCTCTCGGCCCATCGAGCGCTGGTGGGGCCCTCGAAGCGTCGGATGAGATCGACCACGCCACGGTGGTCGGTCCCTCGACCCGGAGAGACAAGTCCCGTGCCGCGGGCGCGCAGGGTCCAGAACGACATCGCCAGCGGGCTCTTGCGGTGCAGGAAGAGCTTCTGGTGCGCCCACAGTCGACGCTCGCTCTCGTCGCCGGATCGCAGGGCGGTCCAGGAGTGCTCGTGAACCGTCCGGTGGATGCGCCGGTACGTCGCAGGTGAGCGCCGTCGCAGGTCGGCGTCGAGAACGTCCCGCACCAGATCGTGCGGGTAGACACCGTAGGTGCCGCGGGTCACCCATGGACGGGTCTCCAGCCAGGTCCAAACCTCCGGCGCATCTCGACCGAGTAGCTCCTCCAGCAGGTCCTGGGTGGTCAGCCAGGCGTGCACGCAAAGAGCCATGGCCAACGCGTGGTCGTCCGATGGCGCCTCGTCGACCAGCCGGGTCGCGAGCGCGGCGACGAGGTCCGGTACCTCGGCGAGATGGTCGGGGAGGTCGTCCATCATCGCGGCATCGGCCAGCATGGCCAGGGTCAGGGGATGCCCCCGACCGAGTTCGGCGAGCCGATCACGACGGCCGTCCGCGACCCCGGCGCGGGCGAGCAACATCCGGCTGTTCGCCGCATCCAGCGGGTCCAGCGGCAGGCTGGCAACGACAGCGCGCCAACCGGGGTCGGTGCGCCAGGACGGCTGCGGCGCGCTCCGGCCCGCGAGCACGACGACGGCGTCGGAGGGCAGGGACGCGACCAGCACCTCGCGGACCCACGCGTCCACCGCCGTCAGCCGCTCGTAGCCGTCGATGAGCAGGACCCACGAGCCAGCGTCGGCCGCGTCCCCCACGGCGGCATGACGGGCTGCTTCGACGGCTGCCCGCAGACCTTCGGGAGAGCCGTCGATGTCCTCGCCGTCGATGCCCGCCACGGGCCGGCCGACCGCGCGGGCCATGATCCGGAACTGATGGAGCAACGTGGTCTTGCCGAGTCCACCGGCTCCGTAGACGAGCAGCACTCGTTGGGCCGCTCCGTCGAGCGCTCCGGCGAAGCAGGCAAGCTCGCTTCGTCGGCCGACGAAGGCCCGCACCCGGGCCCCGTCGACGATGGTGGCGATGTCCTCAGGCACTCAGCGCCTTCGAACGCCTGAGTCGAGCGAACGCATTGGTCAAGCGTAAGTGTGTTCGGTCCTGCGCGGGACTCTTCGGCCGGTCGAATCGTACGACGTGAGGACCGACATGATGGACTGGTGAGCGATTCCTCGAGCGAAGCGCCGCAATCGCGCCCCGACCTGCCGGCGTTCCGCCGGATGACGCTTCGCGCGTACGACCTGAGCGAGCGGACGGCCCGCGCCGGCCGCGCCTCCCTGGAGGAGCGCTTGCGCCGTTGGCGATCTCGATGGTTCATCATCGGACAGATGGCGATCACCGCCGGCATC
>JBBSQJ010000168.1:0-8749 GCA_038257965.1 Propionibacteriales bacterium
ACCGACAGGCTCAGGGCTCGTGGGTCGGTTCTGATGTGGCGTGCTCTTCGACAGGCTCAGGGTGTATGGGTCGCTCTGGTGTCGCGTGCCCTTCGACAGGCTCAGGGCTCAACGGTCGGCTCTGATGTGGCGTGCCCATAGACAGGCTCAGGGTTCATGGGTCGGCTCTGCTGACTGGCGTGCGCCCTACTCCGGTAGACCCAGCCACCAGACCGTGAGCGGATCTCGGGACTCGATCACCCCAGTGCCGGTCGGTGCGCGGATACGCCCGCGTGGTGTGCGACGGCCGTCGCCGAACAACTCGACAAGACTGTCGTCGACCAGCAACTGGGATCGACCTCCCGACTCGAGCACAATTCGTCGCCGGCCCCTGGACGGATCAACGAGCAGCAATCGGAGGCCCGTCGCGGCGTCGACCTGGAACGGGGGAAGTCGGATATCGGGCACAAGGTGTGGATCTTCGAAGACCGCCGCCGGTCCCCGGATGGTCACTCATCTCCGTCACCGGCGACCCGTCCCTGGCACTCCTGGGGACCCCATAGGCTGGCCGGGTGAGTGAAGGACTGACTGTGCTCGTCGTCGGCTCCGGCGGGCGGGAGCACGCGCTGGCCCTGGCTCTGCACCGTGACCGGCGGGTCGGGTCCCTTCACGTCGCTCCCGGCAACCCCGGCACGACAGCCGTGGCGACCAATCATCGGGTCGACCCCCTCGACGGGGCAGCCGTGGCGGACCTGGCCGTCGATCTCGATGCCGACCTGGTCGTGGTCGGTCCCGAGGCGCCTCTGGTGGCCGGGGTGGCCGATGCCGTTCGCGCTGTCGGTGTCGCCTGCTTCGGGCCTTCGGCGGACGCGGCCCGGCTCGAGGGCAGCAAGGCCTTCGCCAAGGACGTGATGCATGCAGCGGGAGTGCTGACCGCGCAGGCTCGGGTCTGCGACAGCCCCGACGAGGTGGCCGCAGCACTGGACGAGTTCGGTCCCCCGTACGTCGTGAAGGACGACGGGTTGGCCGCGGGCAAGGGTGTCGTGGTGACGTCGGATCGCGCTGCGGCACGTGCCCACGCGGCGACCCGTCATCGAGTCGTGATCGAGGAGTACCTGGACGGTCCCGAGGTGAGCCTGTTCGGGATCACCGACGGCCGGACCGTGCTCGCGCTGCAACCGGCGCAGGATTTCAAACGCGCGGGCGAGGGTGACGAAGGGCCGAACACGGGCGGCATGGGCGCATACACGCCGCTGCCGTGGGTGCCGGCCGACCTGGTCGAGGAGATCACCCGGACGGTCCTCCAGCCGACGATCGACGAGATGGCGAGGCGCGGCACGCCGTTTGCCGGGTTGCTCTACGCCGGTCTGGCGCTCACCGCACGCGGTGTCCGGGTGATCGAGTTCAACGCCCGGTTCGGAGATCCGGAGACCCAGCCGCTGCTGGCCCGCCTTCTCACGCCGCTCGGCGGTCTCCTGCTGGCGGCGGCCACCGGCGGACTCGGTGTCCATCCGCCGTTGCAGTGGCGACCAGAGGCGGCAGTGGGCGTCGTGCTGGCTGCTGCGAACTATCCGGGCACGCCGGTGACGGGAGGTGTGATCAGCGGGCTGGACGACGCCTCGGCCGGCGGACGGCTCGTGGTTCAGGCCGGAACCTCTTTCGACGCCGAAGGGCGGGTGGTCAGCTCGGGTGGTCGGGTGCTCACCGTGGTCGGCCTCGGCGACGACCTGCGGGCTGCCCGCGCGTCGGCGTACGAAGGGATCGAACAGATCGGGCTGGACGGGTCGTTCTACCGCCGTGATATCGCGGAGAAGGCGGCCGCCGGGCTCGTCCACATTGCGGAGGTCGTGGACGCGTGAGCGTGCCGAACGTCTTGGCGAACCGATATGCCTCCCCAGGTATGCGGCAGGTCTGGTCGGCCGAGCGCAAGATCATCGCCGAACGGCAGCTGTGGATTGCCGTGCTGCGTGCGCAGCGTGACCTCGGGGTGGACTTCGGCGGAGCCGATCCGGACGAGGTGATCGCTGCGTACACCGATGTCGTGGAACAGGTCGACCTCGCCCGCATCGCCGAGCGCGAGAAGATCACCCGGCACGACGTGAAGGCGCGGATCGAGGAGTTCAACGCGCTGGCCGGGTTCGAGCACGTGCACAAGGGAATGACCAGCCGGGACCTGACGGAGAACGTCGAACAGCTGCAGATCGCCTCGTCCCTGCGCATCATCCGGACGAAGATCATCGCGACGCTGCTGCGGCTGGCGCGGTTGGCTGCGCAATACACGGCCCAGCCGATCACCGGTCGATCGCACAACGTCGCGGCCCAGGTCACCACGCTGGGCAAGCGGTTCGCCACGGCGACCGAAGAGTTGCTGATCGCGGACGCTCGGGTGGCGGAGCTGATCGCGCGCTATCCGTTGCGGGGGATCAAGGGACCCGTGGGGACGGGTCAGGACATGCTCGACCTGGTCGGCGGCGACGCGGAACGACTGGCCTCGCTCGAAGACCGCATCGCCGATCATCTCGGCTTCGCTCACCTGCTCGTCTCGACCGGCCAGGTATATCCCCGCTCGCTGGACTACGACGTGGTCACGGCCCTGGCCCAGGTGGCAGCCGCCCCGTCCAATGTCGCCACCAGCATCCGCTTGATGGCTGGCGCCGAACTGGTCACCGAAGGTTTCCGACCCGGCCAGGTCGGGTCCAGTGCCATGCCGCACAAGATGAACACCCGCTCCTGCGAGCGCGTGAACGGGCTGTCCGTGATCGTCCGCGGCTACGTGTCGATGGTCGGCGAGCTGGCCGGAGACCAGTGGAACGAGGGTGACGTCTCCTGCTCCGTGGTCCGGCGGGTCGCCCTACCGGATGCGTTCTTCGCACTCGACGGACTTTTCGAGACGTTCCTGACCGTGCTGGCCGATTTCGGCGCCTTTCCGGCGGTGATCGAGGCCGAGTTGCAGCGCTACCTTCCGTTCCTCACGACCACCAAGGTACTGCTGGCCGCGGTCCGCAAGGGCGTCGGTCGCGAGGAGGCGCACGAGGCGATCAAGCAGCATGCGGTTTCAGTTGCCCTGGCGATGCGTGAAGGACATCAGGCCAACGATCTGTACGACCGGCTCGCCGCGGACCCCAGGCTGAGGCTGACCCGGGCCGAGCTCGAAGACCTGGTGACCAGCCCGCTCGAGATGGCCGGCACGGCCCAGCACCAGGTCGCCCGGATCGTCGACCGCGTCGCGGGCTTGGCAGCCGACCATCCCGACGCAGCCGCCTACCAACCGGGTCCGGTGCTCTAGCCGATCCCATCCCATGCCGAGCCGCGCTCCCCCGCCGCAGAAAGTGGGCGCTCATGACAACGACACGCCGGAAGAAGATGCAACAGGGGCACAGTTTCCCGGCGGGAATGGGACGATCGGTTTCTGACCGGTCAGCGCCTCGACTCGTCGGGGATCAGGATCCAGCCGACGACGTAGAGCAGGATCTGCGGGCCGGGAAGCAGCATGCTCAACACGAAGATCAGCCGGACCACGTTCGCGGAGATTCCGAACCTGCGACCGATGCCCGAGCAGACGCCCGCGATCATCCGGTCGTGGGTGGGACGGACGAGGGTTGACATGAAGTGATCCTTCCGAGACGAAATGGCTACCCCTCCACTGTGCCTCGATCCCGGAAGCTCTGGTCGATTCCGCGGGATCGTCCGGGGGAGCCTGAGGGTCTCCCCGGACCATTTCCCCGGGCGACGAGGATGCCCTGACGAGCGCTGCCGTCGGGACCGGCGATGTTGACCAGGACCGTGACGTGAGAATGGTCCCGTCCGAGCCGAGGCCATGTCTGCCACCACATCGAAGGACCATTCGCGTGTACGAAGAGACCGTCGACCTGCCACTCGTCCACCAGGGCAAGGTCCGTGAGCTGTACCGCATCGACGACCGGAGCCTGCTGATGGTCGCCACCGACTCGATCTCGGCCTTCGATTTCGTGCTGGCCAACACGATCCCCGACAAGGGCGAGATTCTCAATCGGTTGTCGCTGTGGTGGTTCGAAAGGGTGGCCGACCTGGTCGGCAATCACGTGCTGTCCACGGACGTACCGGCGGCTGTGGCCGGTCGAGCGGTCGTCTGCGAGAGGCTCGAGATGATCCCGTTCGAGTGCGTCGCCCGCGGCTACCTGACTGGGTCGGGCTGGGTCGAGTACCAGCGGACCGGCGCGGTGTGCGGAGTGCCGCTGGCGAGCGGGTTGGTCGACGGATCCAGGCTGCCGGAGCCGATCTTCACCCCGGCAACGAAGGCCGCACTGGGCGACCACGACGAGAACGTGTCGCTCGGCGTGATGGCGGAAACCGTCGGGGCCGAGCCCGCCGGTCAGATCCGGGATCTCACCCTCGCCTTATACGCCCGCGCGGAGTCCGTCGCTGCCGAGCGGGGCATCATCTTGGCCGACACCAAGCTCGAGTTCGGCCGCCGTGCCGACGGGACCGTCGTGCTGGCCGACGAGGCGCTTACCCCGGACTCGTCGCGGTTCTGGGATGCGGCGACCTGGCAGCCGGGGGTTCGGCTGGACTCCTTCGACAAGCAGTACGTGCGCAACTGGCTGCTCCACGAGTCCGGCTGGGACCGGACGTCAGGCGAGGCGCCCCCGCCGCTACCAGACCGGGTGGTCGCCTCCACTCGCGGCCGCTACATCAGGGCGTACGAGCAACTGACCGGCGACGTGTTCACGCCGGTCAGTGCTCACCGCTGAGCCGTCAGCCGCAGCGATAGGTCACGCCGTTGACCACGTGGACACCCGGCCCGAGCTGCGCGCATGAGGTGGCGACCTTGCCGATCACCGCGACGAGCGCGATGGTGCCGATGATGGCGCCGACGGTGAAGATCGCACCGATGATGATGCCGGCCAGCGCGGGTGTGTTCTTGAAACCGGCCTTCTTCGAGCTCCGGAAGGCGATGATGCTGATGATCATGCCGATCAGTGCCGTGAAGAAGGACAGCACCAGACCGATGATGCCGAGCGTCTTGCCGGGATCCTGCGGCTGCGGCGGCATCGTGTACGGGCCAGGCTGGGCGGGGTACGGGCCAGGCTGGGCGGGGTACGGGCCAGGCTGGGCGGGGTACGGGCCCGGCTGGGCGGCGTACGGGCCAGGCTGGGCGCCGTAGGGCGGCTGGTTCGATGGCGGGTTTCCACCGGATGGTGGGTCGTCGCCCGGCGGCGGATTCTGCGACTCGCTCACGGTCTGGCTCCTGGTCGTCGGGAAGGGTGACGGAGGTGATGCTGCCAGCCCGTCGGGTCCTGTCGGATATGAGATGGCCGCGCGGCGATCATCGTGACGCCATCGTGACCTCGTTGGTCCAGGGAGCGCCCGATCAGCGGTGGGGCGGCTGTCCGGCTCGATAGGATCGCAGCATGGCACGTGTGGTGGTCGAGGTCATGCCCAAACCCGAGATCCTGGATCCGCAGGGCAAGGCGGTGACCGGTGCCCTCGATCGGCTCGGGTTCGACGGGATCTCTGTGCGTCAAGGCAAGCGATTCGAGTTGGAGATCGACGGCGACCTGACCCAGTCCAGGATCGACGCGATCCACCAGGCGGCGGAGACCCTGCTGGCGAACACGGTGATCGAGACGTTCGTGGTCCACATCGATGACCACTTCGTGGTCGACGAGAGCGCGGAGTCGAACCTCTGATGGCGACCCGGATCGGCGTCGTCACGTTCCCCGGTTCGCTGGACGACCAGGATGCACTGCGGGCGGTCCGGCTCTGCGGCGCCGAACCCGTATCGCTTTGGCATGCAAGCGATTCGCTCGCACAGGTGGATGCGGTGATCCTGCCCGGCGGCTTCTCCTATGGCGACTACCTCCGCTGTGGTGCGATCTCGCGGTTCGCGCCGGTGATGGCCGAGGTGATTTCCGAAGCCGATCGCGGGATGCCGGTCCTCGGTATCTGCAACGGTTTCCAGATCCTCTGCGAGGCACATCTGTTGCCCGGCGCCTTGATCCGCAACGACGTCCGGACCTTCGTTTGCAAGGACCAGCGGCTGCGGGTCGAGTCGACCGACACCGCCTGGACCGGCGAGTTCTTCGCCGATCAGGAGATCACCGTCGTGCTGAAGAACGGTGAGGGCGGCTACATGGCCGACGAACCGACGTTGGACCGGCTGGAGGGAGAGGGCCAGGTCGCCTTCCGCTATCTCGACGGCAATCCGAACGGCTCGCGCCGCGACATCGCCGGCATCCGCAACGAACGTGGCAACGTGGTCGGACTGATGCCTCATCCGGAGCACAACGTCGACCTGCTGACCGGACCGTCGCTGGATGGCCGACCGTTCTTCACCGGAGTGCAGACCTTCCTGGCCGCACGGGTCTGACCAGTGGGGGCCCCGGAAAGACGCCGAGGGTGCGAGGCGGGGCCCGGCGGCGCGTCCGGGCGTGGCCACTAGGATGAGCCGATCCGCCGCCCGGTGTGCGCTGGTCCTGGCCGGGCTGGCTCTGGTCTTCGTCGGTCTGCGGGTGGTGCACGCACTCGGCGAGACCGCGGCGGAGTCTCCGATGATGACGCCCCAGGTGGTCGTGGTCGGGGTGACCGGGCGCTATGCGCTCTCGCCTGTGGATCGGCAGGCGCTCGCGGCGCACCCGGACGACGCGCAAGCCGGCTCGATGGTCGTTCGAGCACGCTACGTCGGTGCCTGCGCGGCGGCCGGGTGGACCACGCTGGGTGCCGGCCGACGGGCCGCGGTGGGCGGGCTCTGCGATCCGCAGGTGGGCGGGAACACGGTGTCGGACTGGTCGGCGCGGCTGAACGCGGCCGCGGCCAGCGAAGGGGACGCGGCATTGGGCACACTGGCGGAATCGGTCCCCGGTTGCGTCGCGGCGGTCGGCCCGGGCGCGGCGCTCGCCGCAGCCCGGCCGGACGGGTCGCTCGCGTCGTACGCCACCGTCGCCGACTTCCGGGCCGGCGGCTCCGAGCTGTCCTGCCCGATCACCCTGATCGACGCCGGCGACCAGTCGGATGCCCTGATCGCGGAGTTGACCAACCGTAGCGAGGTGAGCGTGATCGTCACCGGCGTCGGACCATCGCCCGGTTCGGACGAGGCGGGCACTCAGATCGTCTATCGACTCGGCACGGAATTGCCACCCGGTTGGCTGACGTCGGCCAGCACGCGGCGCGAGGGCGTCGTCACCCTGACCGATCTGACCGCAACCTTGATCGACTTCGGCGGCGGAACGGTTTCGTCGTCGGCGGCCGTGGACGGCGCCGTGTTCGGGGTTTACGGAGAGCCGCTCACGGTCGAGAAGATCGAGCAACGACTGAAGGCAGTGACCGCGCTCTCCGACGCGGTGGTCACGGGTTATCTGGGCGTCGGTGTCGGCGGTGGGGTGCTGTTCGCGATCTTCCTCGTCGCCCTGCAGCGCCGGAGGTGGGTCCTTGCTCGTTCGGTCATGACAGTCGGCACGATCTTGACGGCGGCCATGATGCTCACCGGATCGGTCCCGTGGCAGGACTTCAGCAATCCCGGCTTGACCGTCGCACTTTTGGCAGGTGGATGGGCCACGATCTTGACGGTGGCAGCTCTTGGGCTCGCTCGATGGCTAGCGATTCCAGCCGCCATCGCGGGCGCCGGCCTGACCGTCGCGGCGTTCACGATCGATGCGGGGCTCGGGGCGGTGATGCAGCCGGGGTCGTTAATCAACTCACGGCCCGTCTTCGGACTGCGCTGGTACGGGTTCGGCAACGTGACGTTCGCGGCGTACGCCTCGGCTGGGCTGCTGCTCGCGGGCTATCTGGCGCATCGGCTGCTGGAGCACGGGCGAACCCGCGCAGCGGTCGTCGCCGTGGCGGCGATCGGGTTCGGCATCGTGGTCTGCGAGGGCTGGCCCGGTATGGGCACGGATTTCGGCGGCGTGGTGGCGCTGACCCCGCCGCTGTTGTGGTTGATGTTCGCGATCCATCAGGGCGACCGGACGGGTTCGGTGTCGTGGCCCAAGCTCGCGGTGGCCGGCGCCGGTGCGGTGCTCGCGATCACGATCATCGCGGTGCTGGACTGGAGCCGCGGCCCGGGAGCGCGTAGCCACCTCGGCAACTTCGTCCAGCGCCTGATCGACGGCGACGCCTGGGACATCGTGGTGCGCAAGGGCATCGCGTCGGTGGAGACGATCGCCTCGCCCATGGGGCTGATCTCGCTGGCGATCGGGATCCCGTTGTGGATCGCGACCTTCCGTTGGGCCGTACCTCGGATCACGCCCGTCTACTCCACGATCCGCCCGGTGGCGATGGCCGGGCTCGCCGTGGCGATCCTCGGCACCGCGTTGAACGACGGCGGGATCAGTGTCTGGCTGACGGCCACGGCTGCGTACGCGGTCACGATCACCTGGTTCATCCTGGACGACCTCAGCCGCATCGGGTCCGCGACTTCGACTCCTGCGACTCCCTGACTCCCGCCCGCCCTGGGCACGAGTGACAAGTGCAACCAGCCCGGGAAATTGTGCACGTGTCGCAACTCGCATCGGCGTGTCGCTGCAACACGCGCACAGTTTTCGGGGAAGGGGCCTGGCGGAAGGGACGAGGCAGGGTGCGAGTGCGTTCCCAGGTAGCCTGTGCGCCGTGGTGGACACCGTCGAGCACGCTGCCCGGACGCCGGAGACGACCCAGCCGTGGGCCGAGCTCGGCCTCGAGGCAGACGAGTTTCAGCGGATCCGCGACATCCTGGGGCGCCGACCGAGCGCGGCCGAGCTCGCGATGTACTGGGTGGGGTGGTGCGTGCCTTGCGCGTAGACGTGGTGGGCGGGGG
>JBBSQJ010000169.1:0-8704 GCA_038257965.1 Propionibacteriales bacterium
GTCCGCGGCATCGAGAACATCCCGCTGACCGGGTCGGCGCTGCTGGTGTCCAACCACGCCGGAACGCTCCCGCTGGACGGCATGGTGCTGCACACCATGGTCTACGACGAAATCCTGCGCCACGTTCGGATGCTCGGCGCGGACCTGGTGTTCAAGACCCCGTTCTCCCATGACTTCGCCCGCAGGATCGGCACCACCTTGGCCTGTGCGGAGGACGCGGAGCGGCTGTTGCACTCCGACCAGTTGGTCGCGGTCTACCCCGAGGGTTTCAAAGGTCTGGGCAAGCCGTTTGCCGATCGCTACAGGCTGCAGCGCTTCGGCCGCGGCGGCTTCGTCTCCGCGGCAGTCCGGGCTCAGGTGCCCATCGTGCCGGTCTCGGTAGTGGGTTCGGAGGAGATCTATCCGCTGCTGTCGGGCGCGCCGACCATCGCCCGGGCGATGGGGGTCCCCTACTTCCCGGTCACCCCACTGTTCCCATGGTTCGGGGTGCTCGGCCTGATCCCGCTGCCGAGCAAATGGATCATCTCCTTCGGTGAGGCGATCGCCACCGACGAGCTCCCGGCCGGAGCGGCGGACGACCCGATGATCGTGTTCAACGTCACCGACCAGGTGCGCGAGACCATCCAGCACTCGCTGTACGAGTTGCTGATGCAGCGCCGAAGCGCCTTCTTCTGAGCCCTGCCGTCAGCAACCGCCGGCGCACCTACGTACCGGGGCGTGTCCCGCATTGCCCGATCGGATCTGGACGCGGGCAGGTCCTGCACCGGAAAGTGGGCCGGTCTTGCACGTCTCATCGGCGTGTCGTTGTCAGAAGTGCACAGTTTCCGGGGTCGGGCGAAAGGCGATCTGACTGGCGGCGGATAGCCTTGCCGCGTGTACGCAACACTCGCCGTGATCATGCTCGCAGTGGCGTGCTTCACGGTGCTGGTCCTGCGCCGGACGGGTGGGCGTCAAGACGTCGGCCGCGCCCAGCTGGAGAGCTTCGGCTACCTGGGCGCGGGTGCTCTGGCGCTGGCGGCCGCCGCCGTTTTCGTCCTCGGACTGGCCGGCGTGTCTGGTGGCAAGCCGGAATTGGTGGCCATCATCGGACTGTTCGTCTTCGTGGTCTACCTCGGCATCGCCTACGCCGTGGCCCACCTGGTCGTCAAGAGCCGCTGAACTCTTCCGGGCACCGCACCGACGAGCCCGATTCAGCGTTTGAGGCGACGGCGCAGGGCCAGGGCCGTGGCGACCGCACCCGTGGTGGCGCCCGCTGCTCCCGCTCCGAGCAGCCCGATCCGGGCTGCCCGCCGGCCCGAGCGGTAGTCCCGGATCTGCCAGTCGTGGTCCTCGGCGTACTCGAGCAGCCGTCGATCCGGGTTGATCGCACACGGATGCCCGACCAGCGACAGCATCGGTAGGTCGTTGTAGGAGTCGGAGTAGGCGAAACAGCGAGCCAGGTCGAGGCCGTGTTCTGCGGCGAGCGCCCGGACGGCCTCGGCCTTGGCCGGGCCGTGCAGCATGGTGCCGACCAGGCGGCCGGTGTAGACCCCGTCGACGTGTTCGGCGACCGTGCCCAACGCTCCCGTCAGTCCGAGCCGACTGGCGATCAGACCCGCCACCTCGATCGGCGCCGCCGTCACCAGCCACACCTGCTGACCGACGTCGAGATGCATCTGGGCGATCGCCCGGGTGCCCGGCCAGATCCGCGGCGCGATGAACTCCTCGTAGACCTCGTTGCCGACCTCGACCACTTCGTCGACGGTATGACCCTCGATGAAGCTGAGCATGGTGGCGCGAGCGTCCTCGATATGCGCGTCGTTCTCGCCGCCGATCAGCCGGAAATGGATCTGCAACCACAGACCCTTCACGATCAGGCCGGTAGGGAAGAACCCGCGCCGGTAGAGGCCCTTGGCGAGGTGGAACACCGACGCCCCCTGGACGACGGTGTTGTCGAGGTCGAAGAACGCTGCCGCCAGCGCATCATCGTGGATCAGCGGCTCGGTCGCCGGGAGCGGCTCGGCGGTGTCGGGCGGCTGGGTCACACCGCCACCCTAGTCAGCGGTGCCCGGGCAGATTCAGTTCCGACGCCGGTGCGCCACCACACGCCGACAGCCACCGCGCCTCGCGCGGGGCGCCGGAGCGTGGAAGACTCCTCTGGTGGCCGCGTCCAGCCCCCCGAGCCCGTCCCAGCCGTCCAACGCGCTGCCGACCACCTCGCTGCCGACGTCGACGATCGACGGGTTCGGCGACGACATCGACGTCGATGCTTTGACAGCCGAGGTCCCACGATCGACCAATCTCACCGAGCTCGTCGCGCGCAATGCCCGCGAACGGCCGGACGACGTCGCGGTCGTCCAGACCGGTGCGGATCGACTCAGTCTCACCTGGGCCGAGCTCGAACGCCACGTTTCGGCGCTGGCCTGCGGCCTGGCCCGTCGAGGCGTGCTCGCGGGACATCGGCTCGCCCTGCGCGGACCCAGCTCGATCCCGTACGTCCTCGCCTACCTGGCCGCCCTCCGCGCCGGCGTGGTGGCCGTGCCGCTCGGCCTGCGGGCGAGCGGTGAGCTCTCCAACCACTGGCTCGCCTCGAGCGGCGCCCGGCTGCTGCTGACCACCGGCGAGCCCGAGCTGGGTACCGATCTGCAGACCGTTGCGCTGACCATGGAAGGACTCACCCAGCTGGCCGATCCCGACGGCACGCCGGTCCTGTCACCGCCCGACCGGGAGGCCTTGGCCGCCTTGCTCTACACAGCGGGGACTGCCGAGGAACCGCGTCCGGTGATGCTCAGCCACCGCGCGTTACTCGCCGACCTGGACAGCGGACCGGGTCAGCCGGGCGCCGATTCGGTGGTCGGGTGCGCGCTGCCCCTCTCCGGTGCGTACGGTCTCGTCGCCGTCGTGGGCAGCTGGTGCGCCGTCGGCTGTCGGTTGGTCATCGCCGATGATCGGGCGGACCTCGCCGCCCTGGCGCTCGCCGAGTCCATCACCCACCTGCCACTGACCCCGCCGCAGATCCTCCGTCTGCTCCAGCGGGCCACGCAGGCCGGGACCGACCTCCGTGCCTCGCTGGATACCGTGACCAGCGTTGTCTCCGCCGGCGCGAGGTTGCCGTGGCCGCTGATGCGCGAGTTCACCGAGCGCAGCGGACTGCGGATCGAGCCGGCGTACGGCCTGACCGAGACCGGCCGAGGCGTTGCGAGCACGCTGGGCGGGGAGGTGTGGGGGCCCGGCCATGTGGGTCGCGCGCTTCCGGGGGTGCAGATCAGGATCGGAGACGGCAGCGCGGACGAGCCGGCCGAGATCTGGGTGCGAGGCGAGATGCTCTTCTCCGGCTACTGGCCACACGGCACGGGCGGTCCGGGTGAGGACGGCTGGTGGAACACCGACGACCTCGGCTACCTGCACGGAGAAGAGTTGTTCGTGCTCGACCGGGTTCGCGATCTGCTCAGCATCAGTGGGTTCACCGTCTATCCCGCGGAGGTGGAGCAGGTGATAGCCGAGCTGGAAGGCGTCGACGGGGTTGCCATCATCGGCGCCCCGGCTGGGGGCACCGGGCAGCGGATGGTGGCCTTCGTCTCCGGCACGACGACTCCGGATCGGGTGGCCGAGCACTGCCGCTCGCGGCTCGCTCCCTACAAGCGACCGCGGGAGATCCGGACGGTCGACGGGTTGCCGCGCACCATCACCGGGCTCGTCCGCCGCGGTGCGCTACGACAGCTGCTGGCCGGGGAGTCTTCGGGCACGGAGGGGTTCGCCGGTGGCTGATCCTCGGGTGCTCGTCCTCGTCCGGCCCGGCTGCCACCTGTGCGAGGACGCCAAGGCGGTGATCGCCGGCGTCTGTGCGGAGGAGTCAGTGCCATGGGCCGAGCGCGACATCAGTGACGACGCAGAGCTGACGGCCCGCTACACCAACGAGATCCCGGTCACCTTCGTCGACGGACGACAGCACGACTTCTGGCGGGTGAACCCGGACCGGCTGCGCGCAGCGCTACGGAAACCGCACGGCTGACTGGAGACCGGCTACCGGCCGGAGCGTGACCACAGTTGTTCACACGTTCACAAGCTCCTAGAGTGAGGATGCTCGGTTCGGCTCCCCTGCCTCGGCGTGGTCGGCGAGCGGAACCCAGTCCGTGGACGACACCCGGGAGCGATGTGGCCAGTCAGACCCGCGCCGCTGTGCCGCCCGGATCTGGACTCGCCGAGTCCGTGCTGAGTGTCGCCGCACTGCCGAGCACCAGCAAGGGAATTCCGGCGGCAACCGTGTCGAGGCTGCCGGTCTATCTCCGTGCGCTGGCCGGTGTCGCGGCGCGCGGCGTGGACACCATCAGCAGCGGAGCGCTGGCGGAGGCAGCCGGAGTCGGCTCGGCCCAGCTGCGCAAAGACCTCTCCTACCTCGGTTCGTACGGCACCCGCGGCGTCGGGTACGACGTGGAGTACCTGCGGTTCCAGATCGGCAGGGAAGTAGGGTCGGCCCACGACTGGCCGGTGATCGTCGTCGGGCTCGGCAATCTGGGCACGGCATTGGTGAACTACTCCGGCTTCTCGTCTCGGGGATTCCGCATCGTCGCCCTGGTCGACGCGGCGCCGGAGCTGGTCGGGCGCCGGATTCATGAGCTGCCGATCGCCGACCTGTCGGAGTTGGAGCGGCTGGTCGCCGAGACCCACGCGGCGATCGCGGTGATCGCCACTCCGGCTGAGGCCGCCCAGTCTGTCGCCGATCGGCTGGTGGAATGTGGCATCACCAGCATCCTCAACTTCGCACCGGTCGTGCTCAGCGTGGCCGGCCACGTCAGTGTCCGTAAGGTCGATCTCGGCCAGGAGCTACAGATCCTGGCCTACCACGAGCAACGCAAAGCCGACGAGGGCGCCGCGAACGGCCGCATCACGACCAGGTCGGCCCCGGTCAGGAGAGTCCAGTAGTGAGCATTCTCGTGCTGAGCGTGTCGCACAAGACCGCCTCGGTGGAGTTCTTGTCCTCCCTCGCCATGGACGCACCCGCCGCGGCCAAGTTCGCCGACGATCTGATGACGAGTGAGTACGTGGACGAAGCCGTCGTGCTCTCCACCTGCAATCGCACCGAGCTGTACGCCTCGGTGTCGCGCTTCCACGGCGGTCTGGAGGACACGGCCGGCGCACTGGCCCGCTTCGCCGGTCTGTCGGTGAACGAACTGCAGAACCGATGCGCGGTGTACTTCGACGAAGGTGGAGTTGCGCACACCTTCGGGGTCGCGTCTGGGCTCGACTCGCTCGTGGTGGGGGAAAGTCAGATCCTCGGCCAGGTGCGAGCCGCACTGACTCAGTCGCAGGGCCACGGAACAGTCGGCACGGTGCTCAACTCGTTGTTCCAACAGGCAATCCGGGTAGGCAAGCGGGTGCACACCGAGACCTCGATCGGCTCCGCCGGGCGGTCCCTGGTCACGGCGGCCTACGAGGTGCTCAGCCCGCGGATAGGGCCGCTGGTCGACCGGCGCGTCCTCGTCGTCGGGGCGGGCTCGATGGCCGCGCTCGCCGCGCGCACAGCCCAGGCGGCGGGTGCGTCGGTGGCGTGCGTGAACCGGACGTTCGCCCGCGCGCACAAGCTCGCCGAAAGCATCGGTGGGGTCGCGCTGCCCTGGGCGGACCTGCCGGCCGCCCTCCGGGTAGCCGACGTGGTGGTGACCTGTACCGGTGCGCATGAGGTGCTGATCACCCGCGCCGAGCTGACCGGCACGTCGGTGCGTGGGATCGTGGACCTGGCCCTGCCGGCCGACGTCTCCGACGACGTGACCGAGTTGGGGATCGAACTGGTCAACCTGGCTCGACTGGTGGACGGGCACCTCGACTGCGCCACCGCGTTACAGATCGAGGCCGCCCGTCAGCTCGTGCGGTCCGAGGTCGGCGACTTCCTCGGGATGCGGCGCGCGACCGCGGTCGCCCCTACGGTCGTCGCGCTCCGGTCGATGGCATCCGAGGTGGTCTCCAGCGAGATGCACCGGCTCGATCTCCGTTTGCCCGGGCTCACCGGTCGCGAACGCGACGAGGTCCATCGGGCCGTCCGCCGAGTGGTCGACAAACTGCTTCACGTGCCGACCGTGCGGGTCCAAGAACTGGCGGCCGACTCCACCTCCATGGACTACGCGGCGGCGCTCCGCGAGTTGTTCGCGCTCGATCCGCAGACCGTCGCCGCGGTGATGTCGCCGGAGGTACCGAGGTAGTGGCGCTCTGGTCTAGACAGGCATGTCCGCTTCGACCCTTCAACCAGTCAGTCCTAGCCCACCGCTCGATCAGCTCCGGCACCGAGCAGGTCGAACGGCAAAGATTCGACGAGTCGTGCCCTGAACGCACGACCCGTCGTGTCGAAGGGCTCGCGACAGGTTCCGGGCAAGGGCGTCGGCCGTGAGGGATGCTGCACTTCGGATCGGTGCGCGCCGATCCCCGCTGGCCCGGGCCCAGGCCGATCACGTCGCGGCCCTGCTCGCGGCGTCCGGAGTGCGCAGCGAGTTCGTCGGGATCACCACCGTCGGTGACGTCGACGGTCGCGCCCTGACCGAGATCGGCGGCACCGGGGTGTTCACCAGCGCCGTCCGCGAGGCATTGGCGCTGGGCCGGATCGACCTTGCGGTGCACTCGTTCAAGGACCTGCCGACCGCGCCGGTCGAGGGGCTCGTGCTTGCGGCCGTACCCGCTCGCGAGGACACCCGCGACGTGTTGATCGGCCTTCGACTGGTCGACCTCACCGACGGCGTGCGGATCGGCACCGGCGCTCCTCGACGGGCTCTCCAGTTGATCGAGCTCGGGAAACGTCTCGGAATCGTTATCGAACCGGTGCCGATCCGGGGCAACGTGGACTCCCGAATCGGCCAGGTTTCCAGCCGGATGTGCGACGCCGTTCTCCTCGCTGCTGCCGGATTGCGACGTCTTGGCTACCTTTCCGGGCCTTTGGAGGGATCCTCCAACTCCGATACCGTTGTCAAAGGGCTGCCGGCCACCGTGTTGGCCGAGGAGCACGTGTTACCTGCGCCTGGACAGGGTGCCTTGGCGGTGGAAGTGCACGAGTCCTTGACTACGCCGCGAGCGAACGCGGTACGACAGCTCGACGACCCGGCGAGCCGCGCAGAATCCCTTGCAGAGCGAGGATTCCTGGCGACGCTGCAGGCAGGGTGCCTGGCCCCCGTCGGTGCACGCGCAATTGTCAAATCCGTCCGTGGTATGAGCCTCGATTTGACTCTGACCGCCGTAATTGGGAGAACGTATCTGAGCAACTTGTCAGAACCGACCAAAAGCGGATCGATACTGACCTCGGATCTCTTCCGCGTCCAGCGGCGCGGCACGACGGAGAACCCGGCGCAGTTCGGTGCGGCTGCAGCGAGGGAAGCGCTGACGGAGTTGCTCGACGAGCCAGTGCCGGACGGGCACGTGAAACTCGCCGATCGAGCGTCGGCGCCGAACACAGAACGCGAGAACCCCCTGTGAGCACAACGTCGGTCCGCAAGTCCCGTACCACCTCCACTCCCATGTCTCCGGTCACCCGAGGCAGGGTGATCTTCGTCGGCACCGGTCCGGGCGATCCCGACCTGCTCACCCTCGGCGCGATCGCCGCACTCGCCGATGCGAGCGCGGTGATCCTCGACTCGGACCGCCAGCAGCCGATTCTGAGCCATCCGGCGATCACGCTGGCCGAGCATGCGGAGATCGCCACGCTCGGTCTGTCCGAGGCGGGCCGGCCGCTGTCGCCGTCGGCTCGGGCCAAGATCGTGCTCCGGCACGCGTGCGCCGGCGCCCGGGTGGTTCGCTTGGTACACGGCGATCCGTTCCTCGACAACGCGGTGGCCGACGAGGCGGCCGCGTGCGTGCGGGGTGGCATCGACTTCGAGGTCGTTCCCGGCGTTTCGAGCCTGACCGCGGTCCCGGAGTATGCGGGGGTCGATCTCACGCACGGCGGTGGCGTCCACTTCGCCTCGTCGACCGAGGGCAAGTTCAGCAAGGTCGGGGCAACCCCCTGGGGCAGCGTCTCGACCGTGGTGGTCAGCACCGTCGTGTCCATGATCACCAGCCTGGTCGAGGCCGCGAAAGCCGCAGGTCGCTCGGGCGATGATCATGTGCTGGTCACGCTGCACGGCGGCAGCACGGAGCAACTGACCATCAGCACCACCCTGGACGACCTGGTGAGTGTGGTGAAGACCACCAAGGCGCCGGGCACCGATCCCGCACACGTGATCATCGGTCAGGCCGCCGAGCAGCGAAGCGAGCTCTCCTGGTACGAGACCAAGCCCCTCTTCGGCTGGCGAGTGCTGGTGCCCAGGACCAAGGACCAGGCGGCACCGATGGTCGCCCGGCTGCGGACGTACGGCGCGCACAGCGAAGAGGTGCCGACCATCTCGGTCGAGCCGCCGCGCAGTCCGCTGCAGATGGACAAGGCCATCCGCGGTCTGGTCGAGGGCCGCTACGAGTGGGTCGCCTTCACCTCGGTGAACGCCGTCAAGGCGGTCCGCGAGAAGTTCGAGGACTATGGCCTCGACGCTCGTGCATTCTCCGGTCTCAAGGTCGCGGTCGTCGGCGACGTCACCGCAAAGGCCCTGCAGGCTTGGGGAATCGAGCCCGACCTGGTGCCCATCGGCGAGCAGTCCGCCGCCGGACTGGCGGCAGAGTTCCCCCCATACGACGACGTCCTGGATCCGATCAACCGGGTCTTCCTGCCCCGCGCCGACATCGCCACCGAGACGCTGGCCGCCGGCTTGATCAA
>JBBSQJ010000170.1:0-8577 GCA_038257965.1 Propionibacteriales bacterium
CCACGCCGCCGCGCATCTGCACGGCCTCAGTCAACAGGCTCCAGACCTCATCGAGGTCTACGTGCGCGGCCGGACGCGTCGCGCCGACCGAGGTTGTTGGACGTTCCGGCTCGAACGGGCGAATGTGCGGCTGAGCACAGCTCGGGGAGATCCGCCGCGGACAGGCATCGAGGACACAGTGCTGGATCTGTGTGTGGACGCCGACAGCGCGGAGATGATCGACCTCGTGGCGCGCGCCCTGCACACCCGGCGCACCACCAGGGAACGGATCCGAACCCGACTCGACGAGCGCTGCCGGATAGCCAACCGTCGCCTGCTGGCCGGCGTTCTCGCCGACGTCGCCGAGGGAGCGGAGAGCCCCCTGGAGCTAAGGTACCTGCGCGATGTCGAGCGCGCCCATCGGTTGCCGACCGGACAACGACAGGCCCGACGGGGCCGCCATGTCAGGGATGTGCTGTACGAGGACTTCGCGACGGTCGTGGAGTTGGACGGCCGGCTGGGCCACGAGGGTCTCGGGCGTTTCCGCGACATGGAGCGCGACAACCTGGCCTTGCTGGCGGGCGAGTCGACGCTTCGCTTCGGTTGGCGTGACGTCCAGGGAGATCCCTGCCGGGTGGCCGGACTGGTCGCCGCCGTGCTCGAGCGACGGGGATGGGCGGGCACGCCCACGTCTTGTGGCCGCTGCAAGGCAACTCGTCGCTGAGTGGCAGATGGTGCCGGGTACTCCCGGCATCATCTGCCACCTTGACGCGGGACGCGGCTCGGTGGAGAGGCCGGTGTAGTAGGGACGGCGCCTACTACGCGGTCGACGGGGCTATCTCGCCCGCTGACGCCGTCGTTCGGAGACCCTGCCTGCAGGCCGCTCACGCTCAGTGCCGCGCACGGCGCAGGCGCGCCCGGAGATGGTGGAGCTCCACGATCCGTGGCCGAAGGACCGTTGCGACGTCACTGGCGTCGGCGGCGGACGTCTCCCGGTCCTGGACCGCGTCGGCCAGCGCGTGCTCGAGCAGGTCTGTTGCGGACGCGAACCGTTCGGCCACCGCCCCGACCAGGCTCCGCCCGCTCTCCTGCAGCCGCGCCTGGAGGTCGGAACGGACTCGCCCGACCTGCTGCCGGGCCAGCCGCTCGGTCTCCGCCAGCAGCTCCTCGAGCGCATGCCGTCGCCCGCCCAACCGACGCCGCAGTGAGTCGGTGAGCAGCTCACTCCACCCGATCTGATCGCCGAACTGGTAACTGAAGTCGGGATTGTCCACCAGGGCGCTCCGGTCGGACTCGGCGCCGAGTTCGACCCCGAGGACCTCCCGCGCCGCGACCGCGATATCGGCCAGGTCGGCGGACAGGTCGGCCAGGAGCCGGTCATCGAGCCGGCGGAGGCCCTCGGTCAACGCCTGGCTGCGCCCGAGCCGCCACCGGTCCACCGTCGTGCGCACCCACTCCACGGCGTAGGTCCGTCCGTCGACTCGGATGGCGGCCGGCCGCAGGCCGGCACCCGGTCCGTCGACCCACGAACGGACCGCGGAGACGGCCCGGGCATCGAGCCAGACCTCCGTCTCGGCCGCCGCCGCGTTCAAATCGGCGAGCATCCGGGTGGTGCCGACGGCGACGAGATCGGCCGCTTCGGCCCGTCGTCGACGCACCCTTTCGAGCCGAGCCAGGAAATCCTCGCTGCGCCGGTGCGCCTCGTCGGCGCGGAACGCGGCCAGGCTGAGCCGGATGTTCAACCCGTCAAGGGTTGCCGAGATCAACCGGGCGGCCTTGCGACGGACAGATTCCAGCAGTCCGGCTTCGCGTTCGGACGCCAGGTATTGCGCCAGTGCCGCCTCCAGCTCCGAGATGCCCGCGGACAGCTCGACGGTTCCGGCCGCCCGGGCGCGCAGCGCTTCGCGGGCGGAGCACACGAGTACTTCGGGTGCACCACCGAGCAGGGCCGTCGTCTGATCGGCGACGAACTCGACGACAGTTGCGACGTCGGCCGGCTCGAGCTGGTCGGCCTTGTTGACCACGACGAACGTGTGCACTGCCGTCGCGGCGACCTCGGCCAGCAGATCGCGCTCGCTGGCCGAGAGCGGAGGGTCGGCGGTCAGGACCAGGATCGCGGCGTCCATGGTCCGCAGGGCCCGCTCGGCCTCTCGACCGTGGTCGTAGACCGACCCGGTGCCGGGGGTGTCCACCAGCTCGATCCCGTCCCGGACGATCTGCGCGTCGACATACACGCTGACCTGATCCACCCCGAGTCGATTGCCCGGGTTGGCGCGCTCGTCGACGAGTCCGGCCAACTCGGCGAGACCGGCCTCTGCTCGGCGACCGTCTCGATAGTCGACGATCAACCGCTCGAAAGTCCCGTGGGAGACGGTGGTCGTGACCGAGGTGACCGGGACGACCCCCACCGGCAGCACCTGGCGACCGAGCAACGCGTTGATCAGACTCGACTTCCCCCGCTTGGCCTCGCCGACCACCAGAATGCGGAACCGATTGTCGCAGAGCCGTGCGACCAGGTCGGCCACGTCGTCTTCCTGATCGGGTTCGACCAGCCCGGCCAACCTCGCGAGATCGTCGAGTAGGACTCCTGGTGAGGCCACCGCACGGGTGCGGTCGTTCATCTGCCCACCCGCTCGCTCAGCCCAGCTCGCCTGCCGACCCACCTCGCTCACGACCAGACTCACAAACGGAGCCCGAGAGCGTAGCCGCCGGCCGCGGCCAGCGCGCCGAGCACAAGCATGCCGAAGCCGTTGATCGCGGCGGCCCACCACCGACGGTCCTCGGCCAGGCGCACGGTCTCCAGACTTGCGGTGCTGAACGTGGTGTAGCCGCCCAGCAGCCCGGTTCCCAGCATCAGTTGCCAGCCAGGGGACACCAGATCTTCCAACACCAGCCCGGTGAGCACGCCGAGCAAGAGTGACCCACTGACGTTGATGATCATGGTGGCCAGCGGGTAGGAGCCGGAGCTGTGATGCCGGATGCTCCCATCGATCACGAAGCGCAGTGCCGCGCCCACCCCACCGGCCAGACAGATGGCGACCACCTGCAACGCGATCACGATCGTCCCCTCCGGGCTCTCAGCGACGGTCGCAGTCGGTGGCGAGACACGGCGACGCCGATGATCGAGGCGCCGCCACCCAGCACCACCGTCGCCAGCCCGTACGCCGCTCCGATCGCCGGGTGCACCAGGCCGAGAGTCACCGTGCCTGTGGCCAGCGAGCTGTACGTCGTGAAGCCGCCGAGCAGCCCGGTGCCGATGCCGAGCCGCGCACGCCTGCTCCATCCGACGTCCAGGCTGGTGTCGGCCAGGAACTCCAGCAGCAGGCCGAGCACGAACGCCCCGACGATGTTGGCCACGAAGACGGCGACCGGGACGCCGTGCTCATTGGGTACCAGCAGCCCGAGTCCGAAACGCAGACCGGTACCGATCGCGCCGCCGGCTGCGACCAGGGCGATGTTGCCCACCGACAGGTGGGCAGGGCGAATCCGGGTGATGACGGTGTCATCGCGCTCGGAGTCGCTCTCCACAAGACGAGGAGTCTGCTCCCCCATCAGTGCGGCTCCCACGGCAGAGGCCCCTCGGCGGCCGGACTGATCGGGACGACGACCAGCGGGCGGGGTTGCCGATGCGCAAGATGAACCGCCACCGAGCCGCCGAAGAAGTCGTGCACACTCGAGCGCAGACCGCCCCGGCGACTGCCGACGACGATCAGCTCCGAATCGAGCACCTCCGCCAGTCGGCCCAGGGCGTGGGCGATGTCGCCGGCGAGTTGCCGGAACTCCACAACCACCGCCTCCTCGCGAGCCCAGGACTCGATGCGCTGGGCGAGCGCGGAGTCGAACACCGGACCGCTCCAGTCCACCGCGTCGGGATCGACCGGTCGAGAGCCGATCGAGCCGTCCGGTTTCTCCTCCACGACGTAGGCACCCGGATCGACGTTCGCACACACCAGGGAGGCGTCGAAGGCACGAGCGAATCGAGCGGCTTGCCGCACGACCCTGTCCGGCTGGTGGGGTGTGACGCCGACGACGATGGTGCGGTCACTCATGGGTCGATCCTTCCTGCGGCGAAGAGCGCGACGTCGCGCGTTCCACACACCAGATCATGTCGCGTTCCCGACCGACCGGCCGACGGCACTCACGATGATCGCCGCGATCATCCACGTCGCCGCGTACCCGAACGCCACCCTTGGCGAAAAGACCGCCCATAGCAGCCCCGCGACCAAGGTGGAACCCAGATCTCCGGCCGACTGCACCAGTCCGAGCACGCCGAAGCCGTTGCCACGCAACTCTTCGGGTAGTGCGTACGCCACCGAGCTGGACTGGGCGGTCTCGGCGAACCCGATCCCGGCGCCGGCGAGGACGAAGGCGACGAGCAGGACTGGCCAGCCGTGCGTGGCCACTGCCATCAGGAGATAGCCGACGGCAAAGCAGGCAGCGCCCAGGACCAAGCCCAGTCTCCGCCCACGGTCGCTCAGCGGGCCCGCCACGAGCGACGTGACCGAGGCAACGGCATTGTGGACGGCGTAGAGCAGGATCGCCACGCTCGCGGCGGCCGTGGCCGAGCGATGCGTACCGGTGAGGAGACCTGTGGCTCGCAGGATGAGCAGCGTAGCGGCGACGTTGCCCAACTCGAAGCAGGCGATCGGCGCCAACACCGGTCCGAATCCGGCGCGGCGCAACCGAGTCAGGTTCAAGCTCAGTGTCGAGCGGCTCCCGGGCCGCCCGACGAAGGTACGGTGAGCCTCGCGGGCAGCCAGCGTGATCACCAACACCGCCAGGAGTCCCGGAACGATCGAGGTCAGCATGGCCCATCGGACACCGATCAGCCCGACCAGCCCGGCGGCGATCAGCGGTCCGAGGATGGCGCCCGCATTGTCGCCGGCGCGCTCGATGCCGATGGCGCGGCCGTACCGGTTCTTCGGGACCAGGCTGATGAGCAAGGTGTCCCGGGCCGGCGTACGCAGCCCGCGGCTCACCCAGGCGAGCGCCCGCAGCGCCGCCACCTGCGAGACGGCCACGGTCAGCCCGATGGCCGCAGTGGCGAGCGCCGTGCCGAGATAGCCGTTCGCGGCGAGCCGCCCACGCCGGCGCGGGTCGCTCGCCAGTGGACCACCGGCGAGTTTGGCCAGCCCGCTGAGGGCGTCGGCCACCCCTTCGATCGCCCCGAGGGCGGCCGGCCCCGCGTGCAGGGTGGAGGTCAGGAAGCTCGGCAGCAGGCTGGTGACCAATTCGTGGCTGGTGTCGCTGCACAGCGAGGCCGCTCCGACGCCCAGCACGCCCGGGGTTAGCCACCGGTCCGGGTCCGATGGATCGGTCGGTTTCGGAAGCGCCACTGGACCGCTCTCCCCGGTCACGCGCCGGCGACCTCGTCGGGCACCGGAACCGGGGATTTCCGATCCACCTCGACAACGACCCACCGTTCGCCCACCATGCGGATCTCGTTCCAGCAGGCGGTTCGCTGGCCGAGCCTGCCGACGCGCATGGCAAGGGCCGGATCGAGGGCGACCAGCAGTGCCCTGGTTACGGCGTCGTGCGACACCATTACCACATCGCCGTGAGTGAGCATCTCGCGTTGGTTCTCGGCCACGACACAGGCTCGCTGCGTAACCGCCGATAGCGGCTCAACGCCCGGCGCCGCGTCGAGGCTGCCGAACCGGCGAACCACCTCGTCCTCCCGCTCGCCGGCCCAACGACCGTAGTCGCGATCGAGGAGGGCGCTGAGGGCGGTCACCGGTTGCCACGTCGCCTGGCCGATCGCCTGGGCGGTCTGCATCGCCCGCGTCAACGGGCTCGCAACGATGCGTACGATCCGATGCTCCGCCAGGGTCCGGGCCAGGGCGAGCACCTCACGCTCGCCGATGTCGTCCAGCGGCGGATCGAGCCGGCCGCGAAGCCGACCATCCGCATTCAGGGCCGTACGCCCGTGTCGGACCAAGAAGATGCGGCCGGAAACGGTTTCGTCGGCGTTCGGGCGTTGGTCCACTGTCGCCATGGCGCGCTCCTGTCAGACGTCGAAGCCTGCGGGAGGAGTCGTCAGCCGTCGTGGCGGTTGGAGGGTCAACTACCCTCGGGCGGACACCATCGCCTGGTCAAACCCTACTGCCGGACCTCGACGTCGTCAGCACCGTCCAGTCCGTCGGGCATGGGTCGAGCGCGGTTGGTGATCAATCTCACTTCGCGTTCCGGTCGGTGTGCTGTCGGAGTAGCGTCGTCATCGAGGCGATGGGGCTCGCCTTCACCTGCGGCTTGCACCGCTGACGGTCCCTGAAGCGTGAAAGCGCGGAAGGAGCCGGTCATGACTGTCGGATCGATCGTCGCCCCAGCAGCCATCCGGACCTCGCGTTACGTCAGCGTCTTGTTCGCCGACGAACCCGCTGGCATCGTGCCCGACCGTCCGGACTACTTCACCGACCTCAACCTGGACCAGCTCATCCGCTCGGTCCTGACCGGCCGGGACTCCTACGACCTTGCCGAATTCTTCGACGCCCGGCTGACCGAGAGCGCGGACGTCGGCTACCGGCAGGCCGTGCTGCGCGATCTGGAGGACGATTGCGTGGCGGGCGCACTCACCGGGTTCGCCGAACGGATGAGCGCGATGCGCGATTGCCTTCGGCGTTCGAGAAAGCTGCGCTATCGGTTGCAACGGCGGCTGTGGTGGCTGGCGGCCGCCGACAACTACCGCGCGGCCGTCGACGGGCTCGCCGATTGCCTCGCGGTCACGCCGACCGCCTCGGATGCCCTGGCGACGGTCCGGGACCATCTCGTGGACTACCGGGCCGGGCAGGCGTACGTCGACTTCGAGACCGGTGCCGAGCGGGTGGCCGAGGCACTCCGACGCGTCAGCTACCGACTCCAGATCCACGGCGATCGGGTCCAGGTGAGCCGGCCGACCGACGATGAGGGGGACTACGCGGCCGACGTCGCGGCGACCTTCGAACGCTTCCGGATCGGCGCCGCTACCAGCTACCGGGTGAAACTGCCCACCTACCCCGAGATGAATCATGTGGAGGAGGCGATCGCGGACCGGGTGGCGTTGCTGTTTCCCGAGCCGTTCGACGACCTGGCGAAATTCTGCATCGCCCACGAGGCGTTCGTCGACGACGCCGTTGCACGCCTCGACCGCGAGATCCAGTTCTACCTGGCTTGGCGGGAGTTCACGCAGCGGCTCACGACCGCGGGCCTTCCGGTCTGCTACCCGGAGATCGTCGGCGCCGACGAAGGCCTGGAGATCGTCGGCGGGTACGACGTCGCGCTGGCCGACCAGTTCGTCCGCGATCGGCGCACACTGGTTCCCAACAGCCTGCAGATGTCGGGTACGCAGCGCGTCGTCGTGGTCACCGGCCCCAACCAGGGCGGCAAGACGACGTACGCCCGGATGATCGCTCAACTGCATCACCTGGCCGCGCTGGGCCTGACCGTGCCCGCCGAGCGCGCCGCCTTGGCCTTGCCGGACATGATCGGCACGCACTTCGAGCGCGGCGAGAACCTCGACGATCTCACCGGCAAGCTGGACGACGATCTGGTCCGCATACACTCGCTGCTGGCAGGGGCGACCGAGCGGAGCCTGGTCATCCTCAACGAGATCTTCACCTCCACCACCGCAGACGACGCCTTGTGGCTGTCGAGTCAGGTGCTCGACCGGATCCGCGAACTCGGCTGCCGCAGCGCGTGTGTGACGTTCCTGGACGAGCTCGCGGCGCGTGCTGAGGACACGATCAGCATGGTGGCCGAGATCGATCCGGCCGACACCAGCCGCCGCACGCTCAGGCTGGTAGGACGCCCCGCCGACGGCAAGGCGTACGCCACCGCTCTAGCGGCCCGCTACGGACTCACCACCGACGTGCTGGAACGGAGGCTGGGCCGATGAAGGTGCGACTGTTGTTCACCGACCGCGACCCCGATGTCCGGTCCCGCGTGCCGGCGCGAGCCGACGATCTCATCCGCGACCTCGGGATCGAGGCGTTGCTGGAGGTGATGGCTGCCGGTGACGAACGGGTGCGTGACCAGCTCGCACCGACGCTGTTGAGCCCGCTCGACGACGTCGCGGAGATCGCCTACCGGCAAGACGTCCTCCTCGATTTCCTCGCGCTGCCCGGTCTGGCCGAGGCGCTCCATCGCCTGGCGGCACACGCCGTGGACAGCCCCCGCCGCACCCGGACGTGGTTGTTCGGCAAGGATCCGTCCAGCGTGATGCGTCGTTCACGCGACATCCTCGCCGACTTGTTGAGCGACCTGCACGAGCTGCGAACGCTCGCCGACGACCATGCAGACCGCTGCCGGTCGGCAGGCCTGACCGCGATGTTCGCCACGGTCCGCACCGAGCTCCCCGACGACTACTTTCCGCTGGTGGAAGGTCATCTCCAGCGGTTGCAGTTCTCCAGCGGGGTGGTGATGACGGCGGCGATCGGGCCCAGCGGCCAGGGCACCGGCTACGTGCTGCGAAAGCCACACAGCACGAAACGCACGTGGCGCCAGCTCGTCGGTCTGGGCGACCCGGACAGCTACACCTACCGGCTGCCCGACCGCGACGAGGCGGGAGCGCGAGCGATGATGGCACTGGAGTCCATCGGGATCAACCTGGTCGCCGACGCGCTC